>DATKJS010000138.1:0-10997 GCA_035543515.1 Terriglobales bacterium | reverse complement strand
GTCATCAGGGAGACCTGCTCGAAGGCATAGGCGGGAGGCGGCTTCTCGGCCATGAACGTCAACTCGAGGTGACGGATGATCCGGTCGACGACCACAGGCTCGGTCAAGAAGGCGACGACCTTCATCCCTCCGCCGCAGCGGCGCCAAACGAGCGGATCCACCTCCCAGACCTTGCGGATCATCCCGGCCCAGCCCTTTGAGGCAAGCCACGTCAGCTCTTCCTCGACAATCCGCGCCGAGAACCCCCTTCGCCCGGCCCTGCGGACCTTGCCCCGGTGGGCATTGGCGTAGAGCCCGTGGTAGCGGACCATGACCTGGCCCTTGTCGGGGATGTGAGAGGTCACCCGGGCGATGAGCTCCAGGTAGTCCATGCGCTCGAGCTCGGCGCCGCCGTCGCTTACAGGTGCCTTAGATCGTTTCCCGAAAGGACAGGGAGCCTAAAACACGGTTTCGACGCGGATGCCGCGGACGCGAAGGGCCCTGGCCAAACGCGTCGATTGTGTGCTAAAAAAGGAATCCGTCAGGGCATCGAGAAGGCTGTGGCGGGCGTAGAACTCCCGGACGGCCGGGACGTAGTTCATGCGGTCGATGAGAACGCGGTCGACGGCTCCGGCGAGGAGCGCGGCCAGCCTTTCGGGGTTCCCCGGCAGGAGCGGCCCGGCGAAGGCGAACGTCGGGACGCCCGCGGCCTTGAACTCCCGCAGGACCTCGATCCTCTCCCCGACCGGCGACGACATCCGCTCGAACAGCCGGACGACGCTCTCGTCGTCGCTGGCGATACTGAAGCCGACCTCGACTTCCGGGATGCGCCTGATGACGTCGAGGTCGCGGCGGACCCGGGCCGACTTCGTCTGGATGACGACCGGGAACGTGCGGCCGATGAGGACCTCGAGCGACCGGCGGGTTAGGCCGTAATGTTCCTCGAGCGGCTGGTAGGGATCGCAGACCGAGGCGAACCAGATGGTGCCGCGCTTGGCCTTGACGACCTGTTTTGCGAGAAGGGCGGGGGCGTTGATCTTGACATCGACGAAGTCTCCCCACGGCTCGCTATGGCCGCTGTAACGGCGCATGAACAGCGCGGCGTAGCAATAAACGCAGCCCACTTGGCAACCCGTATAGGGGTTGACGCAATAATCATAGATCTTCGAGGCGTTGAGAATGGACTTCGCCTCGACTTCGCGGATGATCGGCCCGGGCATGTCACAATTATACGTCAGCCGAACGCCGCAGGCCTTTCCTTCCGATGGCGGGCCGGCCTTGACCTCTCGTGGCGGTGGTGTCAAGGCCGTCTGATAGCCCCCGTTTGGAGGGGGGCCCGTCGGCCCTGCGACCGGGGAACAGGGACAGGTTCCCGGGGCCGGGGGATGAGGACGGCGTCGGCACCACCGCAAGTCGTGACGCGCCAGGGCGGGTCCCCTCCAGCGGTCGAGGCTTAACGGGCCAGGATCTCCTTGAAGGCCCGGACGGCCCGGTCGACGTCCTCGTCGCCGACGTCCTTGTGCGTGACCATGCGGATGCCGCCGCTCACGGCCAGGGCCAGGACGCCCTCGTCCTTCAGCCTCGCCAACATCGCGTCCACGGAAAGCGTCGGATGGTCGAAGCCGAAGATGACGATGTTGGTCTCAACAACCGCCGGGTCCATCGTCACCCCGGGCAGGCCGCTGATGCCGCGGGCCAGGGCCTTCGCCCGGACGTGGTCGTCCTTGAGCCGCCCGGTCATCTCGGTCAGGGCGATGATCCCCGGCGCGGCCAGGACGCCGACCTGGCGCATGCCCCCGCCCAAAGCCTTCCGCAGCCGCCGGGCGAAGTCGACCCTCTCCCGGCTGGCCGCGAGCATCGACCCCGCCGGCGCCGAGAGCCCCTTCGAAAGGCAGAACATCATCGAGTCGACCTGGGCGGCGTACTGCTTGACCGGGACGCCCGAGGCGTGGCTGGCGTTGAAGACCCGCGCCCCGTCAAGGTGAACTCTCAGGCCATGCTCGTCAGCGACCTTGCGGATGGCCTTGAAGTTCTCGAGCGGCAGGACCGCCCCGCCCCAGTTGTTGTGAGTATTCTCCAGGCAGATGAGCGTCGTCTGGGGGGTGTGGACGTTCGGCCTGCGGATAGCCGCGGCGACGTCCTTCGGGTCCATCGCCCCGCGCACCGACCTCACCGGGCGCGGCGTCACGCCGGAGATGAAGGTCATGTGCGTCGATTCCATGTTGTAGATGTGGGAGCGCTCCTCGACGATGACCTCTTCGAGGGCGTTCGTCCACATCTTGACCGCGATCGAGTTGGCCATGGTCCCGGACGGGCAGAACAGGGCCGCCTCCTTGCCCACGGTCCCGGCGGCCAGCCGCTCGAGCTCCAGGACGGTCGGGTCGTCGCCGAGCACGTCGTCGCCGACGACGGCCTCGGCCATGGCCCGGCGCATCTTCTCCGTCGGCCGGGTCACCGTGTCGCTGCGGAAATCCGAAGGCATCATCATGGCGTCGCTCCTTCCTCGAGAAGCCCCATTATAGCCCATCGGGGCCGGCTCCGCACCCCGCCCGTTCCCGGCCCCCCGCGCCCGGGGCTGGCGCAACGCCCGGCGAGTTTACTTGGTTCGGTTTCTATGGTAATAATATCTCCCGTTCCGGAGCCGTGAAGGCGGCCGGGCCGTGACCATCGACCATGCCGAACAGCGTCCTCTATAAGATTGCCCTCTGTGCGACGCTGTTCTTCATCGTCTTTTTCCTGGCCGCGATCCTTTTCTCCCAAGTCATCCTCAAAGGCGAGTCGGTGAGCATGCCCGACCTCACCGGCCTGAGCCTCGCCCAGGCCCGCGCGGAGCTGGCCAAGAAAGACCTCTCGGTCGCCCAGCGCGGCTCGGAGTTCAACGACCGCTGGGAGCGCGGGCTCATCATCCGGCAGGACCCGGCCCCCGACTCGCGCATCCGGGTGACCAGGGTCGTCCAGGTCGTGACGAGCGCGGGCAGCCGGAGCGTTGCCGTCCCCGGCCTCGAGGGCAAGAGCCTGGAAAGCGTCCTGACCCTGCTCCAGTCCGCCGGCCTCCTCAAGGGCAAGCTGAGCCAGGTCCACACCTCTCGATACCCGGCCGGCCGGGTCATCGCCCAGAAGCCGGCCCCGGAGCAGGTCGTCGAGCGCAACTCGAGCGTCGGGCTCCTCCTCAGCCAGGGCGCGCGCGAGGAGCGTTACGTCATGCCCGACCTCATCGAGCGGCGGGCGGACCGGGTCCTCGGCTGGTTGAAGGGCCTGGACTTCAAGGTCGCGGACATCCAGTACCGCTACTACCCCGGGCGGTCTTCGGGCTTCATCGTCGGGCAGTTCCCGCTGGCCGGGTCCAAGGTCCAGAAGCGGAACCTCATCACGCTGGAGGTCAGCCGGTGACGAAGCTCATCGCCGCGTCCATCCTCTCGGCCGATTTCTCGGCCATAGGCCAGGCCGTCGAGCTCGCCGAGCGGGCCGGGGCGGACCTCATCCACGTGGATATCATGGACGGCCACTTCGTCCCGAACCTGACCCTGGGGCCGCAGCTCGTGGCCGCCGTCCGCAAGAGGACGCGGCTGCCGATCGACGTCCATCTCATGGTCGAGACCCCCCGGGCCTTCATCCCGGCCTTCGCGGAGGCCGGCGCGGACTGGATCTCCCTGCACGCCGAGGCCACGGCCCATCTCCACAAGGACGTGACGATGATCCGCGAGCTCGGCCGCGAGGCCGGCGTGGCCCTCAACCCAGGCACCCCGCTCGGCACGCTCCGCGAGGTCCTCGGCGAGGCGGACTTCGTCCTCCTCATGTCCGTCGACCCGGGCTGGGGTGGCCAGTCCTTCATCCCGCGCACCCTGGACAAGATCCGGAAGCTCAAGGCCTGGCTGAGCGAGGAGCGGCTGGCGGCCGCGATCGAGGTCGACGGCGGCCTCAAGCCCGAGAACCTCGAGGCGGCCTTCCGGGCGGGCATGGACGTGGCGGTGGCCGGTTCGGCCATCTTCGAAGCCCCGGACCCGGCGGCGGCCATCCGGGAGATGAAACGCGTCGCTGCCCTGGGCGCCGACGACAAGGACGCATGACATGAACTCTCACACCCTGCACAGGATCCTCCCCGCCGCCCTGGCCCTCCCCCTCGCCTTGGCGGTCCTCGGTCCGGTCACCGGCTGCCGCAAGGCCCCCGTCCAGATCGCGCCCGATGTCGCCGCCTCCGACGAGGCGCTCTTTAAGCTCGGCGAGGCGGCCATCAAGAAAGACAGCGAGAAGGGGATGCTCTACCTCCGCCAGCTCATCGATTCCTTCCCCAAGAGCTTCTACGCCCAGCGGGCCAAGCTGCTCATCGCCGATACCTACTTCAAGAAGGGCGACGAAGGGAACATGATCCTGGCCGCGGCGGAATACCGCGAGTTCATCAAGGCCTATCCGTACAGCCCCTCGGCCGCCTACTGCCAGTACCAGATCGCCATGAGCTTCTACAAGAAGGTCGAGAAGACGGGCCGCGACCAAACCAAGACGACCCAGGCCTTGACGGAGTTCCGGAAAGTCATCGCCGATTACCCGGCCAGCGACCAGGCCAAGGACGCCCAGGCCAAGGTGAAGGACTGCGAAGAGCGCCTGGCGTCCCACGCGGCGGACATCGGCGTCCAGTACGCGAGGATGAAGGCGCCCAGGGCCGCGATCAGCCGGCTGACCGAGGTCATGACGACTTACCCCGACTTCTCGAGAATGGACCTCGTCTATTTCTATCTCGGCGAGGCCTACATCGCTGCGCGCGCGCCCGAGAAGGCCGTTCCTTATTACACGAAGCTTCTCTCCGACTATGCGAAAAGCCCGCTCGTCAAGAAGGCCACGGCGCGCCTGAAGGCCATCGAGGAGCAGAAAAAGGCCCCGGCCAAGCCGAGGGCCAAGGCGCGGTGAAACGGATGCCGCCCGGCGGAGGTGGGCCCATGAAGGCGAAGCTCGGAAGGCCTCCCGCGCTTGTCCTGGCCGCGCTCGCGCTCCTCCTCGCCGCGGCCGGGGAGGCCGGGGCCGCGGCGGCCGGTCGGGAGTTCGGGCTGGGGCTTGGCGTCGCGACGTTCTCCCGGGCGGTCGCCTCCGGCGCCTCGGCCGGCCTGACCAAGGTCCGGGCCGCGACCGTCTTCCTTTCAGGGACTTGCCGGCCGGCCCACTGGCTCCTGTTGGAGCTCTTCGCCGGGCTGCCTTCGACGAACCCCGACGGCCTCGTCTTCGAGGGCCTCCCGATCTCCATCGATTACGAGGCCGGCGCCATCCGCGGCCTCCTCCTCGGCGGCGGGCTGGCCGCGAAGCTCGGCGCTTTCGGCCGCCTTGAGATCGAGGGGGCCGGCCGGTTCGTCTATTCCCAGGGGGCGACGAAAACGCGGCCAATGAGCGACTTCACCGTATCGGGGTCAGCCGGGGCCAAGCCCGCTTGGCTCGAGGCCTCCCTCGGGCCCCGGCTCCTCTATCGGGCCTCACCCGGCTTCGTCCCCTACCTCCGCGTCGCGGCCAGCTGGTTTCGCGGCAGCCTGACGATGACCGAAACGCTGGGCGACCTCGCCGGCCGCGAGAAGCTCACGCTCAAGGCCAAGGCCTTCCTCGAAGCCGCCCTGGGCGCGGACGTCATGCTGCGCGCGCGGCTCACCCTCAGGGCCGAGGCGGGCCTGCTCCCCCGTCCGGGCGGGGCCGACGCCGCGGCCTCGGCAGGCCTGTTCTACCGGTTCTAGGCCAAGAAGGAGTTCATGGCAACGACCCGCAAGAAGTCCCTGCCCGTCCTGGCCATGCTCTCCATCTTCGGGTTCGGCCTGGCCGTGTCCGAGGCGGGCCCGCAGAAGGCGTCCAAGCGTAACGACTCGGCGGCGCGCCGGCCGGCGCGAACGATCCGGACCGAGGGCCTGCGGCGGGCGGCCCGCGCCGCCCGGGCCACGGACCGGATGCTCGTCCGTTTCCGGACCGGGGTCAGCGCCGAGAACGCCGAGGCCATCCTGCGGTCGTTCGAGGCCGGGAAGGTCAGGCATCTCCCGGCCGTCGGGGTCTTCCGGGCCGAAAAGCCCGCGTCGATGAGCCTCAGCGAGGCAATGGCCTTGCTCCGCCAGAACCCCGACGTCGAGTCCGTGAGGCCGGACTTCAGGACGCGGATGTTCGCCGTGCCGAACGACCCGTTCTTCAAGACCTACCAGTACAACCTCCGTAACCTCGGCGGAACGCTGACCATCGGCTCGGGCATCCAGATCACGCTGACCGCGGGCGCGGACATCAAGGCGGTCCTGGCCTGGGACCGGACGACCGGGAGCGCCTCGGTCGTCATCGCTTTTCTGGACACGGGCGTCGATATGAGCCACGTCGAGCTCAAGAACAAGGTCGTCTCCGCGGGCCGCGATTTCGTCAACGGCGACATGGACGCGACGGACGACAACTGGCACGGCACCTGGACGGCGGGCATCGCCGCGGCCGAGACGAACAACGACGAGGGCATCGCCGGCGTGGCCTGGGGCTGCATGGTCCTCCCGGTCAAAGTCCTGGATGCGGACGGCAACGGCTACTACGACGAGCTCATCGACGGCCTGACCTGGGCCGCCGACAACGGCGCCAAGGTCGTCAACCTCAGCCTGGGCGGCGACGTCGACGACCCGGCCCTCGAGGCCGCCTGCAAGTACGCCTACGATAAGGGCGTCGTCATCGTCGCCGCCGCCGGCAACGACGGCACGTCCGTTTCCTACCCGGCGGCCTACGACAGCTACGTCCTCGCCGTCGCGGCCACGGACGCGACGGACGTTCACGCCTCCTTCTCGAACCCCGGGCCCCAGATCGACGTGGCCGCGCCCGGCGAATGGATCCTCGGGCCCGTGCCGCAGTGGTACGCCGGGCCGGATTACCTCCCCTACGTTTTCGGCTCGGGGACGTCGGCCGCCGCCCCGCAGGTCGCCGGCCTGGCCGCCCTTATCCGGAGCGCCAAGTCCTGGCTGACCGCTAAGCAGGTCATGGACATCATCCGCTACACGGCCGACGACGTAAACAAGCCCACGCTCCCGGGCAAGGACGACGAGATCGGCTACGGCCGGATCAACATGACCCGGGCCCTGGTTCCTTACAAGCTCTTGAGGTGAGCGCCGGAACGCCATGATCAGGTCCCTTCGCGTCCGAAACCTGGCCACCATCGAGGACCTGGAGGTCCGGCTGGAGCCCGGGTTCTCCATCCTCACCGGAGAGACGGGCGCCGGGAAGTCCATCCTCATCGACGCCATCCGCCTCGTCCTCGGCGAGAAGGGTTCGCCCGACCTCGTCCGGACGGGCAAGAAAGAGGCCTTGGTGGAGGCGGTCATCGACGTCCGGGAGACTCCCGTTGACCTCGGGGAGCTCCCCCCTGCCGAGGACGGCCAGCTCCTCATCCAGCGCCAGGTCAGCGACCAGGGCACGGGCAAGGCCTACGTCAATGGCGCCCTGGCCCCGGTCCGGCGGCTCCGCGACCTCGGGCCCCAGCTCGTCGACATCTACGGGCAGAACGACCACGTCTTCCTCCTCCACCTCGACAGCCATCTCCGCTTCCTCGACTCGTTCGTCGACCGGCCGGACCTTCTCAGGGACACGGCCCGCTCGGCCCAGGAGCTCCGCCGTCTCGTCGAGGAGCGGCGCCAGCTCGAGGCCCGCGAGAAGGAACGGGAGGAGCGGCTCGAGTTCGTCGCCTTCCAGGTCCGCGAGATCGAGGGCGCCCGGCCGGCCCCCGGCGAGGACGAGGAGCTCCTCCGCGAGCGGGAGATCCTGCGGAATGCCGGGAAGATCGCCTCGCTCGTCGACAGGGGCCTCGACCTGGCCTATCTCGGCGAGGAGTCGCTCCTCTCCCTCCTTCCCAAGCTCCAGGCCGCCCTGGCCGACCTCTCGGCTTATGACGCGGCCTTCGCCGGCTTCCGGCCGGGGCTCGAGGAGGCCGGCGCCCTCCTCCGCGAGGTCTCCGACGCCCTGGTCCGGTTCAAGGACAAAAGGTCGGAGGGGCCGGGGGACGCCGAGGCGATCGAGGAACGCCTGAGCGTTCTCGAAAAGCTCAAGCGCAAGCACGGCGGGACGCTCGCGGCCGTCCTCGAGCGGCTGGAGGCCCTCCGCAAGGAGCAGGCGGCCCTCGCCTCAAGCCGGGAGCGGGCCGCCGAGCTCGAGGCAGCCGTCCGGGATGGGCTCGAAGCCTACGCCAGGCTTTGCCGGAAGCTGCGGGCGGCGCGGACGAAGGCCGCCGGCGAGCTCGAGCGGCTCATGGAGAAGGAGATCGCCCAGCTCGGCATGAAGAAGGCCCGCTTCGGGATCCGCCTGGAGTCCGCCGTCCCCTCGCTCGACGACCCGGCCACGATCCGCGACCAGGGCACGGAAGAGGCCGAGTTCCTGATCTCCCCCAACCCCGGCGAGGAGCTGCGGCCCCTGCGGCGGGTCGCTTCGGGCGGCGAGCTCTCCCGGATCATGCTGGCCCTCAAGTCAGTGGGCAAGGAGAGCGAGGGCCCAAAGACGCTGATCTTCGACGAGATCGACTCGGGCATCGGCGGCCGGACGGCCGAGTTCATCGCCCAGAAGCTGCGCGGGCTGGCCGGACGCCACCAGGTCATCTGCATCACCCACCTGCCGCAGATCGCCTCGGCCGCCGCCCACCACTTCCGGGTCGAGAAGAGGGTCGAAAAAGAGCGGACCTTCACCTATGTCCACGGCCTGGGCCACGAGGACCGCGTGACGGAGATCGCCCGGCTCGTCGCCGGCAGCCGCCTGACCGAGGCCTCGCTCGGCACGGCCCGCGAGATGCTCGACCATTATCTCGGTGCCGAGAGGACCCGGCCATGACCCACGCGAACCGGGCTGCGGCCCTCTTCGACGAGGGTTTCAGCTGCTCCCAAGCCGTGCTGGCGGCGTTCGCGGAAGATTACGGCCTCGAGCGCGAAACGGCCCTGCGTCTCGCCCAGCCCTTCGGCGGCGGCATCGGCCGCGGGGGCGACTGGTGCGGCGCCGTGACCGGGGCGCTCATGGTCATCGGCCTCAAGCACGGACGGGTCCGGTCCGCGGACGTCGCGGCCAAGGACAGGACCTACGCCTTGGTCAATGAGTTCATCCGCAGCTTCCGCGAGCGCCACGGCGCAGTCCGCTGCAACGACCTCCTCGGCTGCGAGATGGGGACGCCGGCCGGGGACAAGGCCATCGCCGAAGGGAAGCTCCACGAAACGGTCTGCAGGGGCCTCGTCCGCGACGCGGCCGAGATCCTGGACGCGCTCCTCTGAGCGGTCGTCCTCGCGCCGTCCGAGGCCCCTCCTCGTGTATAATAACCCGCATGAAGTTCTTTGTCCGGACGTTCGGCTGTCAGATGAACGAGAACGACTCCGAGCACATCGCCGGCGTCCTGGCCGCGGCCGGGGGGGAAGAGGCCGACGGCCCCGAGGACGCCGACCTCGTCGTCATCAACACCTGCGCCGTCCGCGCCAAGTCGGAGGAGAAGCTCTTTTCCTATCTCGGACGGCTGTCCTCGATCAAGAGAAAGCGCCCCATCCTCATCGGCGTCGCCGGCTGCGTCGCCCAGGTCCGCCGCGCCGCGCTCCTCCGGGAGAGGCCGTTCATCGATTTCGTCGTCGGCCCGGACAACTACCGCGACCTCCCCTTGATCGCGGCCAGGGCCGCCTCCGGGCCCTGTTTCGTCACGGGCCGGACCCGGGCCTGGCGGGAGTTCGGGCCCGGAGAGACCCTCCGCGAGAGCGCCTCCCCGGCCTTCGTCACGGTCATGGAGGGCTGCAACAGCTTCTGCGCCTATTGCGTCGTCCCGTTCAGCCGGGGCCGCGAGAAGTTCCGGCCGCTCGCCAGCGTCCTCCGGGAGGTCCGGGAGCTGGCGGAGTCCGGGTCCATGGAGATCCAATTCCTCGGCCAGAACGTCAACTCGTACCGCGACCCCGAGAGCGGTCGCGGTCTGGACGCCCTCCTCGACCTGGCCGGCGCCGTGCCTGGCCCGGCCTGGCTCCGCTTCATCACCTCGCACCCGGCGAAGTTCGGCCCCGGGCTCATCGCCGCCATGGCCCGCAACCCCAAGGTCTGCCGGTCCCTCCACCTTCCCCTCCAGTCCGGCTCGACCGCCGTCCTCAGGCGCATGAACCGGGGGTACGGCCGGGAGGAGTACCTCGACCTCGTGTCCCGGCTCCGCGAAGCCCTGCCCGGACTCCTCCTGACGACGGACATCATCGTCGGCTTCCCCGGAGAGACCGAGGACGACTTCGAGGCGACGCTCGACGCCCTGCGCCGGGTCCGCTTCGCCGGCATCTTCTCCTTCCGCTACTCCCCGCGGCCCCTGACGGCCGCGGCGCGGCTCGCCGACGACGTGCCGCTCGAGGCCAAGCGCCGCCGCCTCCTCGAGCTCCAGGCCCTCCAGAAGACGATCCAGGCCGAGGTCCTCCGGTCCTTCGTCGGGCGAGAGCTCGACGTCCTCGTCACCGGACCGAGCCCCAAGGGCGGCGGGCGCTTCTCGGGCCGGTCCGAGGGCAACCTCGTCGTCAACTTCGCCGCCCCCCGCGTCACGATCGGCGCTTTCGCGGCCGTCCGCATCACCGGCTCCGGCCCGTACAGTCTCCACGGCGAGCTTGTTTCCCAGATCTGACGTGCGCTTGAATAGAGCCGGGCGTGTTCAGTTCCATCCCTGCTCCCGGTGGCGCTAAGGCCGTCCTTATCCCCCGACCCCCGGGAACCTGTCCCGGTTCCCCCATCGGCAAGGCGGACGGGTCCCCCTCCAAACGGGGGCTTTCGGGCGGCCTCAGCGCCACCTGCGCTAGTCCCCCCCGAATTGCCAGAGGGGCCTCGGGGATTGGACGGAACGTCATGTGCGGTTTAGCCTCCCCGAAGCGTTTTTCGAGGGCATGCTCATGAGAGGGGGCTTTCAAGAGAGGATCCCCTCTCATGAGGGCGGCGAGGATGTCTGAGCCTGATCCAGCAGGGGGCGAGGAGATCGAGCCAGCTTGAGACGCGGGGCGGGTCGGGAAATGCTGAGCGAGTTCCGCAGACGCTCGGAAAGAACGCTTCGGGGAGGCGTGAAG
>DATKJS010000137.1:0-5613 GCA_035543515.1 Terriglobales bacterium | reverse complement strand
CGCTTTGCCCTAGAATGGGGCCGCGGAGGGTCCCATGGGCAAAGCGTTCCTGGTCATTCTCCTCGTCGCCGTCGCCGCGTTCTTCGTCTACAAGCAGACCCATCGTCCCCTGTCGGACGAGGAGCTCGCCGTCAAGGCGGTCGAGGAGAGCTTCGCCATGGCCGAGGCCAAGTTCATGGGCAACGCCGCGGGCGGGCTCGCCTCGGGGCTGGACTCGGCCGAGCAGGCCGCGGTCGACGTCCAGAAGGTCCGGCGCGAGCTCACCCGGCTCCGGCAGACCCTGACGGAAGAAAAGGCCGTGGCCCGGGCGGAGGCGATCGCGGCCAAGATCGACGAGTTCTGCCGGAAGAACGACATCAAGTGACGGGCCCGCCCTGATTTTCCTTCCCATTTTCCAGCGCCCCGCATAGAATGATGCCGTCGAGCGACGCGCCCGGCCGGGTGCGCCGGACGGAGAGGACGACATGCAGCTTTTCGGCAGGCCTGTTCGCGGGGGACGTCGGGTCGTCCGCCTGGGAAAGGCCCGCCTCGAGATCGACGTCGAGACGACTCCCCGCGGCTTCGTCGTCCGCGGCACCATATCCGGACGCCCGGGACGCGTCGAGGTCCTCCGCCTGCCCGTGCCCCGCGCCTTCCTCATGAACAACTGGCAGTCCTGGGGGCCGACGCAGATGGCGGCCCCGGCCGACTCCTTCCCCGAGCTCGAGGAGATCCACGCTCGCAATCCCTACGGCTTCTCGCCGCTTCTCGGCGAGCTCCTGGGCCGCGTCTGGAGCGATTATTTCATCGCCTGGGGCGGCGCCGTCCTCGGCTTCCTGTCTTCGAGGATCGGCCATCCCTTCTTCCTCGTCGAAGGCGCCGAGCTCGTCGGATACATCGAGTACTTCGGGACCGAGTTCGCCGACGCCGTCCCCCTCGAGCCGCTGGTCGTCTTGCGCGGCGCTCCGGTCGAGGACCTCCTCGAGGCCTACGGCTCGCTCATCAAGAGGGAGAACCGGGTCCGCATCAACTCCTGGAACCCGGCCGGCTGGTGCAGCTGGTACCATTACTTCGGCGCCCTCTCATGGGACGACGTCGTCCGGAACGTCGAGGCGGCCCGCAAGCTCCGCCGGGCCATGCCCCTCGAGGTCTTCCAGGTCGACGACGGCTACGAGCACGACATCGGCGACTGGGCCAGGGCCAAGCCGGGATACCCGCCCCTCGACGGGCTGGCCGGGGCCATCACCGGGAACGGCTTCCGGGCCGGGATCTGGACGGCGCCCTTCAGCGCGGCCGAGACGTCGGACCTCTTCGCCGCCCATCCGGACTGGATGGTGGCCGAGGCCGGCCGGCCCAAGTTCGCCCACCGGAGCTGGGACCGGGCCATTCATGCCCTCGACCTGACCCGGCCCGGGGTCCAGGCCCACCTCTTTGACCTATTCTCGAGCCTGAAGAAGGCCGGTTTCGACTATTTCAAGATCGACTTCCTGTTCGGCGCGGCCATGCCCGGGGAGCGCGCGAAGAACGCCACTCCCATCCAGGCATACCGGCAGGGACTCCGCGTCATCCGGAAGGCGGTCGGCGGGAGCTTTGTCCTCGGGTGCGGCGCTCCGCTCCTGCCCTCGGCGGGCCTCGTCGACGGGATGCGCATCGGCGAGGACACCGCTCCCTATTGGAAAACGCGCCCCTCCGCCTTCGAGGGGCCGAACGCCTATTTCGCCCTGAAGAACGCCCTCCTCCGCCAGTTCATGCACCGCAGGCTGTGGCTGAACGACCCGGATTGCGTCCTCCTCCGGGACCGGGAGATCGAGCTCGGGCAGAGCGAGCGCGAGCTCTACGCCCTCGCCTGCGGCGCCCTCGACAACATGATCATCGACAGCGACAACCTGGGCCTAGTCGAAGAGGAGGGGCGGGCCCTTTTCCGGCGCGCCCTGGCCCTGCGGGGCGGGCGTAGCCGAGTCCTCGGCCTGCTCGGGGAGGATGCCTACCTCGTCGAGTCGCGGGACGGTCCCGCGGGGGATGTCGATATGGAGGTCAACCTGTCGGACGCGCCGCGGAAGGTTCGAGGCACGGTCCTGGCTCCCCGCTCCGGGGTGCTCCTCCCGGTCGTATAGAGAGCCCCCTTAAGCTCTTAACTCACCTGGATGGTTCCCCTGAGGACTGGATCGGGATACCCGCGGCAATGATCAGATTATGGGGAATCCCGGTGAAGTCAAGGCTTGCCGGCCGGATGTCAGATAATGTCAGTTGTTGTCCGACGGGCGGGACGGACGAGAGGCCCCTCAGCCGGACCGCGCACTTCTTTGGTAGCGCAAAGAAAGCCGCGGAGAGGATATCGCCGACGGTTTCACGCGATGGTGACGCCCCGCTTGCCCTTGACGACCTCGCCGATGACCCAAGCCTTCTGGCCGAGCCGTGCGAAAAGGGAGACGGCCCGCTCCGCTTGGTCCGGCGCGACGACCAGGACCATGCCAATGCCCATGTTGAGCGTCCGGAACATCTCCCGCTCGGCGACCCGGCCGCGGGCCTGGATCTTCCGGAAGATGGCCGGCACCGGCCAGGCGCCCTTTTCGACCCGCACCGCCGACCCTTCCGGGATGACGCGGGGGATGTTGTCGTAGAAGCCGCCCCCGGTGATGTGGGCCATGGACTTGACCGGGATATCCTTGAGGACGGCGAGGATCGTGGAGCAATAGATCCGCGTCGGCCGGAGGAGCTCCCGCCCGATGTCGCCGCGGAGCTCCTTCTCGGTGAAGGCGGCCCGGGCGAGCGAGTAGCCGTTGCTGTGGAGGCCGGAGGAGGCAAGCCCGATGACGGCGTCCCCGGGCCGGACGGAGCGGCCGTCGATGATCTTTGGGCGGTCGACGAGGCCGACGCAGAAGCCGGCCAGGTCCCACTTGCCCGGCGCGTAGAGGCCCGGCAGCTCGGCCGTCTCGCCGCCGATCAGGGTGCAGCAGGCCTGGCGGCACCCGCGGACGATGCCCTTGACGATCTCGACGAGCATCCGCGGCCGGACGTCGCCGACGGCGATGTAGTCGAGGAAGAAGAGCGGCTCGGCGCCCAGGACGACAACGTCGTCGACGCACATGGCCACGAGGTCGATGCCCACGGTGTCGTACTTGCCGAGCGCTTCGGCGACGAGGAGCTTCGTGCCCACCCCGTCCGTCGAGGAGACGAGGACCGGCGCCCTCATGCCGGCCGTCCTCGGCCGGAAGAGGCCGCTGAAGCCGCCGATCGTGCCCAGGACCTCGGGCCGCTCGGTCGACCGGACCAGGGGCTTGATCATCCGGATGAAGCGGTCGGCCGCGTCGATCTTGACTCCGGCCTTGGCGTAGGTCAGTCGGGCCATGTCGCGTTCTCCAGGGGGAAATTCCCCTCCCTTATAGCACCCCCCTCCCCGGTTAGTCAATCCTCGGGGTCGGACCTCAGTACCCATCTGATAAATAAGTATTTAGGTCAAAAAGGAGGGCCTTTTATAGGCTTAAGTCTGCGGTTTTGCCACTAAAAAACGAAGCTTAAGCGCTCACAATCCGCACGATCGCGATTGACGTATTCAGGCTTAAGTCCTCAGTTCAGATATGAAAATTGCCAGGTTAAGGCAAAAAAACCGGCTTGAAATCATGTTATTTATTTTAATATCATGAGGTTACTGAGGTCCGACCCCAGGATTGGTGTAACCTTTTGGCAGGCAGGCGGTATCTAGTGATGGACGGCACAAATCCCGGGCGAGAGAAGACCGGACGCATGGCACCGACCGACAACGAACTGATGGAACAGGTCAGGGACGGGAAGGTCGAGAAGCTCGCCCTTCTTTTCGAGAGGCACCAAACGATGCTCTTCAACTTCTTCCTCCGCCTGACCGGCAATCGCGCCGCGAGCGAGGACCTCGTCCAGGAGGTCTTCACCCGCATCCTCAAGTACCGTGCCGGCTACCAGGGGGAGAGCCGCTTCGTCGTCTGGATGTATCAGATCGCCCGCAACGCCCACGTCGATTTCCTGCGCAAGCGCAAGCCCGAGGTCCCGCTCGACGAGCGCGCCGAGGCGACGCCGGGCCGGGAGCCGCTGCCCGAGGACCGCTTCGAGGCCGACCAGGAGGCCGCCCTCGTCCGCCGGGCCTTGGACCGGCTCCCCGAGCGGAAGCGGGAGATCCTCCTCCTTTTCCGCTACCAGGACCTCAAGCTCCGGGAGATCGCGGAGCTTCTCGGCTGCCAAGTGGGGACGGTCAAGGTCCAGGTCCACCGGGCCCTCAAGGACCTCAGCCGGATCTACTTCGAACTCCAGGGAGGGAAGGCGTCATGAGCTGCGAACATATCCAGGAGCGATTTGCCGATTACCTGACCGGGGACCTCGACGAGACCGCCCGGCGGGAGGTCCAGGGCCACTTGGCCGCCTGCGCCGCGTGCCGGACCGAGATCGAGGACCTGACGGCCGTCTGGGCCAAGCTCGGCGTCCTCGCGATCGAGCAGCCCTCGGCCGCCCTCCGTCCCCGCTTCTACGCCATGCTCGAGGACTACAAGGCCCGGCTCGAGGGAAGCGGCGCGGCCGCTGTCCGTCGGCGGGCCTGGGACGCCTGGAAAGAATGGTTCAGCTTCCGGCGGCCGTCCTTCGCCGCCGCCTTCTCCGCCTTCCTCCTGATCGTCGGCGCCGGGGCCGGCTGGGTCGCCGGCGGCGCGGGCTCGGGGCGCGTCGCGACGCTCCAGCGGGAAGTCCAGGAGATGCGGCAGACCGCGGCCCTCTCGCTCCTCAGCCAGCCCTCGGCCTCGGACCGGCTCCAGGGCGTGAGCTACAGCGCCGCGGTCAAGACCCCCAACGTCAAGACCCTGGCCGCCCTGGTCAACACGCTCAACACGGACGCCAACCCCAACGTCCGCCTGGCCGCGGTCGAGGCCCTCTACCTCTTCCGCAACCAGCCGGGAGTCAAGGACAGCCTCGTCCAATCGCTCGCCGTTCAGGACTCGCCGCTCGTCCAGGTCGCCCTGATCGACCTCCTTGTCGAGATCCGCGAGCAGCGGGCGGTCGAGGCGCTCAAGGCTCTCGTCAAGAACGACAAGCTCGACCCCGACGTCAAGAAGCTCGCGGAACAGGGGATCAAGCAGCTCATCTGAGGACCGCCATGACGCATCAAGAGAGCCGGAAGAAGATGGAAGGCGGGAACCGTCCGGCGGCGCGGCGCCCGGCCCGGACCGGCGCCGCCGTGGCCCTGCTCCTGGGCGCGGCTTCGCTCTTCGCCGCCCAGGCCACCGACCGTGACAGCCTCAGGGACTATCCCGTCCGGAAGACCGAGGACATCCGCAAGACCCTGAAGTTCGCCGACGCCTCCAGGCCCGGCGAGGTGATCGTGGATAATGTCTTCGGCCCGATCAAGGTCGAGGGTTACTCGGGCGCGGACGTCCTCCTCGTCGCGCACCGGACGACCTACGCCAAGACCGAGGACAAGGCCGGCCGGGCCGCCGAAGAGGTCACGCTCGACATCCAGGAAAAGGGCCGGACCGTGGACATCTATGTCGACGGACCGTTCCGCGACCACGACCGGGACCGCGGCCGCCGGGGCTTCCATTCCTGGCGCAACCCCGGCTACGAGGTCCACTATGCCTTCGAGGTCAAGGTCCCCTTCAGGACCGACGTCGCCGTCTC
>DATKJS010000136.1:0-15072 GCA_035543515.1 Terriglobales bacterium | reverse complement strand
ACGGCGCCGGTCGCGGCGAGATATCTCCGCGTTTGGATGACGGCCTCGTCGGGGACCTGCGACACGCACGGCGCGGCCGACCGCCGCAACTGCGCCGGCTATGCCATCCGCGAGATCGAGGCGGGGACGCTGGCCGCCGACGGCCGCCTCCAGGACCTCGTCCGCCACGCGCCCGACGGGACCCAGACGCCGACCCTCTGCTCCTCGGTCGACCCGTGGCACGAGGCCTCCGACCTCGACGAGAAGCTCGGCGACCAGGTCGGCCTCGACTTCTTCTACACCTGCGGTGTCACGCGCGGCCTGCCGGCCATGATCCCCGTGGCCATGATCTACTCGACACCCGAGGACGCCGCGGCGGAGATCGCCTACGTCGAGAAGCGCGGCTATCCCGTCGCCTGCGTCGAAATGGGCGAGGAGGCCGACGGACAATACATGCTCCCCGAGGACTACGGCGCGCTCTACGTCCAGTTCGCCGACGCCATCCACCGCGTCGACCCGCGGCTGAAGCTGGGCGGGCCGGCCTTCCAGGGCGTCAACAGCGACATCGAGGTCTGGCCGGACGAGGCGGGACGCGTCTCCTGGCTGGGGCGCTTCATCGACTACCTCAAGGCCCGCGGCCGTCTCTCGGACCTGGCCTTCTTCTCCTTCGAGCACTACCCTTACGACCCGTGCAACACTTCGTGGAGCGACCTCTACAACGAGCCCCGGCTGATCACGGACATTATTCGGGTGTGGCGCGAGGACGGGCTGCCGCCCGACGTGCCGATGTACGTCACCGAGCTCAACCTGTCCTGGCAGACGGGGGAGACGTTCGTCGACATCATGGGCGGCCTCTGGCTCGCCGACTACACCGGGGCCTTCTTCACCGCCGGCGGGAGCGCGAGCTATTTCTTCCACTACGTCCCGTCGGCGCTTCATCCCGGCTGCAACAACTCCTGGGGCACATTCGGGCTCCTTGATGTCGACGCGGACTTCCGCGTCCGGGGTTATTACGCGCAGTACTTCGCCTCGCGCCTGCTTGCCCGCGAGTGGGTCCAGCCAGTGGACGCGCCGCACCGCGTCTTCCGGGCGGAGAGCGACGCCCGCGATGCTTCGGGAAACGTCCTGGTCACCGCCTACGCCCTGGAGCGGCCCGACGGCCAGTGGTCGCTCCTCCTCGTCAACAAGGACCGGGAGAACGCCCGCCCGGTCCGCGTCGTCTTCCGGGACGAAGGGTCGGGCGCCGACCGCCACTTCTCGGGGGCGGTGGACGTCGCGACCTTCGGCCTCGGCCAGTACGACTGGCACGCCGACGGGCCGAACGGCCGGGCGGACCCCGACGGCCCCGAGACGAGGACGCGGCTGTCGGGCGGGCCGGGGCGGGAGTACGCGCTGCCGCGGGCCTCGATCACGGTCCTCCGCGGCCGGGTCGGCGGCCGCCCTGCCGCGGGGCGCTAGCCCTTCAGCCGGGCGAGGAGGCCGACCGGGAGGCCCCTTTCGCCGGGGGAACGTTCAACCGCCATGCCCACCTCCCTCCCGTCGATCTGTTCCCGGCATACCCCCGCCAACCCGCGTTCACCGCGAAGCCGTGCGCGCTCCTGTATAATGGAGCGAGGAGAGCGATTCATGGAGTACAGGAAATTCGGCCGGCTCGACTGGCGGGCGTCCGTGCTCGGCTTCGGCTGCATGCGGCTGCCGACCCTCGACGGGACGCCGCAGAGCGATAAGGTCGACCGGGAGGCGACGGTCCGGATGCTCCGGACAGCGATCGACCGGGGCGTCAACTACGTCGACACGGCCTATCCGTACCATAACGGCGCGAGCGAGGCCGCCGTTGGGCAAGCCCTCAGGGACGGCTACCGGGCGAAGGTCCGCTTGGCCACGAAATCCCCCGTCTGGCTCCTCAAGCAGGCCGGGGATTTCGACGTCTATCTCGACCAGCAGCTGAAGCGGCTCGGCACGGACCGGGTCGACTTCTACCTCCTCCACGCCCTGAGCGAGCCGCGCTGGCGGTCGGTCCTCGACCTCGGCATCCTCGCCCGGGCCGAGGCCGCGGTCCGGGACGGCCGCGTCGGCGCCCTGGGCTTTTCCTTCCACGACAAGCTCGACGTCTTCAAGGCCATCGTCGACGGCTACGGCGGCTGGACGCTCTGCCAGGTCCAATATAACTACATGGACACCGAGAACCAAGCCGGGACCGAGGGAGTGAGGTACGCCGTGGCGAGAGGCCTGGCCGTCGTCGTCATGGAGCCGCTCCTCGGCGGCCGGCTGGCCCGGCCGCCCCGCGCCGTGCGCGAGATCTTCGACGCCGCCCAGCCGAAACGGACCCCGGCCGAATGGGCTTTGCGCTGGGTCTGGGACCAACCCGAGGTCGCCGTCGTCCTGAGCGGCATGGGCCGGATGAGCGAGGTCGAGGCGAACCTGCGCGGCGCCCAAGGGGCCGCGGCCGGGTCCATGACGCCCGCCGAGCACGCGCTCATCGCCCGCGTCCGCCGGACATACCTCGCCACGACTCCCATTCCGTGCACCCAGTGCGGCTACTGCCTGCCCTGCCCGAACGGGGTCAACATCACGCGCAATTTTGGGCTCTATAACGACGGTCGCATCCACGAGGACCCGGGGACGAGCCGGCTCCTCTACGCCCGCTTCCTGACCGAGGACGAGCGGGCCTCCGCCTGCGTCCAGTGCGGCGCCTGCGAGGAGAAATGCCCGCAGAAGATCCCCATCCGGGAATGGATGCCGAAGGTCCACGCCGTCCTGGGCAAGGGCGAGGATTACTCCTGAACCCTCGTTGACCGGTCCCCACGGACCGCCCGGACGCACCTTCGCGCCCTTCCCTTGCGCGGACCGGTTGTGCTATAATCGTCCGCAAGTCATGACGCAACACTCCCTCCGGGCCCTTCGGCTGAGCTTCGTCGTCCTCTTTTTCGTTGTCGTTTCCCTGGTCAATTTCACCCATACCGAAAAAGGGCCCGCGACCGATGCCCGGTGCCCAGCCTGTCAGTTCCAACAGTCCGTCCTCGGCTCGGTCATCGTGGCGCTCGTCTTCCTGCCTCTGCTCGTCTTCCTGCTCTCCCTTCGGGCGGTTAGTGTTCCGGAACCCGACTTTCCCTTTATTCCCGGGCCGTCCTCCCGGTCCCCTCCCTCGGCCTGACCTCCTCCCCATTCCGCCGTTTCCCTTGAGGCAATGCGTCGGCGCATAGGCGCGCCGAGACGGAGGTTAGGCATGGCACGGTTTGCGAGGTTCTCCGCGCTCGTCATGGTCCCAATCCTCGCGGTGTCCGCCCTGGCCGGACCCCGGGACGTCACCCTGGACCGGGCGCTCGAGCTCTTTTATAAGAACAACTTCGACATCATCATCCACAAGTACGAGGTCGACAAGGCCTACGCGGAATTCGTCGGGGCCCGGCTGCTGCCGAACCCGAGCGCGTCCTTCGACTATACAGATATCCAGTTCGGCCGGGGCGGGGTCTACTTGGGCGACAACACCCAGTGGACCGCCCGGCTGGACCAGCTCATCGAGATCGGCGGGAAACGCGGGCTCAGAAAGAGTGTCGCCGCCTCGGGCCTCGAGGCCTCGCGCCTCGGCCACCAGGACGTGATCCGCAATCTCCTGGTCGGCTTCTATTCCCTGTTCAACGACCTCATCCTCGACGAGCTGAACGTCGGGTTCGTCCGTGACGAGATCGAGAGGCTCGATCGGGTCCGGACCGTTTCCGACCAACGGTACGCGGCGGGCTTCCTGACCGAGATCGACTATGAAAAACTGAAGCTGTCCCGCGTCGAGCTGGAGAATGACCTGGCGCGCTTGGAGAACCAGTACGAAAACGACCTGGAACTCTTTCAGGTCCTCCTCGGAAGCCCCGACCCGCTCAAGCCCTCCGAGCCGCCCTTGAAGCCGACCTTCGTCGACTATGACGCGGAGACGCTCATCCGGGCCGCGGGACAGAACCGCTATGACCTCCTGGCCCTGAAGAAACAGGTCGAAGCGGCCGAGAGCGCCGTCCGGCTGGCCAAGGCCGGGGCGAAGCCCGACCTCACGATCGGCGTCGAATACGATTCTCTCGGGCCCATGCACGCCCCCGCCTTCGGCGTCGGCATCGGCCTCGACCTCCCCCTCTTCAACCGGAACCAGAAGGACATCCTCATCTCGAAATCCCTGCTCGGTCAGCTCCAGGTCCAGGTCGAAAAGACCAGGCGCCAGATCGGCGCGGAGGTCCGGCAGGGCGTGAACAACTACCGGGCCGCCTTCAAGGTCTTCGAGTCCTACGAGAAGAAGCGGGGGGAATGGGACGATCTCCTCGAAAAGAGCCGGCAGGCCTTTTCCCTGGGGGGGATCACCGTCCTCGACCTCATGGATACGGAAAGAACCTACAGGGATTTCAAGCTCAAATGCAACCAGGCTCTCGTCCAGTGCCGGCTGGACGAGCAGCTCCTGAGAATCTACACGGGAGGGATGCCATGAAAAAACTGCCCACGATCGGGGCTCTGGCCCTCGCCCTCTTTTGGGCGTCCGCCTGCTCCGGGAGCGGGGCCGCCCCGAACGACCCGTCCGCCTCGCCCCGGGACAAGGACGTCCCGGTCACCAAGGTCTCTTCGCAGAAAGTGCCCGTCTATATCGAAGCGACCGGCACGGTCCAGCCGGACCTCGACGGGGGGGCGAGGATCCTCTCTCCGGTGGCCGGGGCCGTGAGCCGGATCTTCGTCAGGATCGGCGACGGCGTCCGGGAGGGGCAGCCGCTGATCGCGGTCCGCAGCCCCGAGATCAGCGACGCCTATGCGAGCTACCTCTCCGCGACGAGCCAGGTGCAGCAGGCCGAACGGATCTATCGCCTCAACGAGAAGCTCCTCGACGTCGGCGCCGTCACCCGGAACGATTTCCTGACGAGCGAGGCCTCCTACGAGCAGCTCAAGGCCTCCGCCGAAGGGCTGAGACGCAAGCTCGACCTCTATGGCGTCGCGCCGGCCGACGGCTTCACCGACGAGATGGTCCTCAAATCTCCCATCGACGGCTGCGCGGCGGACATCTCGGTCCACATCGGGGACCGCTTCGAGGCCTCGGCTTCCCTAGCCTATGTCCTGAGTCCCGACAAGATCGTCATCGTGGCCAATCTCTATGACACGGACATCGGGAAGATCCGGGCCGGGGAGAACGTGACGTTCACGACGGACGTGGCTCCCGGAGCCGTATTCGGGGGCCGCGTGAGCTACGTCAGCGGCGCGGAGGACCCGGACGCCAAGACGGTCAGGACCTTCATCCGGCTGACGCGCCGTCAGGACCTCTTCCGGCAGAACATGTTCCTGAAGATCAAGATCCTCGAATCGGAGCAGATGATGCCCGTCGTGTCGAAGACGTGCCTGCTCTATAAGGACGGCCAGTTCTTCGTCTTCGTCCGCCGGAACGGGACGTTCGAGCGCCAGGCCGTGACCCTGCTCCACGAGGTTTCCGAGACCCAGGTGGCCTTGTCCGGGCTCCGCGACGGCGACGAGATCGCGACGTCCGCCATCGACCTGGAGAGATCCTGATGAAACGATGGGTCTCCTTCGTCCTGACGCACAGGCTCCTGTTCCTCCTGTTCGCCGCGTCCCTGTTCGCCCTGTCGTTCTTCTTCGTCAGGGACTTGAACGTCGAGGCCTTTCCCGACCCTTCCCCGGCCATCGTCGAGGTCGTCACCATCTACGAGGGCAAGTCCGCGGAGGAGGTCGAGCGGCAGATCACGGTCCCCCTGGAGATCGGCCTGGCCGGGATGCAGGGGCAGAACGGGGTCAATTCGATCTCCCTTTACGGGCTCTCGGACATCAAGTGCAACTTCACCTACGGCACGAGCTACAAGGAGGCGAAACAGCAGGTCATCAACAGGATCGCCAACATCGGCCTGCCCGAGAATGCCCGGCCGTCGATCATCCCCAGCATGGTCGGGGAGGTCATGCGGTATCGCGTCGAGGGCTCGAACAACCTCATGGAGCTGCGGACGCTCCAGGACTGGACCGTGGCCCGGCACCTCAAGACGGCCGACGGCGTCGAGGACGTGGGCAGCTGGGGCGGTTACATCAAAGCCTACGTCGTCACCGTCCACCCGGAGAACCTGATCAAGTACGCCATCCCGTTATCCCAGGTCATCGATTCCATGGAAAAATCCAACCTGAACGTCGGCGGCCGCGTCGTCGAGATGGGCGACCAATATTACATGGTCCGCGGCCTGGGGCTCATCCGGAGCAGGGAGGATATCGAGAACACGCTCGTCGCCTCCAAGAACGGCCAGGTCATCCTGGTCCGCAACGTCGGCGAGGTGAGCGTCGCCAACATCCCGCGGACCGGGATCGTCGGACTCGGCGCGCAGGACGACGTCGTCATGGGGATCGTCCTCCTAAGAAAAGACGCCAAGAGCATCCCCTCGATCAAGTCCCTGCACGAGAAGATGGGGGAGCTCAACTCGCGGATCCTGCCGTCCGGGATCAAGGTCGTCCCGTTCTATGAGCGGTGGGACCTCATCAACACCGTCGTCCGGAAGGTCATCGAGACAGCGACGGGCGGCATCTTCCTCGTCGCCGTGGCCCTCCTCTTCTTCCTCGGCAACTTCCGGGCCGCGGTCATCACCGCGCTCGTCATCCCCATCTCTCTGGCCATCACCCTCGCCCTGATGGCGCTCCGGGGGGAATCCGCCAACCTGCTCTCCATCGGGGCCATCGATTTCGGCATCATCGTCGATATCCCGCTGATCCTCATCGAGGACTATTTCCGGATCTCGAAGACGCGGGGCCCGGGGAACGCCTCGGTCCAGGCGGCGACGGAGGAAGTCGCCCGGCCCATGTTCTTTTCCGTCGGCATCATCTTCCTGGCGTTCATCCCGATCTTCCTGATGAAGGGCGCGGAGGCGCAGGTCTTTTCCCCGATGGCGAAGACCTACTTCTACACGATCCTCCTGACCCTGTCGCTGACCTTCACGTACCTCATCGCGGGCAAGGCCGTCTTCCTGAGCAAGGCGCGGGACCATGAGACGAGGCTCCTCGCCGCGGTCCGCGATAAGTACGTCGGGCTCGTGGCCTGGCTCGTCGGCCGCCGCAGGCAGACGATCGCCGTCGCCGTGCTCGTCGTTGGCGCCGGGCTCGTCTTCGGGTTTCGCTCGATCGGCACCCAGTTCCTGCCGGTCATGGACGAGGGCAATATCTATATCCGCATTATGTACCCCTATACGATCTCGCTCAAGAAGAGCAACGAGTATGCCAACGTCGCCAGAAGATACATGGCGGGGATCGCCGAGGTCGAAACGGTGGAATCCCAGACCGGCCGCCCCGAGGACGGGACGGACCCGAGCGGCCCGTTCAACACCGAATACTGCCTGATCCTCAAGCCCTACAAGCAGTGGCGACCCGGATGGCACAAGCCGGACCTCGAAGAACAGATCCGCGGGCGCCTGAGGACCATGTTCCCGAACGCCGACATCACCATCACCCAATACAGCGAGGACCAGCTCCACGAGACGATGTCCGGGGTCAAGGGCGAGAATTCCGTCAAGATCTTCGGGGAGGACCTGGCCGTGCTCGAGGACCTTGCGGCCGCCGTCAGCCAGAAGCTGGCGGAAACGCCCGGGATCGAGGACGTCGGCGTCCTCAGGGAGTTGGGGCAACCCAATCTCCTCATCGACGTCGTCCGCGAGAACGCGGCCGCCATCGGGTTGACCATGGAGGACATCCTGGACACCGTCTCGGCCGCTCTCGGCGGAAAGGAGATAAGCCGGGTCATCGAGGGATCCAAGAACTTTTCCCTGCTCGTCCGGTATCCCACTTATTACGGCAAGGAGCCCGAGAAGATCACGAACAGTCCGATCGTGCTGCCCAACGGAGGCGTCATCCCCCTCTCGCGGGTGGCCAGCGTGCATTATGACACGGGGGCGTCCTTCATTTATCGCGGGAATTACCGGCGATACATCCCGGTCAAGTTCGCGGTGACGTCGAAGGACATGGGCGGAACGGTGAGGAGAGCCCAGGAAAAGGTCTCCCGGATCAAGGTCCCCGATGGCTACTACATGGAATGGAGCGGGGTCTTCCGCGAAATGAAGGAATCGTTCAAGCGCCTCTTCGTGTCCCTGCCCCTCTCGATCTTCCTGATCCTCGTCGTCCTCTATGTCCTCTTCCAGTCCGTCCGGAACGTCATGATCACCATGGTCGCCCCCCTTCTGGCCGTCTTTGCCGGCCTGATGGGGCTGCTCGTGGCGCGGGAATCCCTGAGCGTGTCCTCCATGGTCGGGTTCATCTCCATCATCGGCGTTTCCGTCCTCAATTCCTCGATCCTCGTCGCCTACTATCTCGGGAAGCGGCGCAAGGGCCTCGGGTCGGAGGAGGCGGTCCTGGCCACTGCCAGGGACAAGTTCCGTCCGGTCCTCATGGGGGGCGTCGTCGCCGCCCTGGGGCTTCTGCCGGCTTCGCTGGCGCGCGGCGTCGGCAGCCAGATCCAGAGGCCGTTGGCAATCGTCGTCGTCGCGGGCATGTCCCTGGGCATGACGCTCATCCTGATGATCATGCCCCTCCTTCTGGGGTCCGTCGAGGTCGAGAACCGGAGGGCGGCGGGCCGTCCTAAGGAGTGCCCTTCGGACTGACAGCCGGGTGCGCCCGGCCGGGTCCGGCGGGCCCGCGTTTGACCGGGCGCCCCCCCGGGATTATACTTTTCCGTACGGGTCTTCCGCCATGAAGAGGCACGTCCCCGTCCTCCTCCCGCTGGTCATGGGGATCTTGCTTTCCGCGACGGCCTCCTGGGGCGGCCCGCCCTTCTTCACCGACGACCCCGTCCCCGTGGGCCTTCATAACTGGGAGTTCTACCTCGCCTCCCAGCACTTCCTCACGGCCGGCGCCCTCTCGGGAACACTGCCGCACGTCGAGGCCAACTACGGGGCCATGCCGAACGTCCAGCTCCACCTGATCCTGCCCATGGCCTACACCAAGCCGAACGGGATGCCGTTCCAATACGGCCCGGGCGACATCGAGCTCGGGGTCAAGTTCCGCTTCCTTGGCGAAACACGCACCCGGCCTCAGGTCGGGGTCTTTCCCCATCTCGAGCTGCCGGCGGGCAGCCCCGGCCGCGGCCTCGGCGCCGGCCATGTCCAGGCTTTCCTTCCCGTTTGGCTGCAGAAGAGCTGGGGGGCCTGGACGACCTACGGCGGGGGCGGCTACTGGATCAACCCGGGCCAGGGCAACAGGAACTATTGGATGTTCGGCTGGGAGGCGCAGCGCGACCTTTCCAAGTCGCTGACCGTGGGCGCCGAGCTCATAGGCCATTCCCCGTCCGCGGTCGGGGCGTCGGGCGAGACGGGCATCAACCTGGGTGCGCTCGTCGCCGTCGGGAAAGGCCAGGTCCTGATGGCCTCCGCCGGCCGGGACCTCCATGGTCCGAACCGTTTCTTCGCTTACGTGGCGTATTACTGGACTTGGGGTCCGGCGGCCGGGGAGCGGCAGGGAACGGAGTCAGCGGAGTGACCGGCAAAAGCGCGGCTGAGCGTCCCGAAGGCGCGCTTTGGGAAATATCCGGAATGAGGAGGGCCGTCTGACGCCGACAAGGCAGCACATGAGGAAGCTCGACATCCGGACGGCTCTCGTCACCGGCGCTTCCGCAGGGCTGGGGGCGGAGTTCGCGCGGCAGCTGGCCGCGCGCGGCAGCGGCCTCATCCTCGTCGCCCGGCGGAAGGAGCGGTTGGAGGCCCTGGCCGCGGAACTGAGCGGCCGCCACGGGGTCCCGGTCGAGGTCCTGGCGGCCGACCTCCTGACTCCGGCCGGGGTCGCGCAGGCCGAGGCCCGCGCCGCCTCCTGCGCGAGGCTGGACCTCCTCGTCAACAACGCCGGCGCCGGCACCCCCGCCGCCTTCGTGAAGACCGACCCCGACTACCTGCGGGGGATGGTCCAGGTCCACGCCGCCGTCTCCGTCAGCCTGGCCCGGGCGGCCCTGCCGGGCATGATTGCCCGCGGCCGCGGCTACGTCATCAACGTCGCGTCCATGGCCGCCTTTTCGCCCCTCTCCGGGCCGGTCTATAGCGCGAACAAGGCCTTCCTGGTCGCCTTCTCCGTGAACCTCCAGGGAGAGCTGGCCGGGACCGGCGTCCGGGTCCAGGCCCTCTGCCCCGGGATGACGCACACCGAATTCCATGACGTCATCAAAATGGATACGTCCGGCATCCCCCGCTTCATGTGGATGGACGCCCCCGACGTCGTCAGGGCCTCGCTCACGGCCCTAGGCCGGGGGAGACTCATCTGCATCCCCGGCTGGCAGAACCGCCTCATCGCGGTCCCGGAGCGCTGCGCACCGACGGCCTGGGTCATCCGCCGATTGGCCTCCCTGCCGTATTTCCGCCGGAAGGCGGACGTCTGAGTCCCTCCAGGCCCGGTTGACACCCCCGCGGCCCCCCCCTATAATGAAGGCGGCTCCCAAGCCTATCATGAAGGAACGTGGGGGCGAATTGGTCTCGACGGAGGTAATGAGGCACGAGTGGCATGCCGAGGTCCCACCCATCCTCGTTAAACCGGTGGAAACAATTAACTGCAGAACCTCTAGCAGTCGCGGCCTGATAGAAAGGCACGCCGTTCCCGGCGCCCTCTCCTGCGGGGCACCGGGAGCGCCGACCAAGCAGGATAGCGGACCGGTTCGACCCTGAGGCCGGCGAGCGAAACACCTTCGGGGTCGGTCCCGCGGTCCTCTTCCTCTTCGGGAGCCGCGGGACGAGACGTCCGAGGAGGATAAGCATGTAGGCACTCGCTGTCGAATGCCTTCGGACGCGGGTTCGATTCCCGCCGCCTCCACCATTTTGACGTTGGGAAAAGGACAGATGGATAGAAAGCGCCGCGGCGTTCCCGCCGCCTCCCTCGCCGCTCTCCTCCTCCTCGCCGGGCTCGTCCCCGGCCCTCCGGCCCGGGCCTGCGGGGCGGCCGGCGCGCCGCCGTGGCCCGAGGCGAAGAAGCTCCGCACCGTCGTCATCGACCCCGGCCACGGCGGCATGGAACTCGGGGCCAAGGGCAAGCTCGGCCACCTCGAGAAGGACATCACCCTGTCGGTCGCCCTCAAACTCAAGGCCCTCATCGAGAGAAACATGGCCTTCCGGGTCGTTTTGACCAGGGACAAGGACGTCGACGTCCCCGTCGAGAGCCGGGCGGCGGTGGCCAACAACGTCAAGGCTGACCTGTTCATCAGCATCCACACGAACGGCTCCCGCCAGAAGGCCGCCGAGGGCTCGGAGACGTTCTTCCTGAGCAGCGGGCCGACGCCGGACGAGGAGACGCGGCGGCTGGCCTACCTCGAGAACAACGGCTCCCGGATCGAGGAGCACGCCGACCGCACGAGCGAGGGCGACGTCAAGATGATCCTCTGGGACATGGCCCAGACCGCCTACATCCGGCAGAGCAGCCAGCTGGCCGACCTCATCCAGGCCGAGCTCAATGCCCTCCTCGGTACCCGGAACCGCGGCATCAAGCAGGCGCCGTTCAAGGTCCTGACCGGCGTCGCCTGCCCGGCCGTCCTCGTCGAGGCCGCCTTCATCTCCAACCCCGCCGAGGAGAAGAGGCTGGCGACTGACGAGTTCCAGGCGAGCGTCGCCGAGGCCATCTACCGCGGCCTCTCGAAATACCTCCAGCTCTACCCGTGACGCGCGATGGCCAAGGAAACCAACGGAAAGACGCCCAAAAGAAACTGGGGGCCGGCCCTCGTCCTGGCCGGGCTCCTCGTCGTCCTGGCCGTCCTGGCCATCGTCTTCTTCACGGGCGGCGAGCGGGAGAAGGTCCGGCGGCGGGCCGAGGTCGCCGAGGCCAAGGCGCCGGCCCCGGCGCCCCCGCAGGCCGCCGAGCCGTCCGCCCGCCGGACGGTGACCCTCTACTTCCTGTCCGACGACGACGACCTCCTGCACGGCGAGTCCCGCGAGATCGCCGCCGGCCGCTCGGCCGCCGAAGAGGCCGAGCGGGCCCTGGCCGAGCTCGTCAAGGGCTCGACGGCCGGGCTCGTCTCGCCCCTCCCGCCCGAGACGCGCGTCCGCCAGGTCTTCATCACCAAGGAGGGCACGGCCTACGTCGACTTCGGCCGCGAGATCATGGAGAAGTTCTCCTACGGCTCGGCCTCCGAGCTTGCCGCCGTCTACGCCGTGGTCGACACCCTGGCCGCCAATTTCAAGGCCGTCAAGAAGGTGGCCATCCTGGTCGAGGGCGCCGAGAAGGAGACGCTCGGCGGCCACATCGACCTCACCCAGGCCTTCGCCCCCGACTATTCAATCGTGGCGAAGTAGGGCGGGGACGGCCGTGAAGAACCTCCCCCGGGTTGCCATCGTCGGCTTCCCGAACGTCGGCAAGTCCACTCTTTTCAACCGCATCCTGGGCCGGAAGAGGTCTCTCGTCCATTCCGAGCCCGGCATGACGCGGGACAGCCTGGCCGCCCCGTGCACCGCCGACGGCAGGAGCTTCCTCCTCGTCGACACGGGCGGGCTCTTCGGCGTCGCCGACGAGCCGCTGAGCGAGAAGGTCCGGGCCCGGGCCTGGCGGGAGGCCGAAGCGGCCGACGTCATCCTCTTCGTCCTCGACGGCAAGCGCGACGTCGCCCCGGCCGAGGAGGAGCTTTTCCGCTCGCTCAAGAAGCTCGGCAAGCCCGTCCTCCTCATCGTCAACAAGTTCGATTCGCCGCTCCAGGAGGAGACGGGCACGGCCGAGTATTACCGGCTCGGGGAGAAGGACATCCTCTTCGTCTCGGCCGAGCACAAGCGCAACATCGGGCTCCTCGAGGAGGCCCTGGCCTCGGTGCTGCCGGAGGCGGACGCGGGCGCCGAGGCCGCGGCGCCGCTGCGCGTGGCCGTCGTCGGCCGGGCCAACGTCGGCAAGTCCTCGATCGTCAACCGCCTCGCCGGCGAGGAGCGGCTCCTGGTCGACGAGGTCCCCGGCACGACCCGCGACAGCACCGATACGGTCATCGTCCGCGACGGAAGGCCGTTCTGCCTGGTCGACACGGCCGGCATCCGCAAGCTCGCCGCGACCCGGGACAGCCGGGAGAAGGCCGGCATCATCCGGGCCCGGGCGAATATCCGCGACGCGGACGTCATCTGCCTCGTCCTCGACGTGCGCGAGTTCCCGACCCGTCAGGACGCCCACATCGCCCAGCTGGCCCAGGACTCCGGAAAGCCCCTCGTCCTGGCCCTCAACAAGTGGGACCTGGTGGACACGAAGTCCGTCGATCCGGACGTCTTCCGCGAAGCCGTCTACCGGAAGCTGGCCTTCGTCAGCTACGCCCCGCTCGTCTTCACTTCGGCCGCGACCGGCCAGCGGGTCGTGAAGATCCTCGACCTGGCCGAGAAGGTCCACGCCAACGCCTCGCGCCGGGTCGAGACCTCCAAGCTCAACGACTTCCTGGCCCGCGTCGCGGAGGCCCACCCGCCCCGGCTGAAGAGCGGGGCCAGGGCCAAGCTCCGCTATATGACCCAGAAGGGCGTCCTGCCGCCGACGTTCGTCCTCTTCACCGGCAGCGGCGGACGGCTCTCCCCATCCTACGAGAAGCATTTCCTCGAGGAGCTGCGGCGGGCCTTCGGCTTCGAGGGCACGCCCCTGCGGCTCTTTGTCCGCTCGCGCTAAGGGGGCCGAAAGCCGTTTTTTCCTTGACTTTAACCGGCCGTTCGTTTATAAATTCTCTTTAGTCCTCTCTCGGCACCACGGACTGATGCCGAGAACTTAAGGAGGTCAGGATGTTTCGTCAAAGGATAAACGGTGCCGTCCCCGCTGCGGCCGCGGTCGCCCTCGTGCTGACGTTCGCCGCCTGCGGGGACCTGAGCGTTTCCAGGCTCTCCGCGAACTACCATTTCGCCAAAGCCAACCGGTACTTCACCGAGAACCAGTACCGCAAGGCCATCGCCGAGTACGACCTGACCCTCAAGAACAACCCGAAGATGACCCAGGCCTACCGCTTTCTCGGAGAGAGCTACAAGCAGCTCTACAAGCCCGGCGTCAATGCCGCGGACAACCTCGACAAGAAGAACAAGGCCATCGAGGCCCTGAACAAGGCCCTCGAGCTCGAGCCCAACAACAAGGACATCATCTACTCGCTCGGCGACATGTACGATAAGACCAGGGACTACGCCCATGCCGAGAAGCTCTACCTGCGCATCCTCGAGCTCGAGCCGTCCAACATGAGCAACTATTACGTCCTGGCCGAGTTCTACAAGCGCTACGCCGGGGAGAAGAAGGAGGCCGCCCAGAAAGCCGAGTCCATGTACCTCCGCCGCATCGAGGCCGACCCGGAGAACCCCCAGGGCTACGCCTACATGGCGGCCTATCTGGAACCCCCCACGGCCGCGGACCCGAACGCCCTGCTGAAATCCTACGAGCTCGCGGCCGAATACAGGTACAGGATCATCGCCCTGCAGCCCAACTCCGCCGAGGCCTGGCTTGGCCTGGGCATCAACCAGTGGTCCCGGGCCTACCGCTTCCAGTTCATCCCGGCCGAGCAGCGGCTCGCCACCGCCAACGAGAGCCTGAAGAGCCTGCAGAAAGCGATCTCCATCGACCCGAATTACCCCGAGCCTTACGCCTACTTGAGCGTCCTTTACCGCAGCACGCTCTCGAAGCTCGAGCCGGAGAAGGAAGCCCGGTACATCGCCGAGGCCGACAAGGCCAGCGACAAGTTCCAGGACCTGCGCAAGAGGATCGCCGCGCGCAAGAAGCTCGAGGAAGAGCTGAAGAAGACGACCTGATCCCGAACGAACGGCCGTCGCCGCGCCCCGTCCATCCGGGCGGGGCGCGTTTTTTTTGGTTCATCTCCCATCTCCGGGATTTCCTCTCGCGGCGGCGATGGGCGTTGCCTCGAAGATCCCCGTTTCCGGAGAGGGGGACCCGCGGAAGCGGGGGGGAACCGTGCGAACTGGTCCCCAGGGGGCCGGGGAGCTGGAGGCAATGCCCTGAGCGAAGCCGGGGAGAGAGATTCTCCCGGAATCGGGAGAAGAACCGTTATTTTTGGCTGCGGAGGAGCGTAGGCGCCGATGTTCATCCCGCTGCGAGACGAGAGCCCGACCCGGCATCGGCTTGATCCAGGCCGCCGCCCGGAGGCGGTCGACGAGGGCCGCGCAAGTTGACAATTCCCTCCCGATT
>DATKJS010000135.1:0-4694 GCA_035543515.1 Terriglobales bacterium | reverse complement strand
CGACCATGGCCAAAGCGTGGCCGATCTTGGGCGTGATCCGCAAATTGAGGACGCCCTGGCCGCCGCGGTGCTTGACCGGGTACATGTCCGCGGCCGTCTTCTTGCCGTAGCCGCGGTCCGACGCCGTGAAGATGAATTTGTCGTCCGGCCCGACGATGATCATGCCGATGACCCGGTCCTTGGGCTTGAGCCGGATGCCCCGGACGCCCGAGGCGCCGCGGCCCATCGGCCGGACGTCGGCCTCCTTGAACTGGAGGGCCCGGCCGAGCTTCGTCCCGATGACGATCGTGTTCTTGCCTCCTGAGATCTGGGCCGAGAACAGCTCCGACTTCGGCCGGATGTTCATGGCCAGGATGCCGCCCTTCCGGACGTTCCGGAAGTCCGCGAGGCGCGTCTTCTTGATGATGCCGTCGGTCGTCAGCATGACCACGAATTGCTTGTCGCTGAACTCCTTGACGGCCACGACGCTCGCCGGCTTCTCCCCGGCCTGGAACTCGACCAGGTTGACGAGGGGCTTGCCCCGCCCGGAGACGCCGACATCGGGCACGTCCAGGGCCTTGAGCCAATAGAGCCGGCCCTGGTTGGTGAAGACGAGGAGGTAGCTGTGGGTCGAGCAGATGTAGAGGTCCTCGACGACGTCCTCGGCTTTCATCTCGATGCCCTTGCGGCCTTTGCCGCCCCGGGCCTGGAACTTGTAGGACGTGAGCGAGGTCCGCTTGATGTAGCCGCTCGAGGTGTAGACGATGGCCACGTCCTCTTCCTTGACCAGGTCCTCGGGCCGGAGCTCCGAAACGGCCTCATCGCGGATCTCGGTCCGCCGCTCGTCGCCGTACTCCTCCTTGACCTCCTTGAGCTCCTGGACGATGATCGCGTAGACGAGCCGCTCGTCCTTGAGGATCCGCCGGAGCTCGGTGATCCTCTTCTTGAGGGCGGCGTACTCCTCCTGGATCTTGAGCCGCTCGAGCTGGGCCAGGCGCTGGAGCTGGAGCTCGAGGACAGCCTGGGCCTGGATCTGGGTCAGGCCGAACTTCTCCATCAGCCCCTTGCGGGCCTCGTCGACCGTCTTGGCCGCCCGGATGAGCTTGATGACGGCGTCGAGGTTGTCGAGGCAGATGACCAAGCCTTCCAAGATGTGGGCCCGCTCCTCGGCCTTCCGCAGCTCGAAGCGCGTCCGCCGCAGGATGACTTCCTTGCGGTGGGCGATGAAGTACTTCATCATGTCGAGGAGGCCGAGCGTCTTGGGCTGCTTGTCGACGATGGCCAGCATGATGATGCCGAACGAGATCTGGAGCTGGGTGTGCTTGTAGAGGTTGTTGAGAATGATCTCCGGCAGCTCGCCGCGCTTGACCTCGACGACGACCCGCATGCCCTCGCGGTCGGACTCGTCGCGGATGTCGGCGACGCCCTCGATCCGCTTCTCGTTGACGAGCTCGGCGATCGACTCGAGCAGGCGCGACTTGTTGACCTGGTACGGGATCTCCGTGACGACGATCTTGTCCTTTTCGCCCTTGGCCCCGCGCTCGATGACGGTCTTGGCCCGGAGATGGAGGATGCCCTTCCCTTCCTTGTAGGCGTCGATGAAGCCCTGGCGGCCGTAGATGATGCCGCCGGTCGGGAAGTCGGGGCCCTGAACGGACTTGAGGATGTCCTTGAGCGTGGCGCTGGGATGCTCGATGAGGTGGATGACGCCGTCGCAGACCTCGGCCAGGTTGTGGGGCGGGATGTTCGTGGCCATGCCGACGGCGATGCCGTTGCCGCCGTTGACGAGGAGGTTCGGGAACTTCGAGGGCAAGACCTCGGGCATGGTCAGGCTCTCGTCGTAGTTCGGGACGAAGTTGACCGTCTCCTTGTCGATGTCGGCCATGAGCTCGTGGGCGAGCTTCTTCAGCCGGACCTCGGTGTAGCGCATGGCCGCCGGCGGGTCGCCGTCGATCGAGCCGAAGTTCCCCTGGCCGTCGACGAGGACGTAGCGCAGGCTGAAATCTTGGGCCATCCGGACGAGAGTGTCGTAGGCGGCCTGGTCGCCGTGGGGATGGTACTTGCCGATGACGTCGCCGACGATGCGGGCCGACTTCTTGTAGGGCTTGTTGTAATGGGTCCCGCTCTCGTACATGGCGTAGAGGACGCGCCGGTGGACGGGCTTGAGTCCGTCTTTGATGTCGGGGATGGCCCGGCCGATGATGACGCTCATGGCATAGTCGAGGTACGACCGGCGCATCTCCTCCTCGAGGTTGACGACCGGGAAGTGCTCTTTCGGCTCTTTCGGTTCGCTGTCCATGGAAACTCCTTCGGTCGCCCGCCTGCCGGCGCGGTCGTCAGACATCGAGGTTCAGGGCCTCCAGGGCGTTGGTCTCGATGAACTTCTTGCGCTCGTCGACCTCGTCGCCCATGAGGATGCCGAAAATGCGGTCGGCCTCGGCCGCATCGACGACCGAGACCTTGAGGAGGGAGCGTCGCTCCGGGTCCATGGTCGTCTCCCAGAGCTGGGTCGGCGTCATCTCCCCCAGGCCCTTGTAGCGCTGGATGTTGATGCCCTTCTTGCCGCGCTCGAAGAGGTAATCGAGGAGCTTGTTCTCGTTCTCCAGGATTTCTTTCTCGGCGCCGTCCCCGTTGGTCAAGACGGCGTAGGGGGCCTTGACGTCCTCGAGCTCCTGGGTGATCCGGTAGAGGTTCTTGTACTCGGCCGAGGTGACGAGGTCCATGCCGATCTTGCCGCTGGCCGACAGGCCGTTGAGCTGGTAGCCGAACTCGATCTCGAAGACGCCGTACTCCTCGTCGCGGGCGAGCTTCGTCGTGAAGCCCTTCTCGGCGACGAGCTTCATGACGCGCTCGACGTTCTTCTTGACGCTCAGGAACTCCTGGCCGTCGACGCCGTTGCGGATGAGGAGGTCGATGAGGAAGAGCGGGAAGTTCTTGCGCTCGAAGAACTGGGCGTAGCTTTTCTTGGCCATGAGGTTGCGGAAGAACTTGCGGAACTTCTCGCCCTCGAGGACCTCCTTGCGGCCGCCGGCCCGGACCTTGAACTCCTCAGAGATCTTGCGGACCATGAACTTCTCGTACTCTCGCTCGTCCTTGAGGTACTGGACGTCACGGCCGCGGGTGACCTTGTAGAGGGGGGCCTGGGCGATGTAGAGGTGGCCGCGCTCGATGAGCTGGGCCATCTGGCGGTAGAAGAAGGTCATGAGGAGGGTCCGGATGTGCGAGCCGTCGACATCGGCGTCGGTCATCATAATGACCTTATGGTAGCGGAGCTTGGCCAGCCGCTCCTCGCTGTCCTCGACGCCGATGCCCAGGGCGGCGAACATCGTCCCGATCTCCTCGTTCTTGACGATCTTGTCGAAGCGGGCTTTCTCGACGTTGAGGATCTTGCCCTTGAGGGGGAGGATGGCCTGGAAGCGGCGGTCGCGGCCCTGCTTGGCCGAGCCGCCGGCCGAATCGCCCTCGACGATGAAGATCTCCGACGTCGCCGGGTCGCGGTCCTGGCAGTCGGCGAGCTTGCCCGGGAGCGAGGTCGACTCGAGGACCCCCTTGCGGCGGGCCAGCTCGCGGGCCTTGCGGGCGGCCTCGCGGGCCCGGGCCGCGTCGATGATCTTCAGGACGACCTTCTTGGCGACCGTCGGGTTCTCCTCGAGATAGGCCGAGAGCTGCTCGTTGACGATGCTCTCGACGATCCCCTTGACCTCGGAATTGCCGAGCTTGGTCTTCGTCTGGCCCTCGAACTGGGGGTCGTGGAGCTTGATGGACAGGACGGCGGTCAGGCCCTCGCGGCAGTCGTCGCCGGTGATGTTCTCGCTGAGGTCCTTGAGCAGGTTGTGGGAGCTGGCGTAGGCGTTGAGGGAGCGGGTCAGGGCGGCCTTGAAGCCGATGAGATGGGTGCCGCCCTCGGTCGTGTTGATGTTGTTGACGAACGAGTAGATCGTCTCGGCGTAGGACATGTTGTACTGGATGGCCAGGTCGACGCCGACGCCCTCGCGCTCGCCCTCGAACAGGATGGGCTTGGGGTTGATCGGCTGCTTGCTCTGGTTGAGGTACTCGACGAACTCGCGAATGCCGCCCTTGTACTGGAACTCGTGGGACTTGTTGGTCCGCTCGTCGGTGATGGCGATCTTGAGGCCCTTGTTGAGGAAGGAGAGCTCGCGGAGGCGCTGGGCCAGGATCTCGAAGTTGTACTCCGTCTCCTCGAAGATCTCGTCGTCGGGCCAGAAGGTGACCTTCGTCCCCGTCTTGGTGGTCTTGCCGATCCGCCTGAGCGGGGCCAGGGGGTTGCCGCGCTCGTAGCTCTGGGTGAAGATGCCGCCGTCGCGCTTGACCTCGAGGTCGAGGCGCTTGGAGAGGGCATTGACGACGGAGACGCCGACGCCGTGAAGGCCGCCGGAGACCTTGTAGCTCTTTTGGTCGAACTTGCCGCCGGCGTGGAGCATGGTCATGACGACCTCGGCCGCCGACTTTTTCTCCTTCTTGTGCTGCTCGACGGGGATGCCGCGGCCGTTGTCGACGACCGTGATCGAGTTATCGACGTGGATGAGGACGTCGATCTGCGTGCAATGGCCGGCCAGGGCCTCGTCGACGCTGTTGTCGACGACCTCATAGACGAGGTGGTGGAGGCCCTCCGGCCCGGTGCTGCCGATGTACATGGCCGGCCGCTTCCGGACGGCCTCGAGGCCCTTGAGGACCTTGATGCTCTCAGCCGTATA
>DATKJS010000134.1:0-8145 GCA_035543515.1 Terriglobales bacterium | reverse complement strand
GCGGGCCCGGCGCCGGGTCCCCCTCCGCATCGCCGTGACCGGGACGCGCGGCAAGTCCGGCGTCACGCGGCTTATCGCGGCCGGGCTGAGGGAGTCGGGCCGCCGCGTCCTGGCCAAGACGACGGGTTCCGTCCCCGCGCTCATCCTCCACGACGGCTCCGAACGGCCGATCGAGCGGCCGGGCGCGCCGTCCATCCGCGAGCAGGTCCGCCTCGTCGAGCGGGCCGCCCGCCTCGGCGCCGACGCGCTCGTCACGGAGCTCATGAGCATCGGCGCCGAATGCCTCTCGGCCGAATCGCGGGCCATCGTCCGGCCCGGCCTCCTGGCCCTGACCAACGTCCGCCTCGACCATCTCGAGGCCATGGGCGGGACGAAGGAGGCCATCGCCGGGACGCTCGCGGCCGCCTTCCCCGACGAGGCGACGGTCTTCGTCCCGGCCGAGGAGGCCCGCCCGGTCTTCCGGGAGACGGCGGCCGCGCGCCGCTCGCGCCTGGTCGAAGCAGGCGGGCCGCCGGTCGGAGGGGACGACCTTCCTCCCGGCGAGTTCGAGCCCAACCTGCGCCTGGCCCTGGCCGTTCTCGAGCGCGTCGGCGTGGACCGGGCCACGGCCCTCCGGGGGATCGGCCGAGCGCGGCCTGACCCCGGCGGCCTGAAGGTCTGGCGCGCCGCCTTCGGCCGGCCTCCCCGGTCGGCCTTCCTGGTCAGCGCCTTCGCCGCGAACGACCCGGAATCCTCGGCCGCCGCGATGGAGAGGGTCGGGCAGCTCCTGCCGCCGGCGGACCGTCGCCGCGCCGGCCTCCTCTGCCTCCGCGAGGACCGCGGCGACCGGACCCTCCAATGGGCGCGGGCCGCGGCGGGCGGCTTTTTCGACGGCTTCGCGAGCGTCGCGGTAGTCGGGCCGCCGGCCCCGGCCGCGCGCCGCGTCTTCCGCCGGGCCCTCGGCGGCCGCTTCGGGACGTTCTCTTTTGACGCGGCTCCCGACCCGGCCACTCTGACGGGCCGGCTCGTGGCTTCTGCGGTCGAGGGTGCGGCGACAGGGTCCGGGGGGGCGGTCGTCGTCGGGCTCGGTAATTTCGTCGGCTGGGGCGAACGCTTCGTCCGCTCCTGGAGCGAGACCGGGACCCTCCATGGCCGTTGAGACGCTCCTCGTCGGCCTCGTCCTGGCCCTTCTCTGGGCCGAGGCGACAGACATCTCGCCCGGCGGCATCATCGTCCCCGGCTACTTGGCGCTCTACGCCGACCGGCCGGCGCGGCTCCTGGCGACCCTCACTGCCGCCCTGCTGACGCTTCTCGTCTACAGGCTCGCCTCGCGCCACCTCATCCTCTTCGGCCGGCGGCGGTTCGTCCTCATGGTCCTCACCGGCGCGCTTATCGCCCAGGGCTCGTCCCTGCTTCTGCCGGGGCTGCTCGCCTCATCCGTCGAGCTCCGGGTCATCGGCTGGGTCATCCCCGGCATCCTAGCTTCGAACCTCGCCCGACAGAGGTTTTGGCCGACCCTGGCTTCGGCGGCCGCCGCGACCGCCCTGACCTTCGCCGTCGTCCACCTAATCGCCCTGATATGAGCGCTGCCATGAACGGAGACCGCCGGCGACTGACCCCCTCCTCCACGATCATCTATGTCGCCGGCGCGGCCGGCCTTCTCTTCCTCGCGGCGATGAACTTCACGGGCGGCGGCACGTCCCTCGGGCGGGAGATGACGGCGGCGGCGCGTCTCATGGCCCGGGCGGAAGCCGCGGTCCGGGAGTGCCGCTCGGCTACGGGCCTCCGTCCCGCCGCCGCCGCCGACCCGAACGCGACCGGGCTCATCGGGCTCGAGACCTCGCCCATCACGACCTCGCTCGGGGACCCCGCGGCGAAGCGGACGACGACGAACCCGGATTTCGCCGCCCTCGTCGTCTCACTCCTCGACGAGGCGGGCGTCCGGCGCGGGGACGCCGTCGCCGTCGGCGCCTCGAGCTCCTTTCCGGCGCTCGTCATCGCCACCCTCGCCGCGGCGCGGGCGATGGGCGCCGACCCGCTCGTCATCTCCTCGCTCGGCGCCTCGGAATGGGGCGCCAACGACCCTGCCTTCACCTGGCTCGACATGGCGGAGTGCCTGAGTCGCGCGGCCGGGCCGCTCGACGTCCGGCCAGTCGCCCTGGCCGTGGGCGGGGAGGAGGACGTCGGGCGGAACATGGAGCCGGCCGGGCGCGCCCTCCTCATCGAGCGCATCCGGGCGAGCGGGCTCCCGTTCGTCGACGAGGCCGGGCTCGCGGCGAACGTCGCCGAGCGGGTCCGGCTCTACGCGGGTGCGGCCGGCGGCCGGCCGCTCAGGGCCTTCGTCAACATCGGCGGCAGCTCGGCCAACATCGGCACGAACGCCGAGGTCTTGAAGCTGCGTCCGGGCCTCGTCCGCGAGGTCTTCATCCCGCCGCCGGCCGAACGGGGCGTCCTCCAGGAGATGGCGGCGCGCAAGGTGCCCGTCATCCATCTCCTGAACGTCCGGGGCCTTTGCCGCCGGTACGGTCTTCCCTGGGACCCCCGTCCGCTGCCGCCGCCGGGCGCGGCCGGCCTCTACCGCCGGGCCGCCGTCCGGGGGCGCGCCGCCGCCTGGCCCTCGGCGGTCTACGTCCTCCTCGTCGCCGCCTTTCTCGCCTCCCGGAAGCGCTCTCCGTAGGAGCCGGGGCCTCTTGACACCCGGGCCCGGGCCGAGGATAATGAGGCCACGAACAGAGTCATCCTTCTGGTGTCGTCCTCAATCTCTCGACCATAGAGACTACGGGAAAGGGAGGAAACATGTCCAACAAACGGATCGCTCTCCTCGTCGTCGCGCTCACGGTCGTCGCGCTCGTCGCGGCCGGCTGCGTGTCCAAGAAGACCCACCTGGCCCAGCTCAACGAAAAGCAGGCGCTCATCGACCAGGCGCAGGCTCGCATCGCCGAGCTCCAGAAGGCGAACGACGGGCTCAACAAGGACCTGGCCGACACCAAAGCGTCCCTGGCCGCGGCCCAGAACGAGAACGCCCAGCTCAAGCAGCAGGCCGCCTCGATGAAGGACCAGATCGCCGGGCTCGAGAACCAGAAGGCCGAGCTCGACAAGGCCGTCGCCGCCGGCAAGGTCAGCGAGGAGACCTATAAAAAGAAGGTCAGCGGCCTCAACTGGGCCATCGCCAAGGTCAAGAAGGACCTGGCTGACAAGGAGGCCGCGATCGCCGCCAAGGACACCGAGATCTCAAAGCTCCAGGCGGACGAAGCCGCGCTCAAGGCCACGGCCGACGACCAGACCAAGAAGATTGCCGCCCTGAACAAGGACAAGAGCGATCTTCAGGCCCTGATGGACAAGACCGTCTCGAGCAAGAACACGCTCATCTTCATCCTGGCCGCCCTGCTGGTCCTGGCCGTGATCCTGGCCATCGTCGGGTTCTCCAGGAAGCGCAAGGGGGAGGCTGCCTGAGCCCGGCCGGCCTCATTCGTAGAAAACTCTGGCGGGCGCGGCCGTCCTCGGGTCCCTGAGGTAGGTCCCCGTCCCGTTCTTGATGACCTCGGCGTAGTGCGGCACACCGCTCACGACGACGGCGCGGTCCGGCTTGTCCTCCGACCAGGTTTCGAGGATCTGCAGGACCGTCGAGCAGTGGCGGCCGACGCGGACGTCGATGGGCCAGCCCTTCTCGTCGATCTTCTCGAAAAGCAAACCCCGCTTTCCGGCCCGGACGACGAAATCGTCCTTGCCCGTGAGGAGGAGCTCCCGGTTCGTCCGGCCGCGCGTCGCGTCGAGAAAGGGCTCGGGCGCCTCGAGGAGGAGCGAGACGGCGCCGGTGTGATCGCCGATCTCGCGGTGGGATAGCCCGCGCAGGGCCTGAGGCGAGGACTCGACGCCGATGGCGAAGCCCCCGTTCGAGCTCAGCATCATCGAGGCCAGGGCCGCGAGGTCCGCCCCCTTCTGGTGGGCGACGATGGTGCTGATGACGGGATACTGGAGCTCGGCCTCGTGGAGGTCGATCTCGACGTCGACCCTCTCCTTGCGGATGAGCTCGCAGATGGCGTAGCAGGTGCGCTCGGTCAGCGTCCCGTCGGCCCGCCCCGGGAAGGCCCGGTTGAGGTTGCGGATATCCATGTAGGCCAGCTGCTGGCGCGTCGGATAATGGATGTAGACCTCCGGGTCGGGCCACTGGTCGAGCGGGTTCGACCAGCGGTCGCCCATGCGGAACGTCTGGCCGCCCCAGGCCGTCGGGATGGTGAAGTCGGGGGGATAGGCGCCGCCGAGCCGCGTCACCGTCGAGGCGCTCCGGTTGGCCGAGAGGACGACGAAGAGGCGGCCCTTGGCCAGGACGGCGTTCTCGGCCAGGATCCACGCCGTGAGCCGGCCGGCCGGCTCCTCGGGATGCGTCCCGCCCAGGACGAGGACGGCCCCGCCCGGCGCCTTCCCTTCGAGGACATAGACGTTGAGGTCGTTCGCCGACCCCCGGATGCCCGGAAAATACTCGCCGAGCTTGGCCACCCGTGAGACGCTCGGCCCGGTTACGACGGGCTCCCGGAGGTGGCGGCTCCGATAGAAGCTCAGCCCGGAGGCGACGGCGAGGGCCGCGCCGAGGGCGGCGATGACGATCTTCCTGAAGGGTGTCTGACGCATCTCCGTTTCCGCTCTCATTTCAGCCGGAAGAGCCGGAGCAGGAAGGGGATGAGGATGATGACGTAGAGGACCTCCTCCTGCCAGTTCTTCCGCTTGAGGAAATTCCAGACGAGCAGGGCGGCGACGGCCGCCGTCATCAGGTAATAGAGGATCGTGACGATCATCGTTCGCTCTCCGCCTCCACGCTCATCGGCTCCTAGAATGCGGCCAGGAAGGCCAGCTTCTTGCTGAAGACGACCATCAGCGTTCCGACGACGGCGATGAGGACCGCCGGGACCAGGCACTCCTTGAGGAACCTGCCGTAGGGGTCTTTCATGCCCACCGTGGCCACGGTCAGCCGGCCGATGATGGCCGTGGGCGGGATGGCGTCGCCGAGGGGCCAGATGATCGTCATTCCGGCCAGGGCCACGATAGGATTGAGGCCGGCCGTGTTGAAGAGAAGGACCAGCGGCACGCCGAGGACGGGCGCCGAGCCCCACATCAGGACCGCCTCCGAGACCGGCAGTGTCACGAAGAGCGTCAGGAAGACGACCGTCAGGGGCAGGGTGACCGTGGTGATGGCAATCAGCCCCCGGACCCCGGTCAGGGTCATGACCTGGACAAGGATGCCGGCGCAGGTCAGCGTCCCGATGAGGGGCAGGAGCTGGTGGACCGTGTCCCGGGCGATGCGCAGGACGTCGAGCCGGACCGGCGAGAGCAGGAGCGCGATGAGGGCGGCCGCCGCGAACATCAGCGGCAGGCCCAGGACCGGGAAGGAGAAGGGGAAAACGCGGCCCGCGGCGAGGAGCAGGACGAAAACGAGGAACGGCGTCCCGACGCGGAACCAGTTCATGCCCGGCGGCGCCTCCGGCAGCTCCCGCAGGGCGCGCTCGAGGTCGACGGCCTTGGCCTTGCGGCCGAGGATGGCCATCGTGGCCAGGGCCAGGAGAACGCAGGGGACGAGGAGCGGCAGGAAGAAGCCGACGTAGGGCATGTTGACGCCCGCGGCCGTGAGCATGGCCCAGAGGTTGATGGGCGGCGCCGCGGCGCTCAGCCCGGCGATGAGGAAGATGATCGCCGCGACCCTGGGCGCGGGGATATCCATCGTGCCGAGGATCGTCGCCACCATCCCGCCCAGGATGAGGACCGTGACGCTCCCGGCCCCGGTCAGCGCGCCCGGGATGAGCAGGAGCACGGCCAGCAGGGCCAGGAGCGCCCCCTTCCGCCGATGGAACCGCCGGAGGATGGACCGGACGGCGAAGACCGCGCCGCCGGACTCCTTGAGGAGGTTCATGAACAGGGTCGCCGCGACGAAGATGAGGACGATGTCGAAATAGGTGAAGGCCCCCTCGACGACCTGGCGGGCCGGCAGGCCCTGGCCGCCGGCCAGGGACCCGGCCAGGGCCGCGGCGAAGAGCGAGAGCTCGGTCGAGACCTTGAGGGCCCGGGCCGCCGCGTAAGCGGCGACCATGACGGCCAGGACGAGGGCGGCGGAGGTCGTGGCGTTCATGACGATCTCAGGTCCGCGCCGGCGGAGGCCCTACTGTAGGACAGGCGCGGCCGTTTTTCAAGACCGGGCCCGGCGCCGCCTCAGCGCCTGAGGATGGTGATCGACTCGATGCAGGGGAAGGTGCTGGCCGAGGTCACGTTCCGGCAGATGCCGCGCTCGATGATGAGCGTGCCGAGGGCGTAGTCGTCCCATTGATACTTGTTGGCGTCGAGGCCCGACCCGGTGATCAAGGAGAGCTCGCGCGCGCCCCTCTTGACCGGCGGCAGGCCGACGTATTCGAGGACCCGGTTGAGAGGGTCGATGTCCGTGATGGAGAGGGAGTTCCCGCCGTCCTCCATGCTCAGGACGAGCTCCGGCCCGGGCTCGGAGAAGGAGTAGACGGTCCGCAGGACGTCGCCGGTGATGCTCTCGCGCCTCTCGTAGAGGAGGTGGAGCGGCTTGGGGGGAAAGAGGTCGTTCTTGATGGACTTGAAGCTCAGCGTCTGGAGCTTGGTCTGGTGGACGTAGAAGAAGGCGATGCCCACGAGGAGCGTGGTGACGAGGGCCCGGACGATCGTCCCCGTGTCGTTCCTGACGATGCAGACGACGACCCAGAGGAACGAGAGCGCCAAGAGGACCAATAGGACTGTGCGTGCCGTTTCCGTCGCGATCATGTCCGGCCTCCCGCCCTACTTGGCGTAGAGCTTCTCGAGCGTGGGCACGAGGTCCATCATCTTTTCGAACTCGACGAGGGGGATCCCCTTGCCCTTGGCGATCGTCGTGAACCGCCCGTCCGCGTTGCCCTCCTTGTAGACCAGGAGGATCTGGGCGTTCGGGGCCACGGCGTCGATCGACTGCTCGTCGGTCGTGTCGCCGGCCGCCGCGCCCTGGGCCCGCCGCTTCATGCCCTCGACGTGGGCGCCGATGACGGTGACGCCCTCCTTGCGGGCCTCGGCGATGAGGTCGGCGGAGCGCTTGAGTTCGTCCTCGATGGCGATGCCCGCCGCGCCCATGCCCTTGAGGCTCGCGCCCATGACGATGATGAGGGACTTGTACGGTGTCCCGGCCTTGGCCTTGGCCTGGAGCGTCGCCGGGGTCGCGAGCGGGTCGAGGTCGTAGGCGAGCTTCAGCCGCTGCATGACGACCTTGATCGTGGTCGGGCCGGGGCTCTGACCGCAGGAAGTGATGAGGGCCGGCGTTTCGGCCTTGGCCGGCCGGTCCTGGCCGGAGAGGAACGCCGCGCCGCCGCAGGCGAGAGCGGCCGCGCAGAGGACGATCGCGAGGGATCTCGGCCATCGGCTCATGACGGGCTCCTTTCTTCGGGGTTCGCCCCTGTCCGCTATGTTAGGACAAAGAGGCGCCGCCGGTCAACCGCGGGCCGGGCCGCCGAGGATCTCGCGCAGGCGGCGGGCGTTGGCCACGGCGTGGGCCTGGTAATCATTGTTGAAGTAGGCGAAGGTCTCGGCCGCCCCCGTGGCCCGGACGACGCCCGCCCATGCGCGGAGCTCCTCCTCGGAATAATCGTGCCGATGGCCGCCGGTCAGCCCATGGAAGCGGAAATAGGCCGTGTCCGAGGTCCGGACCGGGTCGGACGGGACCTTGGCCGAGGAGACGATGCAGAAGGTCGCCCCGCGGGCCCGGAGGAGCCCGTAAACGTCCTCGGCGAACCAGCTCGGGTCGCGGAACTCGACGACGTTCCGGAACTCCGGCGAGAGGAGGTCGAGGAACCCTCCGAGGAGCTCGTCGTCACGGACGAGGGCCGGCGGCAGCTGGTAGAGGATGCCGCCCAGTTTGTCTCCGAGGCCGCGGGCCAAGCGGTAGAAGAAACCGACGTCGTGGCCGACGTCCCGGAGCCTCTTCGTGTGAGTGATCTGGCGGTTGGCCTTGAGGGTGAAGAGGAAGCCGGGCGGCGTCGCGTCGGCCCACTTCCTGAGGTCGTCCGGCTTGGGCAGCCGGTAAAAGGTCATGTTGACCTCGACGGTGTCGAAGGCCCCGGCGTAGAAGGGGAGCCAGCCCCGCGAGGCGAGGCCGGACGGATAGAACCGGCCGCGCCAGCCCGGGTAGCTCCA
>DATKJS010000133.1:0-65913 GCA_035543515.1 Terriglobales bacterium | reverse complement strand
GGGCATCTCGGCCTACTGGAGCGACATGCTCGGCACCCATACGATCATCACCACCGCCATCACCGGGCCGCAGATCATCGACACGTCGGGCGTCGTCGCCTACCTCAACAGCAAGAAGCGGCTCAACTGGGGCGCGGCCCTCTCGCGCATCGTCTATCCGTATCCCTATTACTCCTACGGGACGACCGACTTCGGCGGGGAAACGGTCCTTGTGGAGCTCCAGGACATCTTTCGCATCATCAACTACGACGTCTCGGCCTTTGCCTCCTATCCCCTGAGCTCGGCCCAACGCGTCGAGCTCAGCGGCGGCTACCGCTACCTCGACTTCAACGAGACGCTCTACACGAGGTACTACACGCAAGACGGATACCTGGTCTATTATGAGAAGTCGCATCCGCCGACGATCCCGGGGTTCGGCTATGGATACGTTTCGGCCGGGCTCTACTACGACACGGGCATTTTCGGCGCCACGAGCCCGCTCATCGGCCAGAGCTACGGCTTGGGTGTGTCCCCCGCCTTTGGCGGCCTAAACTTCACGTCGGTTTCGGTCGACCTTCGGAAATACATCATCCCGGTCAAGCCGTTCACCCTGGCCTTCCGGGCCCTTCACCTCGGCCGCTACGGAAAGGACGCCGAGGATTACCGCATGTTTCCTTTATACCTCGGCTACTGGGACCTCGTCCGCGGCTATGACTATTACAGCTATTACAGCAGCGCCTCGACCCTCGATATCGGCCGGCTTTTCGGCAGCAAGATGATCGTGGCCAACGTCGAGCTCCGCTTCCCGATCCTCCGGCTCCTGGGCCTCGGGAAGGGCTACTTCGGCGCCTGGCCTCTCGAGGCCTACGGCTTCTACGACGCCGGCATCGCCTGGGCCAACACGTTCGGCAATCGGTATTATTGGGGCGGAACGACGATTGCGGACGTCAAACCCTGGTTCCTCAACGGCAACCGGAAGCCTCTCACCAGCGCCGGCTTCGGGCTTCGGACGAACCTCTTCGGCATGCTCGTCCTGGGCCTCAACTACGTCTATCCGTTCCAGGACCGGAACGTCGGCTGGCACTTCCAGTTCTACATCAGCCCGGGGTTCTAAAGAGCTCAGTCAAGGGGGACCGCCCCGAAGGGGGCGATCCCCCTTTTTTTTCTAGAGTTCTTTTATGAAGATATCCTTGATGGAGACGGGCGAGGCGCTGTCGTGGTTCTGGAGCCCGATGTAGCCCTCCGCGGCTAAGTCCCTGACCTTGCCGCGGGGCTCGGCCTGCCAATCGAGGACGAGCGTCCCGTTGAGCTCGACCTGGAGTCGCTTCCCCTGGAAGGTGATCTTGTAATGGTTCCATTCGCCGGCCGGCCGGGAGGCGGCGGCCTTCGGCGCCTCGGCGTCGTAGGCGGCGCCCGTGGCGTGGATGCCCTGGCCTGCGTCGTAGATCTGGACCTCGAAGGAGTGGTAGATGTAATCGTCGCTCGCCGGGACATCGGGGATGCGGATGAACACACCCGAATTCGTGTCTTTGCGCGAGCACTTGAAATCGAGCTCGAGAACGAAGTCCCGGAACTTCTTGGCGCTGTACCAGAGGAGGCCCATGCCGCCCTGGGACTTGAGGACGCCCGTCTTCGGGTCGAGCTCGAAATAGCCCGGGCCGTAATGGTTCCATCCGTGCTTCTCGTAACGCCCATCATATCGTTTGAGGAGCTGGTCGTAGTCCCAGTAATAGGTAACGCTCTTGACGAAGGCGACGCTCGCGCGGATGGCCGGCTCGGGCGTCATGACCTCTTCCTCGTTCTCGTATTCCATCGTCAGCGCCCCGCCATAGTCCTGGAGGGTCAGCTCGGCCAGGATATCGCGCATCCTCGCCTTGCCCGAGCCCCAGGCCACGTCCTTGGCCGCGGCGCCCTTGCCGAACTCGGTCCGGTCCTTGAGGTGAGTATCGAGGATGCGGCCCTTGAGCAGTCGGAGGCACTCGACCGGGTCGAGCCCCTCGCGCATCCAGTGCCCTGTATCGGCGCAGACGCCGATCCGCTCGCTCCGGCCCTGGAGACGCTCGTAGGTGGTCATGGGGAACGCGTACTTGGCCGGCTGGGGATGGTTGTGGATGGCGGCCTGGAGGTCGTACTCCTCGAGGAGCTTATCGAGGAGGGGGAAGTCCTCGTCCCGGGGCTCGCAGACGAGGGTGCGGATGCCCATCTTGCGGGCGAAGTCGAGGACCTTCCGCATCGAGGCCTCGGTCTTGCCGAGGTCGACGACGCCATAGGCGACGACGGAAACGCCGGCCTCGCGGAGCTTGGCCTGGGCGGCCTTCATGTCCGCCTCGGGCATGCCCTCGCCGAAAACGGCCTTAGGGTCGCCGTTGCCGAGCGGCTGGCCCGGGTAGGCTTCGAGGAGCGTGATGCCGAGGGCCTTGAGCTTGTCCACGGTCTGGAAGAACGTATACCTGCGGAACGTCCAGCCCTCGACCATGATGGGGAACTTTTTGATCCGGACGTCCGTGTAATCGGTGGCCTTGACCTGGGCCGCGACGTCCGGCGGGATGGCGGGCCTGCGGGCCTCCTGGGCCGCGGACAGAGCGGCCAGACCGGAGGCCAGGACGACGAGCGCACGTACGGGTGTCTTCATTTTTTCCCTCCCTATCATTTCTTCTTCGGATTCCAGAGTCCCCGGGCCACGGCCGGGACGAACGTCTCCAGGCCGGGCGGCGGGAAAGGCACGGTCCGGTCCTCCTCGGCGCTCATGTAGGCGGCCATGAGGAGCTCGGTGACGTTGAGGCCGTCGCTGAAATTCTCCCCGGGCCGCCGGCCGGCCAGGAACGACCGGACCATGTGCCGGTTCTCAGCCGTGTAGCCGTATTCCGTCTCCTCGGAGCTGACGACGGGCATCAGGCCGACCTCGGCGTTCTGCTTCTCTACGAGGTCCTCACCCGCCTCGCCCTGCACCCTGCGGCTGAAGAAGATCTTGAGCCCGGAATCGAGGGTGTTGATGGCCAGCGAGTATTCGGGCCCGAGGAGCTCCAGGCTTAGGCGCAGCCCGGCGCCGACATAGCACCAGGATGTCGTCGTCTCGACGACCAGCGTCCGCTCCGCCTTGTCCTTGTACTCGATGAGGGATCGGGCGAAGTCCTCGGCCGGACGCTTGAGGTAGTCCGTCTTGCCGCCCGAGTTCCCGGCCAGGATCTTGGCGTATTTCGGGTCCTGCCACTTGAGGCACGAGGCGTAGGCCGTGACCTTGACGGGCCTGAGCGTGTCCCGACCCGCCCCGGGCGCGGTGAGCATGTAGCGGGCCTCTTCGACCGAGTGGCACATCATGTCGTTGAGGACGCCGCCGCCCTGGAGCGTGCCCTCCCAGAACCAGGGCATGTGCGGGCCGCTGTGCTCCTCGGCCGCCCGCGCCAGGTAGGGCGGGCCGCAGAGGCTCGCGCCCCGGGCCCAGACGATCTCCTTGCCCCGGACGACGGCGGGGGAGAAGACCTGGTTCTCGAGGTAGCCGTCGAGCAGCCCGGCCTTGCGGGCCAGGGTCAGCATGGCTTTGGCCTCGCCGACGTTCCGGCCGAGCGGCTTCTCGCAGGCGACGCCAACGAGTTCCCCCTTGCCCCTGACGACGGCCTGGGCGATCTCGTCCATGACCTCGAGCCGGGTGTAGTTCGGCGAGCAGATCCAGACGGCGTCGATGGCCGGGTCGGCGACCATGGCCGCGAGGGACCTGAAGACGCGGGGCCGGCCAACGCCGAGGTCCCGGGCCATGACGGCTGCCTCCCGGGCCCGCGCCCCGTCCGGGTCGACGATGCCCACGACGTCGGCATCGCGGACGCCGACCCAGGAGCGGATGTGGAAGCGGGTGATGAACCCGCCGCCGACGAAGCCGATGCCGAGCTTTGTTCTTTTCCCCATGGGCAACCTCCGCCTCGGGCACGGGACTCGATGTCCGCCTCGCCCTCGTTCCGCATCTTCCCTGCCATCCCGGAGGGACGGCCTCCTCCGGTTTAAGAGGGGAAGGCCCCCGCGGGGGGGCTTCCCCAATTATGAGGCCGGCGCGGCGGCCGCGGCCGGCTCCTTTTCACGCACGAAAACGAAAAAGGCGATGACGCAGAGGAAGGTCAGGATCGTCGGGACGAGGAACGTTCCCCGCCAATTCACTACCCTCACGGCCTCGCCGGCCGCATTGACCGCGGTCGTCGTGAACAGCTTCTGCACCCAGCCGCAGAACAGGCTCCCGACATAGCTCCCGACGCCCAGGATGACCATCGCGATGAGGCTTTGCGCCGAGGCCCGGATGTCCCGAGGGGCGACGCTGTCGACATAGATGTAGGCCGCGGTGAAGAAGAAGACGTAGCAGAACCCGTGGAGCGCGAGCGACGCGACGACGAGCCAGACCGGCGCGCCGATGACGAAGATGACGTACCGGATCGGCCAGGCCAGGATGCCGAGGGTCAGCGTCCTTCTCATCCCGAATTTCCGGAGGGACCAGGACAGGAGGAAGGCCATGACCAGGATCTCGGCCACCTGGGCGATGGTCATGACCGCGGAGACGTACTTCTGGCTGATGCCGATTCTGTCCGAAGTCAGGAAGGGCGCCGTCAGGATGTAATAAAACCAGAGCTCGGTCGCGGCGACGAAGCAGATGGCGGCGAAGACCGCGAAGCTCCTATCCTTGAACATCTTGAGGGCCTCGAGGAAGGCCCACGGCTTGGCGCCCTCCCGGCGCGGCGGGGTGGCGGGGAGGCCGAAGGAAAGGACCCCCATGAGGAGCGAGAAGGCCCCGGCCAGGATCAAGGTGTCGCCCTTCATGGCGACCCCCTGGGGCGACCCGGCCGCGGCCCGCCAGCCGGCGAGGGCCAGGCCCGCGGCGATCCAGCCGATCGTGCCCCAAACGCGGATCCCTCCGAATTCCTTCTCCGAGCTCTTCAAGTTGACAAAGGCGATGGAGTTGGTCAGAGCCAGGGTGGGGGCGTAGAGCAGCGAATAGAGGAGCATGAGCCACATCATGGGCGAGAAGGCGGTGATGCCGGACATGGCGATGAGCAGGACGCCTCCGGCGAGCTGGAGGACGGCGATGACCCGCTGGGTCGGGAACCAGCGGTCGGCGATCTGCCCGCCGATGAACGGCGAGACGATCGTGGCCAGGGGCAAAAGGCTGTAGATGAGGCTCGTCTCGACGGCCGTGAAGTGGAGGTTCGTCTGGAGGAAGGCCGAGAGCACCGGCATCCAGGATCCCCAGATCGCGTACTGGAGGAACATCATGGCCCCGAGCCGGAACTTGACGCTCATCTGACCTCCGTCGTCGAGGCCTCTAGATACCCCAATTAAAGAGGGATTGTCAACCGAGTGAGCGGCGCCCGGCCGCCGGCCCGGCTGGCCGGGACGGCTCTAGGGCGCCCAGCGGGCGACGATGGCCCGGTTCTGCGGATTGGCGATGTCCCTGGCCTCGGGCGTGTAGAGGTGGTCGAGCCGGTTCCGGTAGAAATCCGCGATCTTTCCCCGGACCATCTTCAGCATGGAATTCAGGAGCTGGTTCTGCTCGGTAAACGGCTCGCCCAGGACCGCGATGGCGGAAGGGAGCCAGCGGCCGGGGAAGCGCCCGCCGAACGGGCCGCCCTCCCGAAAGACGTCGACCTCGGCCTCGAGGAGTCGCAGGGCCGCTTCCTGCCCTTCAGGCGTCCGGGCCGAAAGCCCCTGGTCCTCGAGCCGGCGGAGGACCGCCTCCTTGTTCGGGACGAGGAGCGCGACCGTGTAGGGGGACTGGCTATTGTAGAGCATGAGCTGGTCGATATAGGGCGAACGGTCGCAGACCTCCTCCTCGATGACCTCGGGGCTGTACTTTTCGCCGTCGTTCCCGATGAGGAGGCTCTTGAGCCGGCCGAGGACGTAAAGAAAGCCGTCCTCGTCGAGGTATCCGATGTCCCCGGTGTAGAGCCAGCCCCCGCGCAGGACCTCCTTGGTCGCTTTTTCATTCTTCCAATAGCCGGCCATGACGTTCTCGCCCCGGACGACGATCTCGCCCTTCTCTCCGACCGGGACCGGAGCGCCCGCCTCGTCGCAGATCTTCAAGTCCAGGCCGGGGGCGACCTTGCCGGAGGAGCCCAGCTTATGGGCCTTCTTGCTGTTAGCGGAGATGACCGGAGCCGCCTCGGTCAGCCCGTAGCCCTGGAACATGGGGACGCCGAGGGCATAAAAGAACCGCTGGAGCTCGATGTCGAGGAGGGCGCCGCCGCCGATGAAGAACTCGAGCCGTCCGCCGAAGTTCCGCCTGATCTTCTTGAAGACCAGCTGGTCGTAGAAGAAATAGAACGGCTTTTTCAGCTTCTGGAAGCCCCGGCCCCGGTTCCAACCCTCCGCGTTGTAGGCATAGGCGAGCTTCAGCCCCTTTTGGAAGAGCTTTTCCGCGGCGGGGCCCTTTTCCCGCACGCCCTTCTCGACGCTTTTGCGGAAGCTCTTGGCGACGGTCGGGACGCTGAAGAGGAAATGGGGCCGGATCTCCTTGATGTTCAAGGGGACGTTCTTCAGGCTTTCCATGGCGGTCCGGCCGACCTCGGCAGAGGCCAGGGCCGCCCCGCTCCTCATCAGGCTGTAGACGCCGGCCGTGTGGGCGAAGGCGTGGTCCCAGGGAAGATAAAGAAGGGAAACATAATGCTCGGGGCAATCCACCAGGCCCCGGGACTGGTCGATATTGGCCACGTAATTGAGGTGGGTCAGGATGATGCCCTTCGGGTCGGCCGTCGTCCCTGACGTGTAGCAGATGTTGGCGTAATCGTTTTCCTTGATGGAGCGCCAGGGCTCGTCGAACTCAGGCCGGCGGGCCGCGAGCTCGGCGTCCCCCCTCTTGAAGACCTCGCGGGCCGGGATCTCGTCGCGCTCATACGACGGCATCTCGTCCAGCAGGACGGTCGTCTCGAGCTCGGGAAGGTCGGCCTTGATCTGACGGACCTTACCGACCTGCGACTTCGAGACGATGACGATCTTGCTGCCTGAATGGGCCAGCCGGAACTTGAGGTCCGAGAGCTCGTCGATCTTGACCGAGATCGGCACGTTCACCGCCCCGTTGTAAAGGACTCCGAGCTCGCTGACGAGCCAGTCGTTGCGGCCTTCCGAGATCAGAGCGGCCCGGTCGCCCCGGCCGAGGCCCAGGGTCCTCAATCCGGCCGCGAACCTGTGGACGAGCGTCCGGGCCTCGAGATAGGTCGTCCCCTGGTAGCGCCCGTCCTTCTTTTCCCACATGAGGACGTTCGTCGGGTACGCGCCGACGCTGTCTTCGAAAAGCCGAGGGAGAGTCCTTTCGGGCATGAGCATCCTCCGCGCTGACGGGCTGGCCTCATCCTAAACCCGGCCGGGGGGAAAGTCAAAGCGGAGGAGTCAATTTTCCCCCTCTCCGCCCGACCGAAAAGAAGGAAGCCGAGATGAAGCCTACCCAGGAGCGGCGCCGCGAGCCTCGGACCCGCCAGGAGAACAAGGTCATCCTGACTCCGATCGGAGCGGCCGGCGAGGCGCCGCCGATGACATATTATTCACTGACCCGGGACATCTCCGTCGGCGGCATCCGCATCATGACCGACGCCCCGCTCGCCGTCGATACGCGGGTCCGGGTGGAGGTCGCGCTGACGCGGTCCCGGTCGCGCATCGAGGCCGAGGCCCGCGTCCGCTGGGTCAAGGAGCTCTTCGGAAGGGACGTCTACGAGACGGGCCTCGAGTTCGTCGGCATGGACCCCGAGGTCCGGCTGACCCTGATGGAACACCTCTACGGGAAGGCCAAGCGGCGCGAGTGAGCGCCCGGGCTTGCTTTTTCCTCCCTTCCTGAGCTAAAAAGGATCGAGCGCGCATCCTCCCGGAGGAGTCCCGACGATGAACGAATGGTGGGCCGAGGCCCGGTTCGGCCTCTTCATCCACTGGGGGCTCTACGCCCTGCCGGCCCGCCACGAGTGGGTGAAGAGTCGCGAGAAGCTCACCGACGAGGCCTATCGGAGGTACTTCGACCGCTTCGACCCCGACCTCTATGACCCGGCCGAATGGGCTCGGGCGGCCCGGGCTGGCGGAATGAAGTACGCCGTCGTCACGGCCAAGCACCACGATGGCTTCTGCCTTTGGGATTCCCGGTTCACGGACTACAAGGCGACGCGCACGCCGGCCGGCCGGGACCTCTTGCGGCCGCTCGTCGAGGCCCTGCGGGCCGAAGGCCTGCGCGTCGGCCTCTACTACTCGCTCCTAGACTGGCATCACCCGGATTATACCGTCGACGCCTTCCATCCGATGCGGGACGACCCTCAGTTCGTGGCCGCGGCCAAGGGGCGCGACCTCGGCAAGTACGTCGACTATCTCTTCGGCCAGGTCCGGGAGCTTCTGACAGGGTTCGGCCGGATCGACGTCCTATTCTTCGATTATTCGTTCCCCGGCCCCGAGGGCAAGGGACGGCGGGAATGGCGCTCGGAGGAGCTCATTCGCATGGTCCGCGAGCTCCAGCCGGGGGTCCTCGTCAACGACCGGCTCGACCTCCTCGATGTCCCCGGCGGCTGGGATTTCCGGACGCCCGAGCAGTTCCTTCCGCGGCGCTGGGTCGAGTCGGGCGGCCGGCGGGTGCCGTGGGAGACCTGCCAAACCTTCTCCGGTTCGTGGGGCTATCACCGCGACGAGTCGACATGGAAGTCGGCCCGCCAGCTCATCGTCATGCTCATCGAGACTGTCGGCAGGGGCGGCAACTTCCTGCTCAACGTCGGGCCGACGGGGCGCGGCAGGCTCGAGCCGCGGGCCCTCGACCGGCTCGGGGCGATCGGGGCATGGCTGGAGCTCCACGGTCGTTCGATCTACGGCTGCACCCGGGCGCCGGAAGGCTTCGCCGCCCCTCCCGGAACGCTCCTGACATACCATCCCGGGCTCCGGCGCCTTTATCTCCACGTGCTCGAATGGCCGGCCGGCGCCCTCCATCTCGAAGGGATGGCCGGCCGCGTCGCCTATGCCCAGCTCCTCAGCGACGCCTCCGAGGTTTCCTTCACGGAGAAAGGCGGGGAGGCCGGCTTCTTCGCCGGGACGAGGGAGGAGTGGCCAGAGGGCACGCTGACCCTGACGCCGCCCGTGGCCAAGCCGGACGTCGAGGTCCCTGTCATCGAACTCTATCTCGAACGGGGATAATCTGGGGATAATCTGATGAAAAGGACGGCTTTTCTCCTCGTCTTCTCGCTCTGCGTGGCGGGCATCCCGGCCGCGGCGGCCCCGGCCAAGAACTACTATTTCCCCGAGGTCAGGGTGGAGATCGCCGTGGACAGAGATGGCAGTTTCCGCGTCGACGAATTCCGCACCTATGAATTCCAGGGCAGCTTCTCCTGGGCCGACCTGCGGATCCCGCTCGTCGTTCGCCGCGAGGGCCGGTCCTATGCCGCCACTCTCTCGGAATTCTCCGTCAGCGACGAGCGGGGGGCCCCGCTCAAGAGCGAGACGGGCACGGGCGGCGGGGCCTTCCAAGCGAGGTGGCACTATTCGGCTAGGAGCGAGCGCCGGACCTTCCACATCCATTATCGCATCGGCGGCGGCATCCTCGGCTATCCCGAAGTGACCGAGCTCTATTGGCAGGTGATCGGCGACGGCTGGGAGCGGCCGACGAAGAAGGTCGGGGTCGAGGTTCGGCTTCCTGAACCGCTGCCGCGGGCCGCGGACCTTAACGTCTGGGGCCACGGCCCTCTCACCGGCTGGGCCGAGGTCGTGGACGCGAGGACGGCCCGCTTCTCCGCCGTCGACGTCCCCTCGCACCAGTTCGTCGAGGTCCGCGTCGTCTGGCCCGCGGGGCTCGTCTCGGGAGTGCCGGCAACGGGCGCGAGCCTGGCCTCGATCAAGCAGGAGGAGGCCGGCTTTGTCCGGCAGACGATCGAGCGGGTGAAGGCGGCCAGGGAAGGGGAGGCTCGCCGGGCGGAGGATCGGGAAAGACGCCGTCGGCTCCTGGTGAAGCTCTTCGGGGTCTGGTGCGTCTGGCAGGTCGTCGGCCCCCTGGTCTTTCTCCTCTTCTATTCCCGGACGTGGTCGCGGGTCGGGAAGGATTACCGGTTCGAGGGCCTTCCCGAATATTGGCGGGAGCCGCCTTCGGACCTGCCTCCCGCCTTCGTCCAGGTCCTCATGCGGGAGGGCCGGGGGATCACGCCGGCCGCGTTCACGGCCACCATCTTCGACCTGGCCCGCAGGGGTTGGCTGAGCATGGAGGACCTGACCGTCGAGAAGCATTCTCTCCTGGGCACGCGGCGGCGCGCCGATACCCGCCTGACACTCCTCAAGGAATTCCAGGCCGCCCCCGGGCTCAAGGAGCACGAGAAGGGCCTTCTCGGGATGCTCTTCGGCAAGCTGGGCGAGCCGGGCGCACTCAAGGGCTCTTCCTTCACCCTCGACAACCTCAAGGATTACTTGAGGAAAGAGGCCCAGGAGTTCCAGAAGTGGTACCAGGAATGGGCCAAGGGGATCAAGGAATCGACAAGGCCCCTGGGGTTTCTCGAGCCCGAGAGCGTGCGGGCCAGGAATATCTTCGCCGCCGCGACCTGGCCGGTCGCCGTCCTGACTTTGAGCCCGGGCCTCATGATCCTGGCCGCAACGCTCATCCCGACCCTCAAGCGGCGGACGCCGTCTTGGGCCAGAGAGAACGCGATGTGGAAGGCCTTCAGGCACTTCCTGGATGATTTCTCGGCGTTCCGGGAGCTGCCGCCCGAGGCCGTGAGGCTCTGGGAGCAATATCTCGTCTTCGGCATCCTCTTCGGCAACGCCAAGAAGATCCTCAAGGCCCTGCCGGTCATCCTCCAGGACCGGCGGGCGGCCGTGCCAGCCTGGTACGCGGGGGCCAGCCAGGCCGGCTTCCTCACGACGGCCGGCAACTTAACGGCCATGGTCAACAGCATCGAGCACATGGCCACGACCGTCAGCCAGGCCAGCACCTCGGCCGCGCATTACTCGTCGGGCGGAGGAGGGGGGTTCAGCGGCGGCGGCGGCGGGGGCGGCGGCGGCGGGGGCGGCGGGGCAGGATGAGTCCGGGCGGCCGGAGAAGGTGAGCAGGGCGTGCGAACGAGCGGGACACGGGAAAAGTCAGTCCGCTTCGGTCTGCTGACCGCGGCGTGCCTGGCCCTCTCCTGCGGGCCGTCCTCGGAGGAGGCCCGCATCAAGGCCTTCCTCAAGGAGACCGTGGCCCTGGCCGAGAATAAGGACCTCGCCGGGGTCATGTCCCGCTTGGCCGAAAACTATTCGGATTTTGAGGGGCGCGACAAGGCGGAGACCGGGGCCCTCCTCGGCGAATACTTCCGCCGCACCGGCATCGTCATCCACCTCCTCGGCGCGCGCGTCACGCCGGCCGGCCCGGGCGGGGAGGCCTCGGTCGAAGCGGAGGCCTTCCTCTCCTCGGGCGCGGCCGAGGTCTTCCGCAGGCTTCTCCGCGTGGCCGGGGAATGCTATCGCTTCGAGGTGCGCCTGGCCCGCTCTCCGGGTCCCGGCTGGCGGATCGCCTGGGCGCGCTGGGAGTCCGTGCCGATGTCCGACCTCTTTCCGGAGTCCCTGGTCCTGCTCAGAAAACTCTTTCCGGGACTCTGACGTATTTCCCGATAGGAGGGTAACCATGGACGAGAAGAAGAGTGAGAAGAAGACAAGGACCGAGGAGTTCCGCGTCGAAAGCGCCGAGATCGCCGAGAAGATCAAGGAGATCATCCACGAAGGCAACGTCCGACGCATCATCCTCAAGGATGCGGAGGGCAAGACGTTCCTGGAGATCCCGCTGACGGTCGGCGTCGTCGGCGCGGTCGTTGCCCCCATCCTGGCCGCTGTCGGCGCCGTGGCCGCCCTGGCCTCCAGCCTGACCATCGTCGTCGAAAAGGTCGACATCTAGCCCGGACGAACGCGCTCATGCGCGGACCGGCCGGCCGGGCCGCGGGCCATTCCCCGTCGGCCCCAGGCCGGCCCCTTTCGTTCGGCCGCCCCCCTGTGCTATATAGAAAGTCTCGATTTCTTCCGACCAAGGAGGTCCCATGTCCCATTTCCGCCGGAACTCGATCCCGGGCGTTCTTTTCCTGGCACTGCTCTTTTCACTGACGGTCGCGGCGACGGCCCAGACGCCGGCCCCGGCCGCGAAGGACAAGGCCGCGCGCGCGCCGGCGGCGCTGCCGGTCACCGCCGACGACCTGAACCTGTTCGCCTGGCGCTGGATCGGCCCCGTCAGTTTCTCCGGCCGCATCGCGGAGTTCGCCGTGCCGAGGGGGCAGACCCTCACCTACTACGTCCTGACGGCCAGCGGCGGCCTGTGGAAGACGGAGGACGCCGGCATCCATTTTGAGCCCATCTTCGACAAGTACGGCAACATGAGCATGGGATACATGGGGATCGCCCCGTCCGACCCCAAGGTCCTCTACCTCGGTACGGGCGAGCCGATGCACGCCCGGTCGAGCACGCACGGCAACGGGCTGTGGAAGTCCACGGACGCCGGCAAGACCTGGGCCAAGGCCGGGTTGGAGAGAAGCTTCTTCATCCCCAAGGTCGGCGTCGACCCGAAGAACCCCGACGTCGTCTATGTCGCCGCCGAGGGCAAGCTCTATGACAACGCGATGGACTGCGAGCGCGGGCTGTTCAAGACGACGGACGGCGGCAAGTCGTGGGCCAACGTCTTCCCGGTCAAGGACCGCGGTGTCGCCGATTTCGTCATCGACCCGCGGAACTCCGACGTCGTCCTGGCCGCGGCTTACAAGACTTACCGCCGGGCCTGGACCTTCATCGACCGCCAGCCGGGAAATGTGATTTACAAGACGACCGATGGCGGCAGGACCTGGAAGGAGCTTACGACCGGGCTCCCGGCAAGCCTCAGCGTCGGCCGGACGGGCCTCGCTATCTACGAGAAGAACCCGGCCATCGTCTACGCCCGCATCGACGAGGAGGTCGACCTCGGCTTCGACCTGCGCGACGGCGTCGCCGACTTCCGGGCCGGCCAAGTCTTCAGCGACGACTGGTACCTCAACCGATTCAAGGGCTTCAAGGTCAATGCCGAGCTGGCCAAGCTGGCCAAGTTCACGCCGCCCACGGCGGACACCGAGGCCGACCTGGCCAAGAAACTCACCGAGCTCGTCAAGGACAAGGACTTCCTGACCAAGACGGGCGCGGACATCGCCAAGCTCAACGCCGCGGCCAGGAAATTCTATCCGAAGAACGAGACCCTCATGGCCAACATCAAGGCCGTCGAGGCGCTTCTCAAGGCCCAGGCCCCCAAACCCGACTCGACCGAGGCCAAGGGGCGTACCCAGGTCCTCAACCGTCACGCCCTCGAGATCCTCTGCGGCGGCGCCCTTCGGAACCAGGAAACGGTCAAGAGGTCCGGCGTCATCTACCGGTCCGAGGACCAGGGCGAGAGCTGGAAGAGGATGACGGAATACAAGCTCTCGGGCGGCAGCGCCCAGGTCAACCAGACGGAGGCCGGCTATTACGGGCATATCGTCGTCGACCAGACGAACGACCAGACCCTCTACTGCGCCGACACGAACGTTACCTTCTCCAACGACGCCGGCAAGACCTTCAAGGTCGCCGGCTGGGACCAGGGAGCCTACAAGACCCACGTCGACCACCGCGCCGTCTGGGTCGACCCCGAAAACGGCAACCACATCCTGACCGGCAACGACGGCGGGGCCTGCGAGACCTGGGACGGCGGCAGGCACTGGATGCAGAAGTCGACCATCAGCGCCCAGCAGTTCTACGACGTCTCGGTCGACAACGAGCAGCCCTACAACGTCATGGGCGGGACACAGGACAACGGGTGCTGGATCGGTCCGTCCCAGACCCGGAACGCCTGGGGCGTCTATGCCCGCGACTGGGATTACCTGCCCTCGGGCGACGGCTTCTACGTCGTCCGCGACTGGTGGAATCCCGAATACATCTATTGGGAGAGCCAGTTCGGCTCCTCGATGCGCCGGAACCTCCAGACGGGCCAGGCCGGACAGCTCGCCCGCCGGACGACGCCCGAAGAACGGGCCGAGGGCAAGCCGGTCCAGCGTTACCAGTGGAACGCGCCGATCGTCCTCTCGCCGCACAACCCCGGAATCGTCTTCGTCTGCTCCCAATTCGTCCACCGCTCCCTAACGCGTGGCGAGCCGAACACCTGGCAGACGATAAGCCCCGACCTGACCAAGGCCGATAAGGCCCGGATCGCGGACTCCAAGAAGACCAACCTCCAGTATGCGACGATCTACACCTTCGCCGAATCGCCCAAGACGCCGGGCCTCTACTGGGCCGGCACGGACGACGGCAACGTCCAGATGAGCCCGGACGGCGGCACGTCCTGGGTCAACATCACGGCCCAGTTCTACGACGGCGCCGGCAAGCCGAAGAAGATGGCCGCGGGCGACCGCATCCCCTACGACCGCTGGGCGAAGAGGGTCGTGCCGTCCCGCTTCGACGAGAACGTCTGCTATGTCGCGTTCAGCGGCTACCGGACCCATAACGAGGACAAGACCTGGCTCTACGTCACCCGGGACAAGGGCAAGACCTGGCAGGACATCTCGGACGGCCTCCAGAACCCGCTCTTCGACGTCGAGGAGGACCCGGACAACGCGAACGTCCTCTACATCTCCGGGGACTACGGCATCCAGGTCACCCTCGACCAGGGCAAGACCTGGCTGCCCTTCTCGACGAGCGCGCCGAACGTCGTCGTCCGCGACATGGCCATCCAAAGGCGCGACCGCGAGATGGCCATCGCGACCTACGGACGGGGTTTCTACATCGCCGACATCGGCCCCATCAAGGACTTCAAGCCGGAGACCTTCGAGAAGGACGCCGCGTTCTTCGACGTCAAGGACGTCATCCGCTGGAATCGGCTGGAGATGGCCGGGGAACAGTACGGCGAGTTCGCCAAGGTCGACAACCCGCCCGTCGGGGCGAGCTTCTATTACTGGCTCAAGGCCGAGCCCAAATCGGTCAAGATCATCATCAGGGACCTCGAGGGCAACGTCGTCCAGGAGGTCACGGGCACGGCCAAGAAAGGGCTGCAGAAGGCCTTCTGGGCCCTCAACCGGCGGCCCCCGCAGGGCCAGGCCCAGCAGCCGCCGATGATGGGCGGGGGCCGGTTCGGCCGGGGCCTCCAGGTCCAGCCCGGGACCTACAAGGCCGTCCTGAACGTCGACGGCAAGGATGTCGAGACGAGAACGGTGGTCGTCAAGCCCGACCCGCTCGTCGGGAACGCGAACTGACCGCGGCGCGGAAGCCGGACAGGGCCGCGTCGGAGCATGGAACGGCGCCCGGCCGCGCGCCGGGAGGAGGAGAGGAGGAGTCTGTGAACAAGCATCTGCGCGTGTCCCTATTGGCGGCCGTGGCGATCGCTCTCGCCGCGTCCTGGCTTGCGGCGCCCGCCGCGGCCGGACCCGCCCGCGGCGTGACCGGGCTCATGCCCGTCCCGGACAAGATCACGGTCATCGATGGCCGCTTCCGCATCGACGAGAACCTGGGCGTGGCGGGCCCGGGCCAGCCCGGCTCGCGCGTGTTCCATGCCGCGGCCCGGTTCATGGCCCGGCTCGCCGGCCGGCCGGCCCTCTTTTTCAAGCAGGATTATCTCCTTTCCCAGTCGGCCTCGAAAGGCCCCGCCGTTTCCTATTCCTTCCAGAGGGTCGGCAGGCTCGAGCCGAACGAGGATGAATCCTACGCCCTGAGCGTCAAACCGGACGGCATAACCCTGTCGGCCGTGACCGACATCGGCGTCCTGCGCGGCTTCGAGACCCTTCTCCAGCTTCTCGACGCCGACGAAGCCGGGTATTATTTCCCGTGCGTCGAGGTCCAGGACAGGCCGAGGTTTACCTGGCGCGGCCTGCTCATCGACGTCGGCCGGCATTTCGAGCCGGTCGACGTCATCAAGAGGAACCTCGACGGCATGGCCGCCGTCAAGCTCAACGTTTTGCACTGGCACCTGACCGAGGACCAGGGCTTCCGGGTCGAATCCAAGGTCTTCCCGAAGCTCCACGAGCGCGGCTCGGACGGCATGTTCTACACCCGGGACGAGATCCGGGACGTCGTCGCCTACGCCGCGGACCGCGGCATCCGGGTCATGCCCGAATTCGACGTCCCGGGCCATTCGACGAGCTGGCTCGTCGCCTATCCGGAGCTCGCCGCCGCGCCCGGGCCCTACGAGCTCGAGCGGCACTTCGGCGTCTTCGGCCCGGCCTTCGACCCCACCAGCGAGAGGGTTTACGGCTTTTTCGACAAGTTCTTCAGGGAGATGGCAGGGCTCTTCCCCGACCCGTACATCCACATCGGCGGGGACGAGGTCAACCCCGACCAGTGGAACGCGAACCGGGCCATCCGGGCCTACATGAAATCCCACGGCCTCGCCAACAACGACGCCCTCCAGGCCCAATTCAACACCCGGATCCTCAGGATCCTGACCAAGCTCGGCAAGAAGATGGTCGGCTGGGACGAGATCTTCCAGCCGACGCTGCCGAAGACCATCGTCATCCATTCCTGGCGCGGCCCGGAGTCCTTGATCGCGGCCGCCCAGAAGGGCTACCAGGGCATCCTGTCGAACGGCTATTACATCGACCTCTGCCAGCCGGCGGTCGAGCATTACCTGAACGACCCCATCCCGGCCGGCTCGCCCTTGTCCGATGCCGAAAAGGCCCTTGTCCTCGGCGGCGAGGCGACGATGTGGGGCGAAATGGTCACGCCCGAGACCATCGATTCACGGATCTGGCCGCGGACGGCGGCCATCGCCGAGCGTCTTTGGTCGCCCGCGGGGGTGAAGAACGTCGATGACATGTACCGCCGCCTCGCGCTCGTCGAAACCGAGCTCGAGGAGCTCGGCCTGACGCATCTCAAGTACCAGGCGATGATGCTCCGCCGCTTGGCCGGAGCGACGGACGTCCGGCCGCTCGAGGTCCTGGCCGGAGTCACGGAGCCGCTCAGGGGCTACGAACGCAGCGCCCAGGGCGTCACCTATTCCACGCTTTCCCCTTACACGCGGTTCGTCGACGCCTGCTTCCCGGAGTCGCTCGCGGCCCGGGATTTTCGGGTCAAGGTCGGACGCTTCCTCGAGAGCCGCGACCCGGCCCTGGCCGAGGAGCTCCGGTCCTCGCTCGTCTGCTGGAAAAAGAACCACCCCTTGGTCCTTCCTTTCCTCGCCTCATCGCCGGCCCTGCGCGAGGTCGAGGGCCTTTCCATGGCCCTTGAATCCGTCTCGGCCGCGGGCCTCGAAGCGCTGGCCTTCCTCGTCTCGGGCAAGGCGCCCGAGAAGGGCTGGGTCGAAGGGCGGGCCAAGCTCCTGGAAGAGGCCAAGAAGCCCAGGGCCCAATCGCGGCTGGCCGTGGTCGAGGCCGTCGAGAAGCTTGTCGCGGCCTGCGCTCCGGCCGGAAAGTAGCGGCCGTGGTCCCCGAATACGAGGTCGTCCGGGTTCGGAATGACCTGGATGTCGGTGCCCCGCCGGCCGCCTGGCGCGGCGTGCCCTCCCTGGCCGTCTCCCACTATGAATGGACGAGGAATGGCTGCCGGCCGCGCGTCGAGGCCAGGCTCTGCTGGTCCGCCCGGTTCCTCCATGTCCGCTTCGACGTCGAGGAGGCACGGGTGCGGGCCCGCTTCACGCGCTTCCAGGACCCCGTCTGGAAGGACAGCTGCGTCGAGTTTTTCGTCGACGCCTTCCCGGACCTCAGGCGGGGCTACGTCAACTTCGAGGGCAACGCCATCGGCGCCTTCCTCATCGCCTTCGGCCCCGACCGCGGCCATCGGAGGCCTCTCGCCAAGGCTGAGCTCCGCGGCTTCCGGGCCAAGTCCTCGCTCGGCACACCGGTCGACGGCCCGGTCGCTGGCGGGCGCTGGGCCCTGGCCTACCGGGTCCCGCTCGGGCTCTTCCGGGCCCTCTATGGCCGCGAGGTCGAGCCCGGGCACACGTCCATGGCCAATTTCTACAAGTGCGGGGACGAGACGGAATTCCCGCACTTCGGCGCCTGGAGCCCGGTCGGGACCCCGAAGCCAGATTTCCATAGGCCGGAATTCTTCGGCCGGCTCGTTTTCGGGCGCTGAATGGTATAATGCCGGCATGAGAACGGGCCCGGCCGCCGGAGTCGTCCTCGTTGTCCTTAGCCTCTCTGTTCGCGCCATGGGCGCGGGCCCGTCGCGCCCCGATTCCCCCCCCGTTGCCGTCACGGACAGCCTCGGCCGCCATGTCCAGATCCCGGCCCGCGTCGGGCGCGTCCTCTCGCTCGAGCCGGAGGTCACGCGCATCATCGTCGCTTTGGGTGCAGGCGACAGGCTCGTCGGCATCGACTTCTTCCTCCGTCACCAGGACCGTCTGTTCCCGATGCTCTTCCCGGCCTCGAGGGCGCTCCCCGTCGTCTCGAACCAGGGCCAGGACCTGAACTTCGAACTCGCGATAAGCCTCCGGCCGGACGTCGTCTTCGCCTCCCCGTCGGAGCCGGCCGCGGCGGACGCCATCGCCCGGCGGCTCCGGACGCCGGTCGCCGCCCTCGCTTCGGTCGGCAGGTTCCGCTCCCTGCTCGAAGAAATGGCGACGATCGGCCGAGTCCTCGGCCGGCAGGAACGAGCGGCCTGGCTGGCCGCTCATTTCCGGGACCGGCTCTCGGGCCTGGCCGCGGCTCTCGGGCCGGTCCGGGACGCCGACGCACCCCGCGTCTATCTCTCCTTCTGGGGCTCGCTCCTCCGGACGCCGGTCGCCTATGAGCCGGTGGACGCCGCCCGAGGGACGAACTGCGCCGCCGGCCTCCTTCCGTCCTACTTGGGCACGGCCGGGGCGACCGTGCCTATCGAGACGATCATCCGCTGGGACCCTGAGGTCATCCTCGTCCAGGGGAACTACCCGCCGGGCGAGCGGAGGGTCACGGTGGAATCCGTACTCGGCGACCCCCGCCTGGCGTCAGTCCGCGCCGTCAGGACCGGCCGCGTCCATTACACATTCGGCTTCTGGTACTGGTGGGACCCGGCCCTCGTCCTGGTCGAAACGCTCTATCTCGCCCGGCTGTTCTACCCGGAGCGGTTCCCCGGCTTCGACCTCGAGGCCGAGGGGAACGCCGCCTATAAGGAATTCTATGGCGTCGAGGGCGCCTTCAGCGCCCTCGACAAGGTGCTCGGCTGCCATGACTGGCTCCGCAAGTAAGACGCGGGCCTGGCTCACCTGGGCGGCCCTGGCCCTGCCCGTGGTCCTCCTCGTCCTCTCGCTCAACCTCGGCTCCTATCCGATCCCCCTCAAGGCCGTCTGGACGACGCTCACCCACGCGCCCGCGACCGGTCCGGGCGCCGCCCCTACGCCCTACGCCGACATCCTTTTCCGGGTCCGGCTGCCGCGGCTCCTGCTGGCCCTCTTCGCCGGCGCCGCCCTGGCCGTTTCGGGGGCCTCGCTCCAAGCGCTCTTCCAGAACCCGCTCGTTTTCGAGTTCAGCTTGGGCATCTCCTACGGCGCAGCCTTCGGCGCCGCCCTGTCCCTCGTCTTCCTGGGCCGGGCCTTCCCGCCGCAGCTCGCGGCCTTCGCCATGGCCGTCCTGGCCGTCCTCCTCGTCGTCCTCATCGCCGGCCGCTCGGCGTCGGGAATCGTCCCCGTCCTTCTCTCGGGCATCATCGTCTCGGCCCTCTTCCAAGCTCTTCTTTCCCTCGTCGAATTCGTGGCCAATCCCTACGCCCTCCAGGCCCTCATCTTCTGGCTCATGGGAAGCCTGTCCCAGGCCGCCTGGGGCGACCTGGCCGTGACCCTGCCCGTCATCGGCCTCGGCGTCCTCATCCTTATCCTCCTTCGCTGGCGGATGAACGTCCTGTCCCTGGGCGACGACGAGGCCAGGGCCCTCGGCGTCAACGTCCGGCGGGAGAAGGCCCTGGTCATTGCCGTGGCGACCCTGGTCACCGCCGCCGCGACCTCCGTCACCGGGGTCATCAACTGGGTCGGCCTGATCGTCCCGCACCTCGTGCGCATGGCCGTCGGGGCGGACAACCGCAAGGTCCTGCCGCTCTCGGCGGCCTTCGGCGCGAGCCTGCTCATCGTCGCCGACGACATCGCCCGCAGCGCGGCATCCTTCGAGATCCCCATCGGCATCCTGACGAGCGTCGTGGGCATCCCGTTCTTCATCGTGCTTCTGAAGCGCTCGGGGAGGGTCTGGCGGTGAAGGTCCGCGTCGAGAAACTGGCCTTCGCCTACGAGGACTTCCGCCTCGAGGTCGGTGAGCTCATCTTCCCCGATGCCCGGGTCACCTCCGTCGTCGGCCCGAACGGCGCGGGCAAGTCCACGTTCCTCAAGTGCCTCGCCTCCGTCCTTCCGGCGCCGCCGCGGACGATCTTCGTCGACGGCCGGGACCTGGCCGCGCTCCGGGGCCGGGAGCGGGCCAGGCTCGTCGCCTACGTGCCTCAGGAGGCGTCCTTCACTTTCAACTATGCCGTCCTCGACTTCATCCTGACGGGGCGGGCGGCCTTCCTGCCGACGTTCGGGGCGCCGACGAGCCTGGACGTGGCGCTGGCGGAGGAGGCCCTCTGCTACGTCGGGCTCGACGGTCAGCTCCGCCGCTCGTTCTTCGAGCTCAGCTCCGGTGAAAGACGGCTCGTCCTCATCGCCCGGGCCCTGGCCCAGGGGTCCGACGTGCTCCTCCTCGACGAGCCGACCTCCTTCCTGGACCCCCGCCACGAGGTCGAGACCATGGCCCTCTGTCGCCGCCTGGCCGACGAGAAGGGCAAGACGATCATCGTCACCCTTCACAACCTGGAGATGGCCGTCCGCTATTCCGACGGCATGGTCTTCATGAAGAACGGCCGGGTCGTCGCCTCCGGCCCGCCGCGGCAGACCCTGAGCGAGCCGCTCCTGCGGTCCGTCTATGACATGGAGATGAGGATCGTGGAGTGCGCCGGGTGGGTCTTCTTCGCGAAATAGCCGCGGCGAGAGCTCTTTTCACCGGCCCGAACTCGCGGTTCTCCGCGGTCATTTGAAGGACGCCGAGACCCGGTCAAGCTCCTCCATGTCGCTCTCCGACAGACGGAACGACATCGCCGCGGCCAGGTCGTCGACCTGGGCGGCCCGGCTCGCGCCGGGGATGACCGTGACCGTCTCGCCATGGCGGGCGATGAGCCAGTTGAGGGCCGCTTGGGCCTCGGTGGCGCCGTATTTCGGCGCGATGCGGCGGAGAGCTTCGACGACAAGACGGCTTCTTTCGAGGCCGCGCCGCCTGAACCCCGGCATGAATCTCCGGAAGCCGGGCGTGCGGCGCACGAGGGCCGGGTCGTCGTGGAACTTGCCCGAGAGAAGGCCCTGGGCGAGCGGCGAATAGGCGATGATGCCGACGCCGAGGTCCTCGGCCGCTTCGAGAACCCCGCTTTTTTCGATGCTGCGGTCGAGCAGGCTGTAGCGGACCTGGTTCGAGACGAGGGGCAGGCCGCGCGCGGCTAGGAGCCGATGGGCCTTCTCCATCCGACGCCTGGAGAAGTTGCTGACCCCGACGAAGCGGACCATGCCGTCCTCGACAAGGCGGGCCATGGCCGCGAGCTGCTTTTCGAGCGGGGAGACGGAGTACGGGTTGTGGATCTGGAACAGGTCTATGGGGAAGGGAGCCAGGTTGGCCAGGCGGTCGCCGATGGTGCGGGAGATGGACGAAGCCCTTCGGAGGACCGGATTCCATTTGGTGGCGATGACGACTTCGCCCGGCGCCTTGCCCAGGGCTTGCAGGCTCCTGGCCAAGGCTTTCTCCGATTCGCCGTTTCCGTAGCCCTCGGCCGTGTCGAACCAGTCGATGCCGAGCTCGAGAGCGCGGCCGACGATCCGGCGGATCTCTTCGTCGTCGATAAGCCTCCAGTAGCGTCCGGCCAGGTTGCCGCCCTTCGAGAACTGCCAGCAGCCGAGCCCGACCGGCGACACGAGCGGCCCATCCCGGCCGAGCCGGCGCGGCGTCCGAATATTCCCTGCGATTTCCGCCATGCCGGCCTCCACGGCTATTTCAGCATCTCCATGCCCTGGAAGGCGCGGTAGGGGCTGAAATAGGATAGCGTGTCCCTGTCCTCCTCGGTCAGCTTCTTCTGAACGAGCCGGGCCAGGAGCTCGCCCAGCCCTGGGCCGAGCATGAAGCCCTGCCCGCACATGCCGGCGCCGAAGATGAAGCCGCCGAGCTCCTTCGCCTCTCCGACGATGGGCAGGCCGTCCGGGGTCATGGGATAGAGCCCCCGCCAGGTCCTCCGGACGCGGAGGTTGCGGAGGCGCGGCATGACCTCGACCATCCGCCGCGAGACCATGGGCAGGAACGAACTCGTCTCGCGGACGTCGCCCCCCCAGATCGAGGGGGACGGCGTGATGCAAAAGATGACCTGGCCGGTGTCGTGCTGGTAGAAATAGTAGTTGGCCGAACCCTCGACCGGCCGGATGTCGACGATCATCGGCTCGAGGAAGCGGGCCACGGCCTCGGTCACCGCGGCCTCGTGGGAATCGGGCCGCACCGGGACGTCCAGCCCGGCGAGGGCGGCCACCTCGGCCGCGCTCCCCCCGGCGGCGTCGACGACGGCCTCCGCGCCGTACTCCCCCTTGTCGGTGCGGACGCCGACGGCCCGGCCCCCCGCCGTCAGGACGCCGGTGACCTTCTCGTTGAAGCGGAACTCGGCCCCGAGCTTCCGGGCCCTCGCGTAGAAGGCGTGGCCGGCCAGGAGGGGCGAAGCGTTGCCGTCGTCGGGAGACAGGGTCCCGCCGAGGAGTCCGTCCGGGTTGAGGTCGGGCGCGACCCCGCGGAGCGCGCGCGCGTCCAGCCAGTCGATCCGCAGCCCGTGAGACTTCTGGAAGGGCAGGAGCCCCTTCAGGCTTTGCTCCTCCTCCTCGCGGTAGGCGACGAAGACGTAGCCGCCCTTCCGCCACTCGATGGCATCCCCGAAGCGTTCCTCCCAGGTCGAGAAGATCTCGAGGCTGCGGAGGCAGACGCGGATCTTGGCCGGGTCCGAATGCGTCGCCCGGAGCCCGCCGATGGCCCTCTTGTTCGAGCCCTGGCCGGGGCTCGCGCCCTCGTCGACGACGAGCGTCCGGAGCCCGGCCTCGGCCATGGCCATGGCGGCCGGCAGGCCGACGCTCCCCGCGCCGATGACGATGACGTCGAACGACCTATTCGCGGCCACGGTCGCCTCCCTCTCCTGCCAGGCCGGAGAGTACGCCCAGCGGGATCTCGACGAACAGCGGCCGCTTGGGCTGGTCGACGACCTCGGACTCCGGGACCCCTTCCTCGCGGAACAGTCGATGGAGGAGGGGCGTGCAGGTCTTGGCCCCGCACGAGCCCATGCTCGTCCTGGTCACGGCCTTGATCTCGCTGATGTCCCGGACGCCCTCGCGGATGAGCTTGCGGATCGCGCTGGCGGTGACGCGCTCGCAGCGGCAGATGATCGTGTCGTCCGCGGTTCTGGCGACGTACCGTTCCATCGGCTCGCTCTCCGCTTCGGCCTGGAGGCGGAGGCCGGCGATTCTCTTGGCGTAGGCCTTGGGCGCCCGGACCTTGACGATGACCGTCCGGTCGTTGGCCTTGAGGGCCCGCACGGCCGCGACCTCGACCCGGCCGAGCGCCTGGCCGTCCGTGTCCTCGACGACGACCGAGTCCCCGGGCTTCAGGGTGTCCTTGAGGAATTCGAAGGGGATGGACACGGTCGGGAACTCCGGGTCCTTGCGGTAGTCGACCATGGTGATGGCCAACCCCGGGCAGATGGCGACGCACTTCTCGCAGCCCGAGCAGCCCTTGCCGTTCCGTTCCGCCAGGAACCGGGGCAGGTCGCGGATGTCGTCCGAGGCGAGCTCGATGAGGCGGTTCGGGCAGACCGCGGTGCACGGGTCGCAAGGGATCTGCTGGTCGCAGTGGAGGACGGGAAAGACGCCGGCCTCCGCCTCGGGCACTTTCTCGTCGAAGGTCGGGCCGGGTTTGGACTTGAGGATGTCCGCCGTCCGGTACCAATCCTCGGAGATGACGCCGACGTCGCGGCCGAGGGCGCGCGCGACCTCGAGGCCGCGGATCTTGCCGGAGAAGATGGCCGCGGACGCTTCGGCGATCTCCTCGGCGTCGCCGGCGGCGAAGACGGTCATCCCGAACTCCTGGGCCTTCTCGATGAACTCGTTGACCGGGTCGAGTCCGACGGCGATGAGGAGGGTGTCGCAGGCGAAGGACCTCTCCGTCCCCGGGACAGGCCGGAAGCGATGGTCGACCCGGGCGACCGTCACTGATTCCACGGCCTCCGTGCCGTTGGCGTTAAGGACGGTGTGGGACGTGTAGACGGGGACGCCCAGGCGGGCCAGCTTGTCGCGGTGGACCTTGTAGCCGCCGCACTCCGGCATGACCTCGACCAGCCCGACGACGGCGATGCCGGCCTGAAGGGCGTGGTAGCCGGCGATGAGGCCGACGTTGCCGCCGCCGACGATGAAGAGGCGGCGTGCGGGCCTGACGAGGTCGCGGTTGACAAGGGTCTGAAAGGCCCCGGCGCCATAGACGCCGGGCAGGGTGTTGCCGGGGAAGGCGAGGTTCTTCTCGCGGGCCCCGGCGGCGACGAGGAGGACTTCGGGCGAAACCAGGACATAGCGCGTCCCTTCGACGAGGACGCCGACCTTCCGGTCGCTGAAGACGGCCACCGCCGTGCTCTGGGTCCAGACCTTGAGGGCGGGGAAGGAGCGGACCTCGGCCTCGAGCCGCGTCGCGATATCGATGCCGCGGGTCCCGGCGTAAACGGCCTCGATCGAGCCGAAGAAGCGGTGGGTCTGGAGGACGAGCTTGCCGCCGAGGCGATGCTTGTCGTCGATGACGAGGGCCTCGATGCCGCGCCGGCCGAGCTCGGCCGCGGCTGACAGCCCGGCCGGCCCGCCTCCGATGATAAGAACCGGCACCCGGAGCTCTTCGGGGGCGCGCAGGGGCGGCAGGGAGGAGGCTGATGGGTCGGCGGCCGCAAGGACCGGCAGGCCGTCGACAGGCTCCACCCGCAGTCCGGGCCGGACGAGCTCCATGCAGGACTTGACCGGCGCCCCGTCGGCCAGGACAAGGCACTGGGAGCACTGGCCGTTGGCGCAGAAGATGCCCTGCGGCGCGCCGTCCTTGGCATGGTGGCCGAAGACGCGGACGCCGTTGGCGAAGAGCGCGGAGGAGATCGTTTCGCCGTCGCGCGCGGTCATCGGACGGCCGTGCCATGTGAACGGGACTTCGGCGCGCGGCGGGAGGGGGAGGATGGGGTGTCGGTCGATGCGGTACACGGCGGGTCGAGCTCCTTGACGTGTCGTCAGAGAGGCCATCGGGCGGCGCCCTCTCTCTGCGATGCGGTCCGCAAAGAAACGCATTATAGCATAACAAAGGGGACAGGGCCACGCGCCCGCCCCTTGTCAAGCGGGCCGTCCGCTGCTACGATGATGACGCCGCCCGCGGCACTCCGCCTGCGCCGAAGGAGGTCCGATGCGCATCCTCGTCCTGACCCTGTCGCTCCTCGTCCTGACGGCCGTGGCCGCCGCCCCGGCCGCCGAACGGACGGAAAAGCCGGCCCTCCACGCCCGGAACTGGATGGCCATCACCGGAAAGCCCCTCGCCGCCACGGCCGGGGCGATGATCTTCATGAGGGGCGGCAACGCCGTCGACGCCGCCTGCGCCATGCTGGGCGCCGTCTGCACCATGCACGACGTCCTGACCTGGGGAGGGGAGACCCAGGCCCTCATCTTCAATCCCAAGACGGGGAAGGTCATCGGGCTCAACGCCCTGGGCGTCGCCCCGACCGGGGCCACCGCGGCATTCTATAAAGGCAAGGGCTACGAGTATCCGCCGGCCGACGGGCCGCTCTCGGCGGTGACGCCCGGGACGCCGGGCGGGCTGCTGACGATGCTGGCCGAATTCGGGACGATGAGCCTGGCCGACGTCCTCGAGCCGTCCCTGCGCATGGCCGAAGGCTACCCGGTCGAAAAAGAGCTCTGCGACATGATCGAGCGGAACAAGGCCAAGATCAAGCAATGGCCGGCCTCGGCCCGCGTCTTCCTGCCCCATCCGGGCGAAGCGGCCGAGGGCCCGCGGCCCGGCGAGGTCTTCCGCCAGCCGGACCTTCTGAGGACGCTTCAGAAGCTGGCCGAGGCCGAGCGAATGGCCCTGGCCGAAGGCAAGGGCAGGAAGGCGGCCATCTACGCGGCTTACGACCGCTTCTACCGGGGCGACATCGCCCGGGACCTCGTGCGCGGCTCGGCCGAGGCCGGCGGGCTGATGACCCTTGAGGACCTCGACCGCTGGAAGGTCCATCTCGAGGCGCCGGTCTCGACGAACTACAAGGGCATCGAGGTCTACAAGCTGACGAGCTGGGTCCAGGGCCCGGTCATGCTCCAGGCCCTGAACATGCTCGAGACGATGGACCTCAAGGGCATGGGCTACAACAGCGCCCGCTACATCCATGCCCTCTACCAGGTCATGAACCTGGCCTTCGCCGACCGCGATTTCTATTACGGCGACCCCGGCTTCCCGCCGGAGGAGCCGCTCCGGGGCCTCCTCTCCAAGGCATACGCCGGCGAGCGGGTCAAGCTCGTCGACTGGGAGCGCAATGACCCCGACGTCAAGCCTGGCGACCCGTATCCCTTCGAGGGCAGGAAGAACCCCTTCCTCCGCTATCTCGACACTTGGCTCGACTGGGGCCGGGAGCGGACGGCGTCCCTCACCCGGGAGGAAGCCGAGGCCTACGAGCGGAGCTTCCGGACGGGCACGACCTCCATCGAGGCGGCGGACAAGGAGGGCTGGGTCGTCTCGGTCACGCCGAGCGGCGGCTGGGTCCCCTGCGTCATCGCCGGGACGACGGGGGTCGGACTGAGCCAGCGGGCCCAGAGCTTCGTCCTCGACGAGTTCAAGAACCCCTTCAACGTCATCGAACCGGGCAAGAGGCCGCGGGCGACCCTGACGCCGGGCTTGGCCGTCAAGGACGGGAAGCCGCTGCTCTCCTTCGCCGTCCAGGGGGGCGACACCCAGGACCAGAACCTCCTCCAGCTCTTCCTCGATATCGTCGAGTTCGGCATGGACGTCCAGGAGGCCTGCGAAGCGTCCAACATCACGAGCTACCAGATGCATGATTCCTTCACCGACCACAAGTGCCTGCCGGGGAAGATCGACCTCAACGCCAAGGTCCCGGCCGAGGTCCGGGACCGGCTCAAGGCCATGGGGTACGTGATCACGGTCAGGAAATACACCTCGGGGCCGATCAACGCCATCTATTTCGACCGGGAGCACGGCACGTTCTGGGGCGGCAGCAGCAACTACGGCGAGGACTACGGCATCGGCTGGTGACCCCGCCGCCGCCAGCCGCGCGGGATTGACTCCGGGACCGCGGCGGCCTATAGTGAGGGGCGCCCCCGGACCCGCCCCCGGCAGGCGGGTCTCGGCAAGAAAGGCCCTGATGCGGAACCTGCTTCTCCCCACGCTCCTACTGTCCCTTTCGGTCCTCCTGTCGTTCGTCGGGGCCGGGGCCGGCCGGACCCCAGACGGCGGGGCCAGGGCGGTCCGGGCCCTGCCGGCCGCGACGCCCAACGCCCACTATGTCTCCAACCGTCCGCCCCTGGCCACGAGCCCGCTCGTCAAGCTCCCCATCGGGGCGGTCGAGCCGAAGGGCTGGCTCCTCAGCCAACTCAAGCTGATGCGCGACGGCCTGACCGGACGGCTCTCCGAGCTCAGCCGGTTCCTCAAGGACGACAGCGGCTGGATCACCCTCAAGGGGCAGGGGTGGGAGGAGATGCCGTACTGGCTCAAGGGCTATGGGGACCTGGGGTATCTCCTGAAGGACCCGGCGATGAGGAAGGAGACGGAGCGCTGGCTGGGCTACGCCATCAAGTCCCAGCAGCCCGACGGTTTCTTCGGGCCGTCCGACAACAAGCAGAACCGGGACCTCTGGCCGAACATGGTCATGCTCGCGGCCCTCGAGAGCTACTATGACGTGACGGGCGACCGGCGCGTCATCTCGCTCATGAGCCGCTATTTCCAATACGAGTACCATCTCCCCGTCGAGAGCCTGCTTCCGGGGAGCTGGCAGAAGCTCCGCGGCGGCGAGAACCTCGAGAGCGTCTACTGGCTCTACAACCGGACGGGGGAGAACTTCCTCATCGACCTCGGCCGGCGCCTCTTTGAGCGGACCTCGGACTGGACGTCGCCGATCCTGACGCCGGAGCGAGACCGGAACCCGGTCGAGAGCTCCTTCTACCACGGCGTCAACATCGCCATGGGCTTCCGCGAGCCGGCCGTCTTCTTCATGCACGCCAAGGACCGCAAGTACCTCGAAGCGGCCGAGCGCAACTACCGGCAGGTCATGGACGCGTACGGCCAGCAGCCGGGCGGCATGTTCGGGGCCGACGAGAACATCCGGCCGGGCCGGACCGACCCTCGCCAAGGCGCCGAGACGTGCTCCATGGTCGAGTTCATGGCCAGCTTCGAGTCCCTGCTCAGAATCACCGGCGACACGGCCTGGGCCGACCGCTGCGAGGAAGTCGCCTTCAACTCGCTGCCGGCCGCCCTGACCCCCGACCTCAAGGGGCTCCACTACCTGACGGCGGCGAACCTGATCTCCTGCGACAGCTCCGGCGAGCACGACTTCCAGAACGGCGGCACGCTCGTCTCGTACGACCCCTGGAGCTACCGCTGCTGCCAGCACAACGTCGCCTTCGGCTGGCCGTACTTCGCCGAGCACCTCTGGATGGCCACGGCCGACAACGGACTGGCCGCCGTTCTTTATGCGCCGTCCTCAGTCGCCGCCGTCGTCGGCGACGGGACGAGGGTCGGGGTCTCCGAGGACACTCATTACCCGTTCGACGGGCGCATCGTCCTGACCGTTTCGGCCGAGAGGCCGGTCGATTTCCCGCTCTATCTCAGGATCCCGCGCTGGGCGGCGAGGACATGGCTTGAGGTCAATGGCCGGGCCGTGGAAGGGGAATTCCCGTCCGGGGACTATGCCGTGCTCAAGCGGGTCTGGCGCCAGGGCGACCAAGTCTCGGTCGAATGGCCGATGGACATCCGCCTCGTCCCCTGGCCGCGGGTCGGCGACGCCGTCTCCGTCCGGCGCGGGCCCCTGTGGTACTCGCTCAGGATCGGGGAGGAGTGGAAGCGCTACGGCGGCACGGACGCGTGGCCGGCCTTGGAGGTCCTGCCGACGACGCCGTGGAACTACGGCCTCGTCGTCAACGCCGCGAACCCGGGGGCGGCGGTGCGCTTGGCGTCGCAATCCGCACCTGCCTTCCAGCCCTTCCGGTCCGAGGCTCCGCCGGTCGTGCTGAAGGCCAGGGCCCGCCGGGTGCCGGGATGGCAGGCCGAAGGACGGATGGCCGGGCCTGTGCCGGCCAGCCCGGCCGAGGCGGCGGGACCGGTCGAAGAGATCGAGCTCATCCCCATGGGCTGCGCCCGGCTTCGCATCTCCTCGTTCCCGACCGTCAGAAAATAGGCAGGCCGTAGCGGCGGGCGTCGAACGCCGCCGACTCATCTTCAGGAGGGATCGATGTTCAAGGAATTCAAGGAATTCGCGCTGCGCGGGTCCGTCCTCGACATGGCCGTCGGCATCATCATCGGCGCGGCCTTCGGGGCCATCGTCTCGTCGCTCGTCTCCGACGTCCTCATGCCGCCGATCGGCCTTCTCCTCGGCCACGTCGATTTCTCCAACCTCTATCTCGCCCTGGCCGCAGGCAAGGTGGCGGGGCCGTACGCCTCGCTCGCCGCGGCCCAGCAGGCCGGCGCCGTGACCCTCAATTACGGTATGTTCATTAATAAGGTCATCAACTTCCTGATCGTCGCTTTCGCCCTGTTCCTCGTCATCCGGGCCATGAACCGGATGCAGAGGAAGGCCGTGGTTGTGCCGGCCGAGCCGACGGCCAAGGAATGCCCGTTCTGCGGGACGCAGATCCCCATCAAGGCCGTCCGCTGCCCGAACTGCACGTCGGACCTGCGCAAGTAAGCCGGAGCGTCCGGCGCGGGCCGGGCACGTTCGGGCCGGGAGGCGTCAGCGAAAGGGCCGGGCCGTGCCGGCCCTGGGATCGTTCTTATATGGAGGCCGACGCATGTTCAGATGTTCAGCCCGGACCCGGTCGCTCCTGCCACTCTTCCTCGTCCTCGCCCTCGCCGCTGGAGCGGCGCTGGCGGGCCAGCAGGCAAAGCCCAAGACGCCGCCAACGCTCCAGAACCCCAGGGCGTACACGGCCCATCTCGTCGGGCACGCCCATATCGACCTGAGTTGGCTTTGGCGATGGGAGGAAACGGTCAACGACATCGCCGTCCAGACGTTCAAGGGGACCCTCGCCCAGATGGCCAAGCGGCCGGGGCTGACCTTCGCCCAGAGCCAGCCGGCCGTTTACGAGGCCATCGAGAAGGCCTATCCCGCCCTTTTCGAGGAGATCAAGGCCAAGGTCAAGGACGGGACGTGGATCCCCGTCGGCGGCATGTGGTCCGAGCCGGACCTCAACATGCCCGACGGCGAGGCCCTGGCCCGCCAGCTCCTCTACGGCAAGAGGTATTTCCTGGACAAGTTCGGCTGCGACGTGACCGTCGGCTGGAACCCCGACGCCTTCGGCCACAACTGGCAGCTGCCGCAGGTCCTGAGCAAGGCCGGCATCCGCTATTACGTCTTCGAGCGCTGCGCGCCGGACAAGACGCCATTCTTCTGGTGGGAGGGGAGGGACGGCTCGCGCATCTTGGCCTACGTCCCGCCGGGCTGGTATCTTGTCGACCTCAAGGACGGCCTCTCGACCGTCCTCAAGGACGCCGCCTCGGAAACCGCGATCAAGGACTTCCTCATCCTCTACGGCGCCGGGGACCACGGCGGCGGGCCCCGGGACTCGGACGTCGCGGCCATCGAGAAGTACCGCGACGACCCGGGCCAGCCGAAGATGGTCTTCTCCGACCCGGCCGCCTTCTTCAAGAAGATCGAGGCCTCGGGAGCGGACATCCCCGTCGTCCGCCGGGAGCTCAACTTCACCTTCCCGGCCTGCTACACGACCCAGGTTGAGACGAAGAGGCGGAACAGGTCGTCCGAAAGCCTCCTTCTCCAGGCGGAGCGGTTCTCCGCCCTGGCCGTGGCCTCTGGCTTTCGGGACTATTATCCGGAGCGGGACATCGACGAGGCATGGAAGATCGTCCTCCGGAACCAGTTCCACGACATCCTCGACGGCTCGGCCATCGGGCCTGTCTATGACGAGACGGGCCGCTTTTACCGGGAGGCCGCGGCGAGGGGGCAGCGGGCCCTCGACTTCTCGCTCGAAACGATCACGAGCCAGGTCGATACACGCGGCGAGGGTTTCCCGCTCGTCGTCTATAACCCGCTCGCCTGGGACCGGAGCGAGCCGGCCCTCGTCGAAGTGGCCGTGCCGCGCGAGAAGGTCAAGCCCGGAGAGGGGACCGTCCGCATCTACGACGGCGAGGGCACGGGTGTTCGGTCCCAGATCCTCGAGAGGCGCGTCGAAGGCGATACGGTCTTGTTGCGCGTTCTCTTTATGGCCATGAGCGTGCCGTCGCTGGGCTACAGGCTTTACCGCGCAGTCCCTATGCCTTCTAGCCCCTTCGAGGTGGCCGGCGTCAACTCGGCAGACGGGCTTGTCGCCAGGGAAAACGAGTTCGAGAACGCCTATCTCAAGGTCCGCCTCGACCCCAAGACCGGCTGGATCACGAGCCTCTACGACAAGACCGCCAGGCGCGAGGTCTTCTCCGGTCCGGCCAACGCCCTCCAGTCCATCGTCGACGAGCCCGAGTCCATGTCCGCCTGGGAGCTCGGTCTCAAGGGCCTGCCTGTGGACATAGGCGCCTCCGGCGCCACCATCGAGGTCGTCGAGAGTGGCCCCGTGCGCGCCGTCCTTCGCGTCAAGACGCGCTTCCATGACTCGACCTTCGAACAGGACCTGACCCTTTATGCCGGCCTGCCGCGCCTGGACTGCCGGATGAGGCTCGACTGGCAGGAGAGGAACCTCATGATCAAGGCCGCCTTCCCGGTGAACCTCAATGGCGGCCAAGCGGAGTTCGAGATCCCCTACGGCTCCGCCACTCGTCCGGCCGACGGGACCGAGGTCCCGGCCCTGCGCTGGGTCGACTTCTCCGACCCGGCCGCCGGCGCCGGGCTGAGCCTGCTCAACGACGGCAAGTACGGTTTCGACGTCATGGGGACGACGGTCCGGATGTCCATCATCCACGGCGCGACCGCGCCCGACCCCGAGGCCGACCGCGGCCGCCACGAGTTCCTCTACGCCCTCTATCCTCACGCCGGCACCTGGCAGGACGCGGACACAGTCCGCCGGGGCTATGAGCTCGGCTATCCGCTCATCGTCCGGACGGCGATGGCGCACAAGGGGACGCTGCCGGCTGTGCACTCTTTCCTGCGCGCGTCGCCGTCGAACGTCGTCCTCTCCAGCCTCAAGATGGAGTCGGGCTACAACAGCCGGAGCGTGATCCTCAGGCTCTACGAGGCGTTCGGCCGCAGGACCGAGGCCCGCGTCTCTTTCCCGTGGCCGGTCCAGGCCGTCGCCACGGACCTCATCGAAAGGTCGATCGCCGGGGCGGCCATCCTGACGTCCGCGGGCGCGGCGAACGAGCTCGTCGTGCCGATGGGGCCTTACGAGATCAAGACTCTTCGGGTGACGCGCGTGCCGCAATGAGTCGGAGCAAATGGGGGGAGGAGGGGAAGCTCAGAAGGCTTCGAGGAGCGTGACGTAGAGGCCGGACGAGCCGCGCGCCCAGGCGTAGTCGACGCGGACGTTTGTCCCTTCCCGTGAGTCGATCCGGAAGCGCAAGCCTCCGCCGACGGAATACCGGAGCGGGCTGAACGTGAACGAGGTCACCCTCGGGGCGACGTCCCCAAGCCCGGCGAAGCCCACGGCGGTGAACCGCTTCCAAACATGGAGACGGTACTCAGCCTGGAAGGCCAAAAGCGACTTATCCACGTAGCGTCCGCTCGAGATGCCCCGCATGATCCAGGCGCCGCCGAGATTAGACAGGTCATAGAAGGGAGCGGTCCCGGCCACCGTCCTGAACAGGACCTGAAGCGCCAGGACGTGCTTTTCCATGACCGGGGCATAGAGCCTCAGGTCGAGGCGCACGGCCGTATAGTTGAAATCGCTGCCCAGGAACCGGCCGCAGAAGTCGGTCGTAAGCTGGAAGAACTTGCCCCGGCGCGGGAAGATGATGTTGTCCCGGTTGTCGTAGGTCAGCGTCGTGCCGACCCCGGACACGATCCCCCCCCGGCTCCCCGGGATGGTCCCCGCGCTGAGCAGTCCGTTGGGGTAGACCTTCTCGATGACGGTGCGCTTGAACTGGTATTGGACGCCGGCGAAGAAGTCCTGGAAGAACTTCCGGCGGCCGGCCAGCTGGAAGCTGAACGTATCGGGCGTGTAGCTCTCGGCCATGGAGGCCGGAGTGTTGTTCCCGATGCCGTAGAACATCGTGGGGAAGATGCTGTAATTGATGACCGCATTCAGGATGAACGAGTTCCTCGGGAGATAAACCTCCGGCCTGAGAGAGATCCGCATCTGGTTGTTCATCGTGTAGACGAACGTGAGCCCGACCGTAGAGGGGCGCGTATGCTCCTTGTCCTTGCCCAGACGATAGTTCGCGAACCCCCCCGCCCCGAGCGCCAGGCGCGTTTCCGGCCGGTAATAGAAGTCCGGGACGAAGATGACGTGGGGCTTCCAGCTCTTGGGCTTGGCGGGCTTGCCGTCCTTTTTTTCCGAACCCTGGCCTGGATCCGCCTGGGCGGGAAGAGAGGGGGGGGCGAAGAGCAGGCCGAGGAACAACCCCGCGACCACGACCGAAGCCGTGCAGGAGCGCCCGCGGCGCAGGTCCTTGCGAACGCGGGTTGAGGTCATGATCTTTTCCTTGTCTGGCCGGTACAAGGTTCCCTATCATAGCGTGTCGAGCCGAAAAAGTAAAACCCGGCGCCCAGGCCGCCGGCTTGACCGCGGAGTGGATCGGGCCTATCCTCGACGGTAAGGAGAATGATGACCGGAAAGGAACGCCTCGCCGAGGCCATGGCCCTCCGGACGCCCGACCGCGTGCCCGTCATGTGCCAGATGAGCATCGGCCATATGCTCCTCCAAACCGGCCTCCCGCCGGCTGAGTTCTGGCTCGACGCCGCGACGTTCGCCTCCGGCCTGCTCAGGATGCGCGAGCTCTATGGGTTCGACGGGGTTCTCGTCAGCCTCCATGGCCACGACCCCGGCTGGCCCGGCCGCGCCGCGTCCCGGGCGCGCGACGGTGCGGGGGAGAGGGTCCGCTGGAAGGACGGCGGCGCGACCTTCTTCCCGGTTGACGACCTTCCCGTGTCCGTTCCCGCGGCTCCTCCGTCCCGTCCCGAATTCGCCGCCTTCGACCCGGATACGCTCCCGCTGCCGCTAACCTATATCCCCGTGTCGCAGGGGCTCCGCTTCGAGCTCGACGCGGCGCGCCCCTTCGATGTCTTCGAGCTCGTGGGCGGAGGGACCGGTGCGGCCTTTTCCCTCCATGGCGAGGTCACCTCGCCCCTGGACTATTTCCTCGACCTCTTCGGTTTCGAACAGGCGCTCTTCGGGATGGTCGAGGACCCCGGCCGCTCGCTGGCCGTGCTGGAGCGGCTGACCGAGGGCCTCATCCCCCTCGCCGCCGGCATGGCCGGGCGCGGCGTTGACGCCGTGAAGATCTCTTCGCCCTACTCCGGGGCGGGGTTCCTGTCTCCGGATTTCTACCGCCGCTATGTCCTGCCATTCGAATCGCGCATCGTCCGGGCCGTGCGGCGTGCGGGCGCCCATGCGTATCTCCATACCTGCGGCGACATCCACGACCGGCTGGAGCTCATGGCCGATTCCGGCGCGTCCGGCATCGAGTGCCTCGACCCGCCGCCCCTCGGACGCACGGACCTGGCCGAGGCCAAGCGCCGGGTCGGCCGAACCGTCTTCATCAAGGGAAACATCGACCCCGTCCACACGCTTCTCGAGGGCGACCCGGACGCCGTGCGGCGCGACGCCCGGCGGCGGCTCGCCGTCGGCGGGCCAGACGGCTATATCCTCAGCACGGCCTGCTCGATCGCCCCGCGCACGCCCCGGGCCAACGTGTCCGTCCTGCGCGAGGCGGCCGAGGAAGGGGGCTCGCCGGGACATTGCAAAAAAGGACGGCCTGGCCTATAGTAAAAAACTCCTTCCCGACGCGATGGCCCTCGCGGGGGGAGGACAGTGCTTTAGGAGGCTCCGTGAAGAAGATCATCGTGCTCGGGTGCGGCATGGTCGGCCGCGTCATGGCCGCCGACCTGGCCCCGGAGTTCGACGTCACCGCGGCCGACGTCAACCCCGCCAACCTCGAAAGGCTCGGCCGCTCGCCCGTCCGGAAGAAGATAGCGGACCTGGCCGACGGCACCGCCGTCCGCTCGCTCGTCGAGGGCTTCGACCTCGTCGTCGGGGCCGTCCCCGGCTTCATGGGCTTCAAGACCTTGCGCTCGGTCATCGAAGCCGGCCGCGACGTCGTCGATATCTCTTTCTTCCCCGAGGACGCGCTAGAGCTCGACGCCGCGGCTAGGGCCGCGGGTGTGACCGCTGTCGTCGACTGCGGCGTGGCCCCGGGCATGAGCAACATGGTCCTCGGCCATCACGCCGCCCGGATGTCCGTCAGCCACTTCCGCTGCTATGTCGGCGGCCTGCCCTTCCGGCGGGATTTCCCGTTCGAGTACAAGGCGCCCTTCTCGCCGGCCGACGTCATCGAGGAGTATGTCCGTCCGGCCCGCTATGTCGAGAACGGCCACGTCGTCGTCCGGCCCGCCCTCTCGGACGTCGAGCTCCTGGAGTTCCCGGAGGTCGGCACTCTCGAGGCCTTCAATTCCGACGGCCTCCGCTCCCTGCTCAAGACGATGGCCGTGCCGAACATGATCGAAAAGACCCTCCGCTATCCCGGCCACGCCGACCGCATCCGGGCCTTGAGGACGAGCGGCTTCTTCGCCGCCGAGCCCGTCGAAGTCCCCGGCGGCAAGGTCAGGCCGATCGACGTCACCTCGGCCGTCCTGTTCAAGCAGTGGCGCCTCGCCGACGAGGACGACGAGTTCACGCTGATGCGCATCCAGGTCGAGGGCCAAGAGAACGGCCGGCCGCGGTCGGTCGTCTACAGCCTGTTCGACCGGAGGGACGGGAGGACGGGCTTCTCGTCCATGGCCCGCACCACGGGCTTCCCCGCCACGGCCGTGGCGCGTCTCGTTTTGTCCGGGAGGTTCTCGCGGAAAGGCGTCTGTCCGCCGGAAACCGTCGGCGCCGACGAGGCCGGCTTCCGCTTCGTCCTGGACGAGCTCCGGGCAAGGCGCGTCGCGTACACCGTCGAAGGATGAGAGGAGTTCCCAATGTCCGCACCAAAGACCCTGTGCGTCGTTTGTCTCGTCGCCTGCCTGGCCCCGGCCCTGACCGGCGCCCCGGCCAAGCCCCGCCCCAAGGCCCCGGCCCCGCCGGTCCCGACGGTGGCTGACGTCATCAAGGGCATCGATTACCGCTCCATCGGGCCGACGCGCCAGAGCGGCCGGTTCGTCGATTTCGCCGTGCCTCTCCAGCAGCCGCGCACCTTCTACGCGGCCACGGGCTCGGGCGGGCTCTGGAAGACGACCAACAACGGCCAGAGCTTCGAGCCCATCTTTGATAACGAAAAGGTCATTTCCATCGGGGACGTGGCCGTGGCCCCGTCGGACCCGAACGTGCTTTGGGTCGGCACGGGAGAGGCCAACAACTCCCGCTCGACCTACTGGGGCGACGGCGTCTACAAGTCCACGGATGCGGGCAAGACCTGGACGAACATGGGATTGAGGGATTCGCACCACATCGGCCGCATCGTCGTCCACCCGACCGTCCCCGGGACAGTCTACGTGGCCGCTCTGGGCCATCTCTATACCGATAATGCCGAGCGCGGCGTCTTCAAGACGACCGACGGCGGGAAGACGTGGGTGAAGTCGCTCGAGGTCATCGTCGCGGGCCGGAACGTCGGCTGCGTCGACCTGGCCATGGACCCGGCGAACCCGGACGTCCTCTACGCAGCTGCTTACGATAGAATGCGCCGGCCGTGGACCTACCAGGTCGGCGGCCCGGGCTCCGGGATCTACAAGACGATGGACGCGGGCAAGACCTGGGTCAAGCTCGCCGGCGGCCTTCCGGAGGGCATCCTCGGCCGCATCGGGCTGGCCGTCTACGCCAAGAACCCGAGCATCCTCTATGCCATGGTCGAGAACGCCAACAAGCCGGGCATTTCCGTGGCCGACCGCTGGCAGGAGATCCTCGACGGCAAGTCGAGCCAGGGCATGACCGACGGCGAGGTCTACCGGTCCGAGGACGCCGGGGCGACCTGGCGCAGGGTCAGCCCCGACAAGCGGAACATCGGGGGAGCCCCCGGCTATTACTACGGCCAGATCGTCGTCGACCCGACCAACGACCAGAACGTCTTCGTCCTCAGCGTCGGGGTCTTCGGCAGCCGCGACGGCGGCAAGACCTGGGTTTCCGCCTTTCGTTTCGGGGGCGACAACCACGCCCTCTGGATCGACCCGGCCGACCCGGCCCACATGCTCCTCGGCTATGACCACGGCATGGGGCTGACCTGGGACGCCGGCAAGACCTGGGACCATCCGGACTTCCTGCCTCTGGCCCAGTTCTACGCCATCGATTTCGACATGTCGCTCCCGTACCGGGTCGCCGGCGGGCTCCAGGACAACGGGTCGCTGATGGGGCCGAGCACGAAGAAGGGAACGGCCGGCTCTCGCGACTATGATTTCGAAGGGACCTCCTCCGGGGTCAGGGGCGGCCCGCCCATCCGCCTCGAAGACTGGTTCACGGTCGGCGGCGGCGACGGCATGTACAACGTCTTCGATAGGAGAACCAACCGCTACCTTTACAACGAATACCAGTTCGGCCCGCTCCTCAGGACCGACCTCGTCACGGGCGAGACCAAGGACATCGCCTACCAGAGCCAGAAGCCCGAGACGCGATGGAACTGGTGCTCGCCCGTCCTCGTCTCCGCCCATAACAGCGACACCGTCTATCACTGCGGCAACATCGTCGTGATGTCGGCCAACCGGGGCGAGACCTGGACCGAGGTCAGCCCCGACCTGACGACGAACGACAAGAGCAAGCTGCCGGTCGAGGGCAAGGGGGGGGACCAGAGCATCCAATACTGCACGATCACGGCCTTCGACGAATCGCCCCTCGTCCCGGGCCTCCTCTGGGCCGGGACCGACGATGGCAACGTCTGGGTGACCCGCGACAACGGCCGGAACTGGGCCAAGCTCAACGGGAAGATCACGGGCAACCCGGGCTACTGGGTCAGCCGGGTGGCGGCCTCGGCCGTCGACCCGGGCACGGCCTACGTGTGCTATACCGGATTCCGGAACGACGACTTCCGGCCCTTCATCTATAAGACGACGGACTACGGGCAGACCTGGACGTCCGTCGCCGGCGACCTCGCCGAAGGCCCGGTCAACGTCGTCCGGGAGGACCCGAGGAACGCAAATCTCCTCTTCGCCGGGACGGACTTCGGCGTCTACGTCTCGATCGACGGCGGCCGGCGGTGGACGAAGATGAAGAATAACATGCCGACCCAGCCCGTCCATGACCTCAAGATCCAGCCGCGCGAACACGACCTCATCGTCGCGACCCATGGGCGCGGCCTCTACATCGCCGACGTCGAGCCGCTCGAGGAGCTGACGCCGCAGGTCCTGGCCGAAGAGGCGCACCTGTTCTCCGTCAAATCCAAGGTCCGCTGGGCCGGCTTCAACCGGGCGAACTCAAGCTCGTCCAACTACGCCGGCCGGAGCGAGCCGACGGGCATCGTCGTCAACTACTACCTCAGGGTCAAGCCGAAGGGCGAGGTCAAGATCCAGGTTTTCAAAGGCCGGTTTCTCGTCAACGAGGTCAACGGCACGGCCGACCCGGGGCTGAACAGCGCCGTCTGGAACATGACCGGCCGCAGGGAAAGGACGCCCGAGGAGAAGAGATCCATCCAGGAGCAGGCGAAGCGAGCCCAAGAGACGGGGTCGGGCCGCCGTTTCGCCGGGGACCTGAACTACGCCTCCTTCCCCGCCGTCGAGGGGGAATACTCCTTTGTCCTCGTCGTCGACGGCAAGACGTACACGGCCTCGGCCTCGATCCTGAAGGACGAGTGGTATAAAGATTGAGCGGGAAGGGCGTGCCATGCCCCCATACGCGACATCGGACATCGTCCGGAGAGTCGGCCGGTTCGGCCGCGTCGAGCTCATCCATCTGCCGACGCCCTTCCGCCGGCTCGACCGTCTTTCGGGGGCCTTGGGGGGGCCGTCGATCTACGTCAAGCGCGACGACCTGACAGGCTTGGCCTTCGGGGGCAACAAGTCCCGCAAGCTCGAGTTCATCGTCGCCGACATGCTGGCCAAGAAGGCCGACGCCGTCGTCACCTGGGCCAGCCTGCAGTCCAACTGGTGCATGCAGACGGCCGCGGCCGTCCGGCGCTTCGGCATCCGGCCGGTCCTGCTCCTCTTCAAGACCTATGATGCCGAGCCCGGGCTCGACGGCAACCTCCTCCTCGACGCCATCCTCGACGCCGACATCCGCATCCGGGAAGCGGACAAGGGGAAGCTCGTCAAGTCCGGGGCCGCGATGGCCGCGCTCGAAGCCATTGCGGCCGAGCTGCTGGCGGACGGGCACAGGCCCTACCTCGTCCCGGTCGGCGGCTCGCTCCCTCTCGGCGACATGACCGTCCCTCTTGGCGCGGTCGCCTACGTCGACGCCTTCGTCGAGCTCGCCCGGCAGGCCGAGGCGGCCGGGGTCGGGGTCGATGCCGTCGTCCATGCGACGGGGTCGGGGGGAACCCAAGCCGGGCTCGTCGTCGGGGCGCGGGCTTTGGCCGGGGGCTGCCGCGTCGTCGGCATCAGCGTCTCCGACCCCAAGGGCCCCTTCTCCGAAGACGTCCTTTCGATCGCCCGTGCCGCCGCCGACGCCCTGGACCTCCGATTCGAGGTCCGGCCGGACGACGTCGTCGTCTTCGACGAGTACATCCGCGAAGGCTACGGCGTTGTCGACCCCGAGGTGGCGGCGACGATCCGTCTGGTTTTTCAAGAAGAGGGCATCGTTCTTGACCCCGTTTACACGGCCAAGGCCATGGCCGGTCTCATCGACCTCGTCCGGCGGGGGTACTTCAGGGCGGGGGAGAACGTCGTCTTCTTCCATACGGGAGGCACGCCGGCCCTCTTCCCGAACCGGAAAAAGATCCTGGAGCTCCTCGGCCGGGCCTGAGCACGGGGGCCCTGCGCCTCAGCTCGACCGGACCAGTTCGCCGAGACGCCCTTCGAGGCCCGCCATGTCCGTCTCGACAACGTCGAGCGGCAGGGATTCGAGGGCATGGGGCGCCTTGAGCCCGCTTCCCGTGAGGACGAGGACCTTGGCCCCTGCGCCATGGAGCCGGCCCCCGGCGCGCAGCTTTGCCAGGGCGGCCAGGGTCACGGCCGATTCAGGCTGGCAGAACACGCCTTCCTCGGCCGCCAGCTCCCTCTGCGCCGCGAACATCTCCTCGTCCGACACGGCGACGATAAGCCCGCGGCGGTCCCGGATCATCTTGAGGACCGCATTCCCTCCGGGCGGCGCCGGGTTGGAGATGGCATGGGCGGCCGTGCGGGCCTCCTTCAGCCGCTCGTATGTCGGCCGGCCGGCCTCGAAGGCCGCGGCGAGCGGCGCGCAGCCTTCGGCCTGGACGCCGACGAAGGTCGGGTACCCCGGGGCCAGGCCGGCCCGCTCGAGGTCCTCGTAGGCGCGCATCAGGCCGATCAGGTGCCCGCCAGAGCTCAGCGGCACGAAGACATGGCTCGGGAGGCGCCGGCCCAGGCCGGCGAAGACTTCGAACCCGGTGACCTTATAGCCCTCGACCCGGAAGGGGTCGATGGAGTTCATGAAGTAGACGCCGAGCTCCCGTCCGATGCGCAGGCTCTCGTAGAAGAGCCGGCCGTAGTCCCCTCGGACCGTGACGAGGCGGGGGCCGAAGATGCCGGCCACCCTCAGGCTCGTCTGCGACGTCCCCTCCTTGAGCAGGACGAAGGTCTCGAGCCCGGCGCGGGCGCCATAGGCCGCCGTAGACGCGGCCATGTTCCCCGTCGAGACCGTGCCGACCTTCCGGAAGCCGAGCGTGACCGCCTTCTGGATCGCCACCGCCGTGCCCCGGTCCTTGAAGCTCCCGGTCGGGTTCTGGGCCTCGGCCTTGGCGAACACGTCCGTCAGGCCGAGACGCCGGCCGGCCGCGTCCAACCGGACGAGCGGCGTCCGCCCCTCACCCAGGCTCAGCCGCGGGTCGAAGGACTCGAGCGGCAGGAAATCGGCGAAGGCCTCGAGCGGATGGGTCCGCTCTTCGCGGATGGCCGGGGTCCGGACGAGGCCCGCCGGGTCGATGAAGAGCGGCTCCGAGCAATCCGGACAGAACGGCGAGAACGGGTCATGGGGGAAGGATTTGCGGCAGAAGAGGCAGGCGACACGGTCCATGATCGGCTCCTTCGTCGGGGCGGCATTATACCGCGTTCGGGCGGGCGTTGAAAAGCGGCCGCCGCTCGCGGTAAAATCGCTTGGCCATGGTCCGACGCGACGCCCGGGAAGCTGACGAGGGGTTCATGAGGGCCGCCCTCCGCGAGGCCGGCCGGGCGGCGGCGAGGGGAGAGGTGCCGGTCGGCGCCGTCGTCGTCCGCGAGGGGCGGATCGTCGCCCGCGGCTCGAACCGGCCGGTCTCGACCTCGGACCCGACCGCCCACGCCGAGGTCGTGGCCCTGCGGCGGGCCGCCCGGAAGGCCGGGAACTATCGCCTCGCCGGATGCGACCTCTACGTCACCGTCGAGCCGTGCCCGATGTGCCTGGGGGCGGTCGTCCATAGCCGGGTCCGGCGCCTTGTCTATGGCGCGGCGGACTCGAAGTCCGGCGCCGTCCGGTCCATGATGCGGTTCCCCTTCGCAAAGACCAACCATCGGCCGCAGGTTTCGGGCGGCGTGCTGGCCGCGGACTGCGGCCGGCTTCTCGTCGAATTCTTCCGCCGCCGGCGGGGTTGAGGGCTGTTCAAGCCGCCGGATTTCGGGTATAATCCCGGGGCTCCGGGACATCGTTTCCCGACGGAGAGGTGGCCGAGTGGTTGAAGGCGTCGGTCTCGAAAACCGATATATCGAGCGATCGGTATCGCGGGTTCGAATCCCGCCCTCTCCGCCAGTTCCCCACCCGCGCGGCGCAGCGACGCGTCCATGAGAGCCGTCCCCATCGCCCTGACCGGGTTCGGGCACGTCAGCCGGGCCTTCGTGACCCTCCTTCGCGAGAAGAGCTCTTCGGTCGAGCGCCGCTACGCGCTGCGCTTCGACCTCATGGCCGTGGTCAAGGCCGGGGGCTGCCTATTCTCGGGTGAGCCCCTCGCGTTCGGCCGGCAACTCAAGGAGGGCGGCACGGCGGTCGAGAGCCACTCCGCTTGGCGCGAAGGGATGGGCCTCGGCGACCTCCTGCGCGGCGCGGGAGGGGGCGGATGCCTCGTCGAATGCACGCCGAGCGACCTTCGGACCGGGGAGCCCGGCCTGCCCTATATCGTCGCCGCCCTCGAGAACGACTGGAACGTTGCCACGGCCGGCAAGGGAGCGCTCGTCGTCGCCTTTCAGAAGCTCCGCGCGCTGGCCGCCGGTCGCGGGCTGGCGCTCCGGTTCTCCGGCGCCACGGCGGCCGCGCTGCCGACCCTCGACGTCGGTCTCGTCTCCCTGGCCGGCGCGGCCATCGAGGGCATCCAGGGCATCCTTAACGGCACCTCGAACTACGTCCTGACCAAGATGGCCGAGGGCCTAACTTACGGGAGCGCCCTCCAGGAGGCCCAGCGCTGGGGGATCGCCGAGCCGGACCCGTCCATGGATGTTGGGGGATGGGACTCGGCGGCCAAGCTTCTGCTTATCGCGAACAGCTGCCTGGACACGGACTACGCCTTGAACGATGTGCGCGTCACGGGCATCGACGGCCTGCCGGCGGCGTTCGCCGGCCAGGCCGCGGCGGAGGGCAAGTCCGTCAAGCTCCTGGCCAGCGCGTCGCCGGCGAAGAGCGGCAGGGGCTGGACGCTCGAGGTCCGCCCGTCGCTCCTCGACGCCTCCCACCCTCTCTTCCACGTCAGCGGCACCGAAAAAGGCATCACCTTCACCACGGACACGATGGGACCCGTCACCCTGACCGGCGGCCGCTCGAGCGCCCGGGGAGCGGCCGCGGCCCTGCTCAAGGACCTCATCAACATCTACCGCGACCGATTCTAGGCGGTTTCATTGACCGGCCCTGGCTTTTTTGATACGTTAGGGCCTCCGCCGGGGCGCGGAACGGGACATTCCATCGGAACGGAGAGGTGTCCGAGTGGCTTAAGGAGCACGCTTGGAAAGCGTGTGTGCGTCGCAAGGCGTACCGCGGGTTCGAATCCCGCCCTCTCCGCCATCACGGCCGACGCGGAGCCAGGAGGAAAAGGCATGACCCGGAAGACTGAAGGCCCGGTCGAGCTCGGGGCGGCCCTGCTCGTCCTGTTCACCGCGAAGCTCGACCCGAAGGCCTCGCTCGTCCTGGCCATGGCGGGCCCGACCGGAATGGGTCTCTTCCATCTCCTGAAGAAAAGGTGAGGAGGCACGACATGGACAGCAAGGATCTCATCGCCATCGAGGACATCTACGGGGCTCATAACTATCATCCCCTGGACGTCGTCATCGCCGAGGCCAAGGGCATCTGGATGTATGACGTTGAGGGCCGGAAGTACCTCGACTTCCTGAGCGCCTATTCCGCCGTCAACCAGGGACACCGGCACCCCCGCATCGTCAAGGCCCTGACGAACCAGGCCAAGAAGCTGACCCTGACCTCGCGGGCCTTCCGCAACGACCAGTGGCCGCAGCTGGCCAAGGAGCTCTGCGAGATGACGGGCTACGAGATGGTGCTGCCGATGAACTCGGGCGCCGAGGCCGTGGAAACCGCCATCAAGACAGCCCGCAAGTGGGCCTACCAGAAGAAAGGCGTCCCCCAGGACCGGGCCGAGATCATCGCCTGCGCCAACAACTTCCACGGCCGCACCGTGACCATCGTCGGCTTCTCCACGGAGGCCCTTTACCGCCAGGATTTCGGGCCGTTCACGCCGGGCTTCCCGGTCATCCCCTTCGGCGACGCCGAGGCGCTCGAGAGGGCCATCACGCCGAACACGGCGGCCTTCCTCGCCGAGCCCATCCAGGCCGAGGCGGGCATCCTCATCCCGCCTGACGGCTTTCTGAGGAGGGCCCGCGAGATCTGCATGGAGCACAATGTTCTCTTCGTCGCCGACGAGATCCAGACCGGTCTGGGCCGGGTCGGCAAGCTTTTCGCCTGCGAATACGAAGGCGTCCGCCCGGACATGGTCATTGTCGGCAAGTCCTTGGGCGGCGGGTGCTATCCGATCTCGGCCGTCCTCGCCGACCGCGCCGTTTTGGGCGTGTTCAAGCCGGGAGAGCACGGCTCGACCTTCGGCGGCAACCCCCTCGCTTGCGCCGTGGCCCGCGAGAGCCTGCGGGTCATCCGCGAGGAGAAGCTCGTAGAGAACGCCGCCGAGCGGGGCCGCTACTTGGTCGAGAAGCTACGGAAGGTCCGCAACCGCCGCATCAAGGAGGTCCGCGGCCGCGGCCTCCTCGTGGGCATCGAGTTGCGGCCCGAGGCCGGCGGAGCCCGCCGCTACTGCGAGGAGCTCATGAAAGAGGGACTTCTCTGCAAGGAGACCCACGAGAACGTCATCCGCCTGGCGCCGCCGCTCGTCATCAGGGACAAGGACATCAATTGGGCCCTCAAGCGGATCAAGGCCGTCTTCAAACGGCTCGAGAACGGCTGAGCGGTCGTCCGTCGGGCCAGCTGTCGCCTTTTGGGGACAGAAGCCGCGCCGTCCGACGCCGGCCTTTGCCGGGACCCGGCTTGGCATATCTTTTGCAAAGGACAGGCTCAGGAGGACGAAAATGAAGAAAAGCTTGGGGCTCACCATCTTGGCCATGGCGCTCGCAGCGGGCTGCATCGTCTATGTCCCGCAGGGCGAGTCCGGCTCGCCCGCGCCTCCGCCATCTCAAGGGGACCAGGGCTATTATGACCAGGGCGATCAAGCGGACGCCCGATGGACCTACGACAATCCGGACGTCTCGGACTTCTATTCCTACCTCGGGCCGAGCGGCCTCTGGGTCTCGTACCCGTCCTACGGATACGTCTGGGTGCCGAGGGGTATCGGCTACGGGTGGCGGCCGTACAGCCTGGGGCACTGGATCTCGACGGACTGCGGCTGGACCTGGCTCTCGGCCGAGCGATGGGGCTGGCTCGTCTATCACTACGGCCGTTGGGGCTGGGACGTCCGGCTCGGCTGGTATTGGGTCCCGGGGGATGTCTGGGCGCCGGCCTGGGTCGCCTGGAGATGGGGTGACGCCTACATCGGCTGGGCGCCGCTGCCGCCGGGCGACGATTTCGACCGAGGCTTCGGGTTCCGTCACCGGAATTGGAGCATCCCGGGCGACAACTGGTGCTTCGTGCGCGGCCAGGAATTCCTCGAGCCGCGGCTCGACCGCTGGATCGTGCCCCGCGAGAGGAACATTACGATCATCAACTATACCCGCATGGACGTCAATATCCGCGTCCGCAACGACCGCGTCTACAACGACGGGGTCGACGCCGCCTTCGTCCAGAGGCAGACCAATCGGACCGTCGAGAGGTACGAACTGAAGGACGCGCGGAGGCCGCAGGACGCCCGGGTCGGGACGCGAGACGTCTCCCTCTACCGCCCGTCCGTGCGCCCGAACGCCGCGGCCCGGCCGAAGGAGGCCCTGGCCCCGGACCAGGCTGCCATCCGCCGCGCGGAGGCGCCCAGGGCCCCGGGCTCCGCGATGGGCGGCGGTCCCCGCGAGGACGAAGTGACGGCCGTGCGGCACGAGCACCAGAGGGAGCTGCAGAGGCTCAACGAAGACCAGCAGGCCGAGGTCCGGGGCATCCAGCGCAAGGCCGACCAGGAAAGGGCGGCGCTCAGGACCCCCGCTGAGCGCGAGAAAGCGGCCGCGGCGGCCAAGGCCAGGATCGCGGAGGTCCAGCAGAAGCAGCAGGCCGAGAAGGCCCGGATCCTCGAACGGCACAGGGCCGAAGAGGACCACGCTCGTAAGGCCCGACTGAAGGACGAGAAACACTAGGACGAAGGCGGTCGGCCGGCCCTCATCGTAACGGCGAGGGCCGCGGCCAGGATGAGCGCCCCTCCCGAGACCGTTCTGAGGGAGGGGCTTTCTTTTAAGAAGAGCGCGGCCAGGGCGATGCCGTAGACCGGCTCGAGCGAGCTGATGATGCTCGCAGCGCGAGCCCGGATTCGTTTCAGTCCCTCGATGAAGAGCGTGTGGGCTCCGGCCGTGCCGAAGACCCCCAGCACGGCTAGGAGTCCCATGTCGCGGGCCGTGACGGCCGGGGGCCGCAGGACGACGAGCGGCAGGAGGAAGAGCGCGGCCCAGAGGTCCTGATGGAAGGCCACCGTAGGACTTGGAAGACGGCTGGCCAGCCGCCGGTTGACAAGGGAGAGCAGGGAAAACGTCAGGCCCGACCCGAGGCCCCAAGCGACGCCCAGGCCCTCGGGGCTCCTCAAGTCGCGGCCAGGGACGATGAGGAAGACGCCGGCCACCGTGAGGAAGGCCAGAGCCAGGCTCGAGGGGTCCCAGCGCTCCCGGAGGAGCCAGGGCTCGAGGAAGGCCGTGAAGACCGGAAAGCTGGAATAGGACAGGAGGGCCACGGCCACCGTCGACGCCTGGACCGACCGGAAGAACATCGTCCAATGCGCGGCCAGGACGAGGCCGCAGAGGATGAGCAGGAGCCTGTCGCGGGGCAGAGCGACCCGGAGGGGGCGGTGGCCGGCCGCGGCGGCCAGGCCGATGGCCAGGGCGGCGAAGGCCGCCCGGCCGAAGACGATGGCCTCCGGCGCGAGCGGCAGCCACTTTCCGAACAGGGCGGCGAAGCCGAACAGAAGGACCGACAGGTGGACCTCGGCGAGGCCCGAGGGGTCGCGAGGGAGGGCGGCTCCGGGGGGCATGGGCGCTTCTCATTATACACGTTCGCCCGCTCTTGTCCCGGATTTCTCCTTGAAATTTCGTCCGTTTGTGCTAAGATAAAGCTTACTTTTTCCCAGGGGCCGGAAGTCCCCTGGCCCGCCGCGGGCGGCCGTCATCCATGTCCTACGAGATATTCGCCAGGAAGTACCGGCCCAAGACCTTCGAGGAGGTCATCGGGCAGAGGTCCGTCGTCCAGACCATCCAGAACGCCATCACTTCCGGCCGCATCGCCCAGGCCTACCTGTTCTCGGGGGTGCGCGGCACGGGCAAGACCACGGTGGCCCGCATCCTGGCCAAGGCCCTGAACTGCGTCGACGGGCCGACGCCGCATCCCTGCAACAAGTGCGAGTACTGCACCGCCATCAATGAGGACCGCGCCATCGACGTCCTCGAGATCGACGGCGCCTCGAACCGGAGCATCGAGGACATCAAGGCCCTCCGCGAGGCGCTCAAGTACCGGGCCATCTACACGCGCTATAAGGTCATCATCATCGACGAGGTCCACCAGATCTCCCGGGACGGCTTCAACGCCCTCCTCAAGACGCTCGAGGAGCCGCCGCCGAACACGGTCTTCATCTTCGCCACGACCGAATTCAACAAGGTCCCGCCGACCATCGTCTCACGCTGCCAGCACTTCGAGTTTCGCAAGATCTCGCACAAGGACATCATCAACCACCTCATGGAGATCACGCGAAAGGAGGGGATCACGGTCACGCCGGCCGGCCTGGCCCTGATCGCGGGGGCCGCCGAGGGCAGCATGCGCGACGCCCAGAGCCTACTCGACCAGGCCGTCGCCTTCAGCGGCGAGAACGTCGGCGACGACGACGTCAAAACGATCCTGGGCACGATCGGCCAAGACATCCTCTTTCGCTTCTCCACCGCGGTCCTCGACGAGCGGCCGCAGGACATCTTCCCCCTCGTCGACGGCCTCATCTCCTCCGGCACCGACCTGCGGTTCTTCTTCGGCAGGCTCATCGGCCATTTCCGCGACCTCCTCGTCGTGAGCTCGGTCGAGCGGCCGGAAGACTACCTCTTCGTCACGGCCGAGGAGCTCGAAGCCCTTCGGGCCCTGGTTGCGAAGGGGACGGCGGAGGACTTCCTCCGCTATGTCGTCGCCCTCCAGCAGGGGGAACAGGGCTTACGCTACGCGACCCAGCCCCGGATCTACGTCGAGACGTTCCTCATCAGGCTCTGCCAGTTCCGCAAGATCGTTCCCCTCAAGGAGCTCCTTCAGGACGTGGAATCCCTGGCCAGGACCGGCGGGTCCTCCCCCCGGACAGGAGAGCCCCGGCCCGGGCCGGTCCCGGGAAGGAGCACTTCTTCCCGGACGCCGCAGCCACAGGACAGGGGCGTCCGGCCCGCGGAAGCCGCCGTTCCCGGGTCCGCTCACGCTCAGGGCTCGGCCACCGCGGGCGGCCCTGCGACGGGAGCCAAGGCGGCCGTCCCATCCCCCGACAAAGCGACCTTCGGCCGGGTCCTCGAGAGATTGACCAGGGACCGGGCCCCGCTGGCCGCGCTCCTGGGCCAGGCGACGTCGGTCCGTATCAGGGACGGGCTGATCGAGGTCTTCTTCGAGCGGGGCAAGGGCTTCTTCGGCACGACCATCCAGGAGAAAGACGTCAAGGCCGTCGAGGCCGCGGCCCGGGAAGTCCTCGGCCGGGAAATGACGGTCCAATTCGCCGAGGAAGGCGGCGCCGCCCTCGAGCCCGGCCGGCCGGCGCCCGGGCGGGAGATGGATTCGGCCCTCAAGGATCCCACGGTCCAGTATTTCATGAACACGTTCAAAGCTCAGATCCTGTCGGCGGACCCCGTCAAGCCCGCCAAGGAAAAGGAGCCGAAGGGCTTCGGGCCCGGGGAGGGCGGCGCGTGAAGAACATCATGGACCTCCAGAAGATGCTCAAGACGGCCAAGGACATGCAAGACCGGCTGGAGAAGGAGATGGCCGAGATGCGGGCCGAGGGCACGAGCGGCGGCGGCATGGTCACCGTCGTCCTCGACGGCCGCAAGCGGCTCCTCTCCCTGAGGCTCGAGCCGGAGGTCGTCGACCGGAACGAGGTCGAGATGCTCCAGGACCTCATCGTGGCCGCCTTCAACGACGCCGGGGCCAAGGTCGATGAGGCCCTCGGCCAGAAGCTCGGCGGCCTCACCGGCGGCCTGAAGATCCCGGGGATGGGCTGATGTTCGAGTACGCCAGGCCCTTGCGCGACCTCATCGAGGAGCTCCGCCGCATCCCCGGCATCGGGGCAAAGACGGCCCAGAGGATGGCCTTCCATTTCCTGGGCATGCCCGCGGAGGAGGTCGACCGGCTGGCCGACACGATCAAGGAGGCCCGCCAGAAGATCTTCTACTGCACCCGGTGCAACAACATCACCCACGTCGACCCCTGCCTCATCTGCACCGACCCCCATCGCTCCGACGAGGCGCTCTGCGTCGTCGAGGAGCCGTTCAACATCTCCTCCATCGAAAGGACGGGGGCCTTCCACGGCCGCTACCATGTGCTCCTGGGCGCCCTGTCGCCCCTCAAGGGCCGCGGCCCGGACGAGCTTCGGCTGGAGAAGCTCGTCAAGCGGGCCCGGGAGGGGACGTTCCGGGAGATCATCATCGCCACCAACCCGACCGTGGAAGGGGAAGCCACCGCCCTGTACCTGTTGAAGGTCCTCAGGGACCTCGGCGCCAAGATTACGCGGCTGGCCATGGGCCTGCCCGTCGGCTCGGACCTGGACTTCGCCGACCAGGTGACGATCAAGAAGGCCCTCGAGGGCCGGACCGAGCTCAAGGAATAACGTTCGCACCAAGGAGTCATCCATGCCAAAGAAGAACATGCAGACGATCGACGGGAATACGGCGGCGACCCACGTCGCCTACGCTTATTCCGAGGTCGCGGCCATCTATCCCATCACGCCGTCCTCGACGATGGGGGAGCTGGCCGACGAGTGGTCCGCGCAGGGCCGGAAGAACATCTTCGGCCAGCCCGTGGACGTCATCGAGATGCAGTCGGAGGGCGGCGCCTCGGGAGCGGTCCACGGCTCCCTCTCGGCCGGCGCCCTGACCACGACCTTCACGGCCTCCCAGGGCCTGATGCTGATGCTGCCGAACATGCACAAGATCGCCGGCGAGATGCTGCCGACGCTCTTCCTCGTCTCGGCCCGGTCCCTGGCCTGCCAGTCCCTGTCGATCTTCGGCGACCACAGCGACGTCATGGCCGCGCGCAATACCGGCTTCGCCCTGACTTGCGCCGGGTCGGTCCAGGAAGCCCAGGATCTGGCCATCGTCGCCTACCTCTCCACCCTCAGGACGAGCATCCCCTTCCTCCACTTCTTCGACGGCTTCCGGACCTCGAACGTCGTCGAGAAGGTCGATTTGGCCGCCTACGAGACTCTGGCGGAATTGTTCGAGCCCCAGTACCTCGAGGCGTTCCGCAGGCGCTCGCTCAACCCCGAGCGTCCCGTGCTCAAGGTCGGCCAGCAGAACCCCGACGTCTACTTCCAGGGCCGCGAGACGATCAACCGGCATTACGCCGAGGCTCCGGCCCTCGTCCAGCATTACATGGACAAGGTCGCCAGGGCCATCGGCCGGTCCTACCATCTCTTCGACTACTTCGGCGACCCCCAGGCCGAGAAGGTCATCGTCATGATGGGCTCGGGCGCGGAGACGGCCGAGGAGACGATCAACTCCCTCAACGCCCGCGGCGCCAAGCTCGGGCTGGTCAAGGTCCGCCTTTACCGGCCATTCGACGCCGCGGCCCTGGCCGCGGCCGTTCCCGCCTCGGCCAAGAAGGTCGCCGTCCTCGACCGGACCAAGGAGCCCGGCTCGATCGGCGAGCCGCTCTACCTGGACGTCGCCGTGGCTCTGGCCGGCCGGCCGGTCCAGGTCATCGGCGGCCGCTACGGGCTGTCGTCCAAGGACTTCACCCCGGCCATGGTCAAGGCCGTCTATGACCACCTCGACGGCAAGGCCTTCCACGGCTTCACCGTGGGCATCGAGGACGATGTCACGCACCTGTCCATTCCCGTCGGCCCGGTCCTCGACACCGAGGTTCCCGGCACCGTCCGCTGCAAGTTCTTCGGCTACGGGTCGGACGGCACGGTCGGCGCGAACAAGAACTCGATCAAGATCATCGCCGACCATACGGACATGTACGGGCAGGGCTACTTCCAATACGATTCTAAAAAGTCCGGCGGTGTCACCATCTCCCATCTCCGCTTCGGCAGGCAGCCCATCCAGTCACAGTACTTCCTCAACACCGTCGATTTCGTCGCCCTCCACAAGCCGTCCTACATCGGCCGGCTGGACATCCTCGAGGGCATCCGCGAGGGCGGGACGTTCCTCATCAATTGCGATTGGCCGGCCGCGGAGGTCTTCGAGCATCTGACCGAGGACATGCAGCGGACGATCATCTCGAAGAAGATCAGGGTCTACGCCATCGACGCCCTGAAGATCGCCGAAGCGGTGGGCCTGGGCCTGCGCATCAACTCCATCATGCAGGCCTGCTTCTTCAAGCTCTCGGGTGTCCTGCCCGAAGCCGAGGCCATCGCCCTGATGAAGAAGGCCGTCGAGAAGACCTACGGCCGCAAGGGCCACGACGTCGTCCAGATGAACTGGGATTCCATCGACCGGGCCGCGGCCGGCCTGGAATCCGTCCCCATCCCGGCCCGGATCACGAAGTCGGCGCCGGTGACGAAGATCGTGCCCGACGACGCCGACGCCTTCGCCAAAGAGGTCATCGACCCGGTCACGCGCTTCAAGGGCGATTCCCTGCCGGTCTCCAAGATGCCCTTCGACGGCGCCATCCCGACGGGCACGGCCCGGCTGGAAAAGCGCGGCATCGCCGTCGAGTGCCCGAAGTGGCTCCCCCAGAACTGCATCCAGTGCAACCAATGCAACTTCGTCTGCCCCCACGCCACGATCCGGGCCAAGCAGATCGCTCCGGCCGACCTCGCCGGCGCTCCCGAGGGCTTCGTGACCATCAAGTCCAACACCAAGAACGACCGCGGCCTCCTCTACCGGGAGCAGTGTTACATCGAGGATTGCGTCGGCTGCGGCTCCTGCGCCGAGGTCTGCCCGGCCAAGGTCAAGGCGCTGGTCATGACGCCGATCAACGAGCTCCGGGCGGCCGGCGAAGGGAAGAAGGCCGAGTTCTTCGACCGCCTGCCCGACAACGTCGTCGACGGCATCAATCCCGACACCCTCAAGGGCAGCCAGTTCCTCCGGCCGCTCTTCGAGTTCAGCGGCGCCTGCGCCGGCTGCGGCGAGACGCCCTACGTCAAGCTGGCGACTCAGCTGTTCGGCGACCGGATGATCATCGCCAACGCCACGGGCTGCTCCTCGATCTACGGCGGGACCTTCCCCACCTCCCCCTATGCGGTCAACACGGAAGGGAAAGGGCCGGCCTGGGCCAACTCCCTGTTCGAGGACAACGCCGAGTACGGGTTCGGCATGCGGCTCGCGGTGGACGCCGGTCGGCGCCAACTGGCCGCCGCCATCGACGCCGCCCTGGCCGCCGGCACGACGCCCGCGCTCGCCGACGCCTTGGGCAAGATGAAGGGCGCGTGGGCGGCGACCGGCGGCGAGGCCAAGACCGCGGCCAAGGCCGTCCGCGCCGCCCTGCCCGAAGCGCTGGCCAAGGCCGGCGCGGCCAAGCCCCACCTGGCCAAAGTCGACGAGCTCAAGGACCTCCTCGTCGAGAAGAGCGTCTGGTGCATCGGGGGCGACGGCTGGGCCTATGACATCGGTTACGGCGGACTGGATCACGTCCTGGCCATGAACCGCAACATCAACGTCCTCGTCCTCGACACCGAGGTCTATTCGAACACGGGCGGGCAGGCGTCCAAGTCCACGCCTATGGGCTCGGTGGCCAAGTTCGCCTCGTCGGGCAAAAAGACGGCCAAGAAGGACCTCGGCCGGATGGTCATGAGCTACGGCTATGTCTATGTCGCCGCGGTCGCCATGGGCGCCAACATGATCCAGTGCCTCAAGGCCTTCCTCGAGGCCGAGGCCTACCCGGGCCCCTCGATCATCATCGCCTATTCGCCGTGCATCAACCACGGCATCGATATGCGCAAGGCCCAGGCCGAGGAGAAACTGGCCGTGGACACGGGCTACTGGCTTCTCTACCGCTATGATCCCCGGCTCGCCGCAGACGGGAAGAACCCCTTCCAGCTCGACTCGAAGGAGCCCAAGCTCGAGTACGGGGCTTTCCTCAAGAACGAGATCCGCTACCGGACGCTCATCCAGCAGTATCCCAACATCGCCAAGGACCTCTTCGCCCACGCCGAGGAAGTGGCTAAGAAGCGCTACGAAGATTACAGGAAGATGGCCGGGTAAAGCCCGGACAGACCGCGTTTCCGACCCCGGGAGGCTTTCTCCCGGGGTTTTTATTCTCTGCCCAAGGGCGGAGAGGGCGGTTCAGGGACGGCCCTTGCCGCCCCCGACGACGACAAGGAGCGACTTCGCGGGGTCGAGGACATCCCTGAGGAAAGCGTTCATTTCCTCCAGGCCGACGGCGTCCAAGCCGTCGAAGGCGCCCTCGAAGGCCTCGAGTCCCGGCCCGAGGATCTCCCAATGGCCCATCATCTGGGCCCGGGCGCCCTTGCGCTCGAGAGAGCGGAGGAGATGGGTTCGGGCCAGGCTCTTCGTCATCGACATCTCGTCCGGCGCGAGCCCGGTCCGACGGAGCTCGGCCAGGGCCGCGTCCAGGGCGACGACGGCCGCCTCCCTCTTTTCGGTCCCCGTTTCGAGATAGGCCTCGATGAGCCCGCATCCCCTCATCCAGGTTAGTCGGGCCCCCACGTTATAGGCGAGCTTCTGGCCTGCGCGCAGGTCCCAGAGCCGGGAGCCCGGGCCGACGCCGAGCAGGACGTGGAGGAGATAGCCCTTGGCGAAGCCGGACTTCGTCGGCGGCGGGAGGAGGAAGGCCCGGCCGACGAAGGCCTGTTTCGTCTCCTTTTCCAGGCGGACCTCGCGCACCTCGGGCAGCGCCGGCTCCACCGCGGCGGCCGGTCCGACGGCCCGCGCCGCGAACTTCGCGAAGTATTTTTCGAGGAGGGGCTGGACGCGGTCCCGGCCCAGGTCGCTCGACACGGCGAAGACGACGGCGTGGCGGGTGAAATGGAGGCCGTAGAAGGAGACGATGTCCTTCTTGCCGATGGCCTTGAGGCTGGCCTCGGTGCCGAAGGTCGAGCCGCCGTATCCGCGGCCCCCGAAAAAGGCGCCCAGCGCCGCAGCGTGGCCGGCCTCGGCGGCGTCGTCCCCCTCGGCCTTGGCGTAGATAGACATGGTCTGCTTGGCGTCCTCGATGCGCGGCCCGGTAATGAGCGGGTTCTGGATGATGGCCGCGGCCACGCGGAGCCCCGCCTCGAGGTTCTCCGACAGGCATTCGAGGGTGACGAAGGAGCAATCCTCGAGCACGGCCAGCCGGAGGCAGGTCGCCTGGGCCATCATGTCCTGGGCCACGGCGTAATCCGGGATCTCGAGGGTCAGGCGCGTTGCGAGATAGGCCAGCCCGTCCAGGCCGGCCGGGACGGCAGCCTTGCCGCCCGGGACGAAGAGGTGGACGACGGTCGTGGGCGAGACCGCGTCCCGCTGAAAGAGGCAGACCTCGCCCGTGGCCAGGACGAACCTCTCGGGCGCTTGCTTCCAGGGCGATTCGCCGGCCGCGGCCCGGGGAGCAGACCGCACTCGGGCGGCAATGCAGAGCAGGGCCAACCCCGTCGCGAGGAGCGCCGGGACGGTCCCGGCCCGCCGGGATGGGGTTTCGGCTCTCATTTCGTTCCCCCGTTCCTCGCTGTCTTCGACGGCACGATGGAGACCGCGACCGACCCGCCCCGGCCGAAATAGGTCATGGCCACCCTCCTCAGGTCGCTCGATGTGGTCCGCGCGATGTGGTCCAGGAACCGGCCCGGCCTGTCGCGCTCGTTGAGGAGCATGAAGCGGGCCAGCGAAGAAGCCAGGACGAGCCCGGATTCCTCGGCCTGCTCGGAGGCGAACCGGACCTGGTTCTTCGCGCTGCCCAGGAAATCGAAGGCCTCGAACCGCTCGTCGCCGGGGTAATCATCCTTAGAGAAATTCTCGGCGTGGCAGCGGCGGAGGTAATTCAGGGCCTCCCGGGTCGCGGCCTGCACGTTCTTCGGCTCGAGCTTGAGGGCGACGATGACCGCCCCGCCGAAGCGGTTCGGGAGATAGCTCATGGTCATGCTTTGGACAAGGTCCCAGCGGCTGCGCAGCGCGATGTTGAGGAGGGGGTTGAGGCCGCGGCCGAGGACCTCGGCGAGCAGGCCGACAGCGTACTGGTCGGGGTGATTGCAGTCCGGGCCGACCCAGCCGAGGAAAAGATAGCCGTCCTTGACGTCCTTCCTCTCCTCGAACGTGGCGCTGGCCTTGAGCGCGGCGGCCTTGGGGATGGCCCTGGCGGGGACGTCCGCCGCCTTGAGCGGTCCGAAGATGTCGCGGACGCGGGCTTCCATCTCGTCGGTCCGGAAGTCCCCGACCGCCGCCAGCGAGCAGTTATTGGGGACGAAATATCGCGCGTGGAAGGCAAACAGGTCCTCGACCCGGGCGGAACGGATGATATCGGGCCGGCCATAAACCGGACGTCCGTAGGGATGGCCGGAAAACAGCCGCTGCAGGGTGAGGTCGGCGCCGTGGCGATCCGGGTCGTCTTCGGTCTGCTTCAACTCCTCCAGGACGACGGCCTTCTCGTCATCGACCTCGGCCTGGGTCAGGGCGAATCCGAAGACGATCTCTCGCTGGTTGCGCAGGGCGAAGTCCGCCTGGCCGGACGGGCAAGCGAGCTCGAACACGGTCAGGTCCTGGCCCGTGTTGGCGTTGAAATAGGCGCCGCGGCGGCGGAGCTCGCGGCCGACCTCCGACCCCGAGCGGAATTCCGTGCCGCGGAAGAGAAGGCAGTGCTCGAGGAGGTGGGCGACGCCGCTCGTCGCCTCGGCCTCGTCCTTGGAGCCGGCGTCGACGGCGAGGGCGATGTTCACAAGGGGTAGGTCGTGTTTCTCGTAGAGGAAGACCTTCAGCCCGTTCGGCAGGACGAACGAGCGGCCCGGGGCTTCGTCGTCCGCCGCCCGGACGGATAGGGACAGGACGAGAAGGACCGCAAGGAGGAGGGCCAATGACGCACGAACCACGCGCACGATTTCCTCGAAGGGCAGCTTCTGCAACCGCTATGCCAGTTTAGCACATAGGGGGACGGGGCATCTAGGGACAAAGAGGGACAGTCCCTATCTTCGGCGTGGCTTTGCCCGGGGCCGTCGAGTGTGCTAGAATCGCGGGGGTAGCGAAGGAAGGACCATGAAGCCCGAACGTTCCGCCCGCATCCTCGTCATCGACGACGAGGAGGGCATCCGCAAGTCCCTCAAGATGATCCTCGAGTACGAGGGCTACGAATTCTTCGAGGCGCCGACAGGCGAGGACGGCCTCGAGAAGCTCCGGCTGACAGTCGGCCTCGACCTCGTCCTCCTCGATATCAAGCTGCCGGGCAAGGACGGCCTCGAGCTCCTGGCCGAGATCAAGCAGAAACCCGTCTCCCCGGAGGTCATCATGATCTCGGGCCAGGGGACGATCCAGACCGCGGTCGAGGCAACCAAGCTCGGCGCCTTCGATTTCCTGGAGAAGCCCCTCCACCGGGAGCGGGTCCTTCTCACCATCCGCAACGCCCTCAAGCAGAACGTCCTTGCTCGGGAATACCAGGACCTCAAGAAGAGGGCCGAGAAGCGCTATGAGCTCGTCGGCGGCCATCCCCTGATGAGGGAGCTCTGGCGGGAGGTCCTCAAGATCGCCCCGACCAACGCGACCGTCCTCATCCAGGGCGAGAGCGGCACGGGCAAGGAGCTCATCGCCCGGGCCATCCACGCCCACAGCCTGAGGGCCAAGGAGAAGTTCGTCCAGGTCAACTGCGCCGCCATTCCCGAGGAGCTCATCGAGTCGGAGCTCTTCGGCCACGAGAAGGGCGCCTTCACCGGGGCCACGGAGAAACAGACGGGCAAGTTCGAGCAGGCCGACGCCGGGACGATCTTCCTCGATGAGGTCGCCGACATGAGCCTCAAGACGCAGTCGAAGGTCCTCCGCGTCCTCGAAGAAGGGGAGGTCCAGAAGGTCGGTTCGAACCGCATCTCGAAGGTCGACGTCCGGGTCATCGCCGCGACGAACAAGGACCTGCGGCGCGAGATCGAGGAGGGCCGGTTCCGCGAGGACCTCTTTTTCCGGCTGAACGTCGTCCCGCTCTTTTCGCCGCCCCTCCGTGACCGGAAGGAGGACGTCCCGGTCCTCGTCGACTATTTCGCCCGCGCCTTCGCCGAGGAGAACAACTTCAAGGCCAAGACCTTCAGCCCGGAGGCCCTGGCCATCCTCACCGACTTTGCCTGGAAGGGCAACGTCCGGGAGCTCAAGAACACCGTCGAGCGGTTGCTGATCCTGACCGAAAAAGATACAATAGAGGCGAAGGATTTGCCGGCGCCCTTTTCGGAGGCTCGCGAGGCCGGCCTTCCCGCGGCGGGGGGGGTCAAAACGCTCCGCGAGTTCCGGGATATCGCCGAGAGGGATTTCATCCTGGCCAAGCTCGAGGCCAACAACTGGAATATCTCCCAGACGGCACGGGAGATCGACACGCCGCGGTCGAACCTATACAAGAAGCTCGAACAGTACGGCATAAAAATAACGGCCGGAGTGGGCGAGGCGGTTGCCGCTCCTTCCCGCGAGGGAGGAGGGGAGGAAAGTCCGAACTCCAAAGGGCAGGATGGTCGCTAACGGCGACTCCGGGCGACCGGGGGAAAGTGCCACAGAAAGGACACCGCCCTCCGGGAGAGGCGCAGCCTCCCCGGGGAGCAAGGGTGAAATGGCGAGGCAAGAGCTCACCGCCCCGGTGGCGACACCGGGGGCACGGCAAACCCCATCCGGAGCAAGGCCAAACGAACCCCGTTTTGGGACGGCCCGTCCCAGGGGGTGGGTCGGCCGCTGGGGCCCCGGAGCAATCCGGGGACTAGACAAATAACCGCCCCCGCTTCGGCGGGAACAGAATTCGGCTTACGTCCCGCTCCGGCCGTTCTTCTCCTTTTCGCCCGCGGGCTCGGCGCAGAAGGATGGAAGCTCGCCCTGTCCGCCTGCCGCCGCCAGGACCTGGAGGCGGTCGCGGCGGAATCTGGCCCGCGGGCCGTCGCGGTGGTCACGGACGCGACCCGTCGGAGCGATATCGGACGCCTTTTTGCCGAGGCCATGAGCCGCTTCGGACGGGTCGACGTCTGGGTCAATAACGCCGGCCGCGGCATCAGCAGGAAGGTCCTCGACCTCACGGACGCCGACGTCGACGAAATGATCGCCGTCAATCTCAAATCGGTCCTTTACGGCATGCAGGCCGTCGTCCCCCACTTCCAGGAGAGGAGAGAGGGGCATCTCATCAACGTCTCCTCCTTTCTGGGGCGGGTCTCGTTCGTCAGCTTCCGCTCCGCCTACAATGCGGCCAAGGCCGGCGTCAACATCCTGACCGCCAACCTGCGCATGGACCTGAGACGAACCCATCCCGGCGTGCACGTCTCCCTGGTCATGCCGGGCGCCGTGAGCACCGACTTCGCCAGGAACGCGCTCGGCGGCACGCCGCCCATGCCCGGCGGCGGGCGCTCCCCGATGGCCCCGCAGACAGCCGAAGAGGTGGCTGGCCTCATCCGGGACCTCATCGAGCACCCGAAAGCCGAGCTTTATACCAATCCCGCCTGCCCGGACCTCGCCGTCCGCTACTACCGCGACGTCGAGGCCTTCGAGAACCAGATTTTCGGTGGAAAATGAACGGGCTTCGGGTCGCTCCGGCCGAAGGATGAGCCGCGAGAACGCGCGTACGCCGGTTTGACAACCCTCGGCCGCCAGAATATAAGTTGGTCCTGATGCCGGACGAGACCCCGAACCCTTCGCTCGGGCGCCGCTTTGACTGGTGGCGCGAGGCGCCCGCCGCGGCGCGGCGCGCCCTGGTCGCCGCAGCCTTCGGCTGGATGCTGGATTCCTTCGACGTCATGCTCTACGCCCTCGTCCTCTCGGCCCTCATCGCCGAGCTCGGCATCGCCAAGACGACGGCCGGCCTGCTCGGCTCGCTGACCCTGGCCGCCTCGGCCTTCGGCGGCCTTTTCTTCGGGCTCGTCGCCGACCGCCACGGCCGCCGGCGCGCGCTGATGGCCAGCATCCTGATCTACTCGGTCTTCACCGCCGCCTGCGGGCTCGCTTCCGGGGTGGTCCTGCTCGCGGTCTTCCGGGTCTGCCTTGGCCTGGGCATGGGCGGGGAGTGGGCGAGCGGGGCGGCCCTCGTCTCCGAGACCTGGCCGGCGGCCCACCGCGGCAAGGCTCTCGGCCTCGTCCAGAGCGCCTGGGCCGTCGGCTATGCCGCGGCCGCCGCCGTTTCGGCCCTGGTCATGCCGCGCTGGGGATGGCGGGCGGTTTTCTTCATCGGCGTCATCCCGGCGTTCTTCACGCTCTGGGTCCAGCGCCGGGTCGAGGAGCCGGAGATCTGGCGGTCGCGGCGCGTGCCGCCGGGAGGGCGGGGGACCGGGCTGGGGCTGATCTTCGGCCGCGGCCGGCTGCGCCTGACCCTCATCGTCACGGCCATGAACGCGCTGACGCTCTTCGCCTGGTGGGGCCTTAACCTCTGGATCCCCTCTTACCTTTCGCTCCCGGCTTCCGCAGGGGGCGTTGGGCTGAGCACCCGGCTCATGTCCGGACTGGTCATCTTCATGCAGGTTGGGATGTGGCTTGGCTACATCAGCTTTGGCTTCATCAGCGACCGCGTCGGCCGCAAGAGGACTTACGTCGGCTTCCTCGCCGCCGCCGCCGCCTTCCTTCTTCTCTACGCGGCGGTGCGGTCCCCCCTGCTTCTTCTCCTCATCGGCCCGTTCGTGGCCTTTTTTGGCACGGGTTACTTCAGCGGCTTCGGCGCCCTGACGGCCGAGCTCTACCCGACCGGAGTGCGCGCGACCGCTCAGGGGGTGACCTACAACGCCGGCCGCATCGTCAGCGCCGCCGCGCCGCTCGCCGTCGGGAGCCTGGCCCAGGCCAGGGGATTCGGCTTCGCCTTCTCGCTGGTCGCCCTGTCGTTCGTGGCCGCCGCCGCGCTATGGATATGGATCCCCGAGACGCGCGGCCGCGAGCTTGAATAGGGGCCGAACACCGGAAAGGATGGAGGCGGGGTGCGACGAGCGGGCTAGAACAGGGCCGCGGCGGCCTGCCGGATGAGGACGGCGAGATTCCCCGGCCAGACGCCGAGCTGGATGACGCCGACGAGGCACAGGAACAGGACGAGGTCGAGGGCGGGGTTCTCCCGGTCGACCTCGACCGCGGCGGCGCCCGGCTCCCGCATATACATGACGACGACGACCTTCAGGTAATAATAGACGGAGACGAGGCTGGTCAGGACGGCGATGACGGACAGGGCGACGTGCCCCTGCCTCACGGCGCCGCTGAAAACATAGAACTTGGCCAGGAATCCGGCTGTCGGCGGGAACCCGGCGAGAGAGACGAGGAAGACGGTGAACATGGCCGCGAGCCAGGGGTGCGTCCGCCCGAGCCCTGCCAGGTCGCTAATCCCCCCGCCGTTCGTTCCAGCTCTCTCCGCGGCGATGAGGACGGCGAACGCGCCGCCAGCCATGAAGAGGTAGGCGACGAGGTAAAAGAGGAGGCCCGCACCGTCGGCGGCCAGGACGGCCACCAGGATATAGCCGGAGTGGGCGATGCTCGAGTACGCCAGGAGCCGCTTGACGTTCGTTTGCCGGAGCGCTCCGAAGTTGCCGAGGACCATGGTCAGGGCGGCGACCGCCCAGACGAGCCAGAAGAGGACCGGCCGCGCGCCGCCGCCCTTGCCGAGCGGCGCGAGGAAGCGGAAGAGGACGGCCAGGCCTGCCAGCTTGGGCCCGACGGCGAAGAAGGCGGTGACCGGCGTCGGCGCTCCCTCATAGACGTCGGGCGCCCACATGTGAAAGGGCGCCAGGGCGATCTTGAAGCCGAAGCCGGTGACGACCAGGGCCATCCCAGCCCATAGGGCCGCCCGCGGACCGGCCGCCGCGCCTCCGAGCGCCCCCCAGACCCGGCCGAACTCGAGGCCGCCCGCCGCGCCGTGGAGGAAGGCTAGGCCGAAGACGAAAAAGGCCGCGGCGAAGCTCCCCATCAGGAAATACTTGACCGCCGCCTCGACCGACCTTGGGTCATCCTTCCTGAGTCCGGCCAGGGCGTAGCTCGCGACCGAGAGGACCTCGAGGCCGAGAAAGACGACCAGCAGGCTCGTCGTCGAGACCATGATCATGCTGCCCAAGACGGCGAAGAGGAGGAGGGCGTAGTATTCGGCGCGGTCCATGCCGCGGCGGGGAAGATAGCGGAGGCTCATGAACACGACGAATACCCCAGCCACGGCCATCGCCACACAAAGGAGGACGGCCGTGCGGTCGAGGACGATCTGGCCTCCGAAGCCGGAGTAGTCCCGGCCCCACGACCGGGCGCCGAGGACCGCCGCCACGGACAGGAAGGCGGCCGAGAGGTATCCGAGCGGCTCGGCCCTTCTTGGCCGGGTGAAGGCTTCGAGAACGAGCACGATGAGGGCGCCGATCGCCACGGCCAGGAGCGGGGCGACGGCGAGGAGGCCGCTCATCTGGATCCCTCCGCCTTGGCCGGGCGGGCAATCGTCACCCCTGCGGCGCTGGGGGGAGCCGGCGGGATGAGCTGTACGGCGGCGGCTGCGTCCGTGCGCGCCGCAGGGCTCGTCCGGACGAGCTCGAGGTAGCGGGCGACCGAGGCGTCCATCTTCCTCAGGACAGTCCCCGGGAAGACCCCGAGCGCGAAAATGAGCGCCACGACGGGCAAGAGGACCAGCCGCTCCCGCGCGTCCATATCCCTGAGGCCGAGGACCCTCTCGCTCTCGGCCGGACCCTGCATGACCCGGCGGAAGAGCCAGAGGAGGTACGATGCCGAGAGGACCGTCGTCGTCACGGCCAGGGCGGCCAGGAGCTTATTCGCGGCCAGGACGCCGAACAGGCAGAGGACCTCGCCGACAAAGCCATTGAGCCCCGGCAGGCCCATCGAGGAGAGCATGGCGATGAGGAAGACGGCGGAGAAGACGGGCATGCGCCGTTCGACGCCGCCGTAGTCCGCGATGAGCCTCGTGTGCCCGCGCTCGTAGAGGAGCCCGACGCAGAGGAAGAGCGCCCCAGTGCTCAGGCCGTGGTTGACCATCTGGAAGAGCGCCCCCTCCGTGGATTCGAAGTTCAGGGCGAAGATGGCCAGCATGATGAGCCCCATGTGGCTGACGCTCGAATAGGCGACGAGCGACTTCATGTCCTTCTGGACGAGGGCCATGAGCCCGCCGTAGATGATGCCGATGACGGCGAGGACGGAGAGACCCGGCAGGAACGTCCTCGCGGCGTCCGGGAAGAGCGGCAGCCCCAGGCGGAGGAAACCGTAGGCCCCCATCTTGAGGAGGACCGCGGCCAGCAGGACAGAGCCGGCCGTGGGCGCCTCGACGTGGGCATCGGGCAGCCACGTATGGAGCGGGAAGAGGGGGATCTTGATGGCGAAGGCTAGGGCGAAAGCGAGGAAGAGCCAGGTCTGGACCCCGGGCGGCAGGGTCATCCGGTAAAGGTCCTGAAAGGCCAGGGAGGGGCCGGCCGCAGCGGTGTTGGCCCGGGCATAGAGGACGAAGATCCCGACCAGCATGAGCAGGCTGCCGAACATCGTGACCAGGACGAACTTCGTCGTGGCGTAGACGCGGCGCCGTCCGCCCCAGATGCCGATAAGGAAGTACATCGGGATGAGCATGGCCTCCCAGAAGACATAGAACAGGAAGAGGTTCAGCGAGACGAAGACGCCGACCATGCCCGTCTCGAGAAGGAGCATGAAGAATGAGAACTCTCGGACGCGGTCCGTGACAGCATTCCATGAGGAGAGCAGGGCGATGGGGGTGAGGAAGGCCGTGATCAGGACGAGGAACAGGCTCAGCCCGTCGACCCCGACGTGGTAATTGAGGCCGCGGCCGAGCCAGGGGGTCCGCTCGACGAACTGGGCGGCGGCCGTCGCGCCGTCGAAACGGGCGTAAACGACGAGCGACAGAGCGAAGGTGGCCAGGGAGAAGACGAGGGCGGTCGCCCGCGCCTCGCGGACGCGGTCGCGAGGGAGGAAGATGAGCAGCAGCCCGCCGGCGAGCGGAAGAAAGGTCAGGCAGGTCAGGATCGGCACGCTCATGCCTTCCACGCCAGGATGAATCCGAGGAACAGGACGGCGCCGAGGAGGAAGGCCAGGGCATAGTCCTTGATCCGGCCCGTCTGCAATCGGCTGACGCCCCGGCCGGCGGCCTGCGCGGCCGCTGCCGTGCCGTTGAGCGCCCCATCGATGACCGCGAGGTCGAACGAGACGTAGACGAACTCCGAGCCACGCAAGAGCGGGCGGACGAAGACTGCGCCGTAGAACTCGTCAACGTAGTATTTGCCGACCAGGGTCCGATAGAGAAATGGCCACCGGGCGGCCAGCCGGGCCGGAGTCCCGGGATAGCGGAGATAGAAAAGATAGGCCAGGAAGAGCCCGCCAGCGGTCGCGGCGGTGGAGACGAGGATGAGGTTCCACTCGACAGCGGCGGGCGGCGCCTTGGCCGCCCCGAGGACCGGCGACAGGAAGCGGCCGAGGAGGTCGGCCCGCTCGCCGAAGACCGCGGGCAGGCCGATCAGGCCGCCGAGGGCCGAGAGAACGGCCAGGACGGCCATCGGAACGGTCATCACGGGCGGCGATTCATGAATGTGACGGCGGACCTCGGCATCCGTTCGCTCCTCGCCGAAGAAGGTCAGGAAGACCAGCCGGAACATATAGAAGGCGGTCATCACGGCGGTCAGGAGCCCGAGGAGCCAGACGGCGACGTGGCCTCCCGAGTAGGCGCTCGTCAGGATAGCGTCCTTGGAGAAGAAGCCGGACAGGAACGGGATGCCTGAAATGGCCAGGGCGGCGACGAAGAAGGCCGGGAAGGTCCGGGGAAGGCGCCGGCGGAGGCCGCCCATCTTCCGGATGTCCTGCTCTCCGGACAGGGCATGGATGACGCTCCCGGCGGCGAGGAAGAGCAGCCCCTTGAAGAAAGCGTGCGTCACGAGGTGGAAGATCGCGGCGCCGTAGGCGCCCACGCCGCACCCGATGAACATGTAGCCGAGCTGGGAGATCGTCGAATAGGCCAGGACCTTCTTGATGTCGGTCTGGACCAGGGCCAGGCTCGCGGCGAAGACGGCCGTGCCGGCGCCGACCGAAGCGACGAGCGGGCCGGCCGCGGCGGACGCCGAGTAGAGCCCGTTCAGCCGGGCCACCATATAGACGCCGGCCGTGACCATGGTCGCGGCATGGATGAGGGCGCTCACCGGCGTCGGCCCTTCCATGGCGTCCGGAAGCCAGACGTGGAGCGGGACCTGGGCCGACTTGCCGACCGCCCCGGCGAAGAGAAGAACGGCGACGAGCGTCGCAAGGCCCGGGGCCAAGCGCCCCGCCGCGGCGGCGGCATTGATGCGAGCAAACTCCGGTCCTCCCACGGCGGCGACGAGGGCGAGCAGGCCGAGGATGAAAGCCGCGTCGCCGACGCGCGTGACGATGAAGGCCTTCATGCCGGCCCGCGCCGCGGCCGGCCTCTCGAACCAGAAGCCGATGAGGAGGTAAGAGCAGAGGCCGACGCCTTCCCACCCGACGAACATCAGGACGATGTTCGAGGCCATGACCAGGACGAGCATGAAGAAGGTGAAGAGGTTGAGGAGGCCGAAATACCGGCCATAGTCCCGGTCGCCGGCCATGTAGCCGGCCGAATAGACATGGATGAGGAACCCGACGCCCGTGACGATAAGGATCATGACGGCGGCGAGCGGGTCGAGCGCGAGGCTGGCGGCGGCCGAGAGCGAGCCGCTCGCGACCCAGGTGAAGAGCTTGCCGGAGAGCGGCGCAGCGCCCTCGGCGGCCCCGAGCAGGCGCGCCAGCGCGGCGACCGACAGGCCGAACGAGGCCAGGACGGCCAGGCAGGCCTGAAGCGAGACCCACCTTCGAGAAGGCCTCGAGCCGAAAAGCAGAAGGACGGCGGAGCTCAAGGCCGGGAGGAGCGGGATGAGCCAGAGGCCTCGCGCCATGCTAGCCCTTGAGGCCGCTCAGGTCCTCGGTGCGAATAGTCTTCCGGCGCCGGAAAACGAGCAGGACGATGGCCAGGCCCACGACCGCCTCGGCTGCGGCCACGGTCAGGACGAAGATAACCATGGCCTGAGCTTCGGCCTTGAGCGAGGCCTTGGCCAGGGCCAGGAAGGCCAGGTTGGCCGCGTTGAGCATGACCTCGACGGCCAGGAACTGCGTCAGGAGGTCGCGTTTGACGAAGAAGGCGAGGACGCCGAGCGCGAACAGGGTAGCCGCCACGGCCAGGAATGCGGCGGCGGGGATCACGACGCCTCCTTCCTGCCGGGCTTGTCGGCCAGGGCCATGGCCCCGACGAGGGCGGCCACGAGGAGCAGTGACGTGATTTCGAAAGGATAGAGATAGCGCGTAAAAAGGAGGTGGCCGATGCCGGCCGGGCCCTGGCCATCAGCCGGCCCGGGTCCCCCGGCGCCCAGGAAAGCGCGCCGAATGACGATCAGGAGCTCGGCCAGAAGGACCGCCCCGAGCAGCCCGGCGAGGACGAGGACGTATCTCCTGCGCTCGGGCGGCAGGCCGGCTTTGAGGTCGACCATCATGATCGCGAAGAGGAAGAGGATCATAATGGCGCCCGCGTAGATGATGACCTGGACAGCGGCGGCGAAGGGAGCGTCGAGAAGGCCGAACAGCCCGCCCAGGCAGGCGAACGCGAGGACGAGCAAGAGGGCGTTGTGGGCCTGGTTGCTGGAGACGATCATGGCCGCCACGGCGCCGAGGCAGAGGAAGGACAGGATTCCGAACAAGACCCAGGCCATGGCAATTTCGCGCCTATATTAGATTGGGCGGGGGGGCCAAAGTCAAGCCCCAGAAAATGGCTTTGACAACGCGGCGCGATTTGCTATAATAAGC
>DATKJS010000132.1:0-7679 GCA_035543515.1 Terriglobales bacterium | reverse complement strand
TCGGTGAAGGTGCTGCGGTCGATCCCGCTCCTGGACCAGGCGGCGATCGACGCGGTGCGGCAGTGGGTGTACGAGCCGATGATCATCAACGGCCGTCCCCGGCCGGTCATCTTCACCGTGACCGTCCGCTTCCAGCTGAAGCAATAGCAGCGGGGTGGTTTTTCCCGTTTTCCCTCACCTTCCGCGATGGGGCGGAATCCCCGGGCGAATCACCTCTGCGGGGGATTGCCGTCAAACCGCCCTGAACCGATATTGATACCCTCAGGGACCGAAGGGGATCGGGGACGCAAGGGAGGCCCTCTGGGGCGCACGAAGATGAAACCCGGAAGACGAACTCTCGCCGTCTGTGCCCTTGCCCTGGCCGCGCTCTTCCTCTCGGCCCTTCCCGCGGCCACGGACGGCAAGAAGCTCCAGGTCATCCAGGACCAGGCCGTCGTCCGGCTCGATGCCTCCGAGAAGAGCCCGGCCGTCGAGACCCTCGGCCGCGGGGCCGTCCTCTCGCTGGCGAGCGCCGTCAAGACAAAGGTCAGGTGGTTTTACGTCTACTTCACCTCGCTCCAGTCAGGGAACACACGGTCCGGCTACATCGACGAGTCCTGCGTGCGCAAGCTCTACCCCGACCTCAAGGTCATCGAGATCGCGTCGGGCGACGAGATCCTGAACCCGGCCGAGCTCGAGATCGACCCGCACTACCAGCCGAGCATGGAGTGGGGCACGAGCCGGGCGCAGATCCTCCGGACCGAGGGCCGTCCTCAGAGCCTGGATGTCTCCGAGGGCCGCGAGGTCCTCATCTATCAGAAGTCCTTCATGAACAAGAAATGCCGGGTCGAGTATATCCTCAAGGGGGGACGGCTGGTCTCCGCCCGCCTCCACCTCCTCGAGAACTATGCGGACAAGGCCCGGTACATCGAGGATTACAACAAGGTCCGCGAGTTCCTGACGGCCCGCGTCGGCGCCCCGCGCGCCGACCGGGCGGTCTGGCAGGACCATTCTTACGAGCGGCTGAACGATTGCTGGGGCATCGCCCTGAGCCAGGGCCACGTCGAGTTCCTGGCGGAATGGGTCTTCAGCGACACCGAGGTCCGGCTGACCCTCGGCGGGGCCAACAACCATGTCGCCCTCGCCGCCGAGCTCAGCGACGTCAAGACCCGGATGCCGACCCCCTAGCCAACCCCTCCTTTCTGTTTTTTCGCCCCTTGTCCCGCACCCCCCGGGAGAAGGGGCCCTTCTGTCTCAGCCGACGTCTTTCTGCGTGAAGCTGAGGCTGACCCGGTTCTTCCCCAGCCACTTGCTGTGGAGCATGAGCTGCTCGGTCCGCTTGACGAGGGCCTCGACCGTGTCGTAGCGCTGGACGGTGCTGGCGCCGAGGGAGACGGTCGCGTTGAGCATGCCCGTCTCGGTCGTGATGTAGGACTCGGCGACGAGGAGACGGAGCTTGTTGGCGACGATGTCGAGCCGGCTGTCGTCGATGTTGAGGAGGACGGCGAAGAACTCGTCCTGGCCCCAGCGGCCGACGATGTCGAAGTAGCGGACGTTCTTGAGCAGGGTCCGGGCCACCGTCCTCAGGATCTTGCCGGCGTTGAAGCGCCCGTACTTTTCGAGCGTCTTGTTGAAGTTGTCGACGTCGACGTAGACCAGGGCGAAGGGGACGCCGTACTTCTGGAACTCCTCCAGCCGGCCGCGGAGGGTCATGTCCAGGTAGGGCTTGGTGGCGACGCCGGTGTCGGTGTCGAGCAGGCCCATCTTCTCGAGCTCGGCCACGCTCATGGGGAGCCGGATGCGGGGGGCGGTGACGACGAACGTCTCGACGGCCCCGATGACCGCCCCGTCCTCCTGGAAGACGGGCAGGATGCGGAGCGTGGCCGGGACACGAAAGCCGTCCTTGTGGCGGAGGTAGACGTCCAGGCTGCGGATCGTGCCGTCCCGGAGCGTCATCTCGACCGGGCACTTCTCCCGGCAGACGTTGACGCCCTCGCGGTCGACGTAGAGCGAGAGGTCCTCGTAGCACGGGTTGCCCAGGATCTCGCCGCCGTCGAAGCCGGTCATCTGCTCCGCGGACTTGTTCCAGAAGACGATCTTGCGGGCGGGCGTCAGGCACGAGACGCCGTCCTGGACCTGGTTGAGGACGAGGTTGCAGAAGCCCTTCGTCGCGCCCTTGAAAAGCTCGAGGATGTTCGGCTCGGCCATGAGGCACTCTCTCCCGGCGGATGAGTTGGCGGGCCCGGGGCCCGGACGGCTACTATTACCAGAAGACGCGGGGCGTGTCAAAAGGCGCCCTCCCGCGGGGCGTTGACACCCCGCTAACCTCGTGTTATCCTAACCGCGCCGCCAGGGGGTGGCGACCATGGACAAGCTCCTCGGCCCGCGGCTCCGCAAGGCCCGCGAAGAGATCGACCTCAGCCAGGGGGCCTTCGCCAAGGCCCTGGGCCTGTCTTCGGAATACATCTCCCTCCTCGAGGCTGGGAAACGGACGCCGAGCTTCGAAACCCTGCGCAAGATCGCGGCCTACCTCAACAAGGACATCGGGTATTTCTTCGACGACACCCGCCCGGCGTTCGAGGCGCTCCTCGCTCCCGGGGCGGTCGACGAGCGGGCCAGGCGGGACATCCTGAAGTTCCGGGCCTTCGCCGAGCGCTACCTCGCCCTCGAGGAGGCGACGGGCCGCCGGCTCGACCTGGCCCCGGCCTATTCGCACATTTCGCCCGAGCGCCTGGCCGACGAGGAGAGGCGCCGGATCGGGCTTGGCAACGAGCCCATCCGCGACGTCTTCGCCCTGTGCGAGGCGAACGGCTGCCGGCTCGTCCGCCAGCCCTTCCCGGAGGAGGCGCGGATCGCCGGGGTCTTCGTCTTCGATGCCGAGCGCCGGGCGGCCTTCGCCGCCGTCAACGCCAACGAGGCGCCCGGGCTCCAGGCCGTCATTGCCGCCCACCTCTATGCGCACTACCTCAGGGACCGCGCCGAGAGCCCCATCGTCGACAACCCCGATGTCGTCGTCGAGGAGTATGTGTCGCTCTACCCCCCGCGCGAGCAGTTCGCCCAGACCTTCGCCTCGCGCTTCCTCGTGCCGCGGTCCAAGCTGCGGGACCTCATCGAGAAGGATTTCCGGTCGCGGAGCCTCGGCTACGAGGACATCCTCTACCTCAAGCGGTACTTCGGAATCGGGACCAGGGCCCTGCTCCGGGCGCTGCGGAGCGAGGGCCTGCTCGCCGAAGCCAAGTTCGAGGAATACTTCAAGCGCAACCCCGAGGACCGCGAGGCCGAGGTCTTCGGGGCGACGTCGGGGCCGGAGGAGCGCCGGGGCCGGGCCCTGTTCCGCAAGGTCCGGGCGCGGGTCGTTCCCTCCGACCGGTTCCGGCTGCTGGCCGCCGAGGCCGAAGCGTCCGCCCGGACAAAGGTCGAAGCGCCGGCGCCGGAGGGCGCGCGGAGAGGGTCCGATGAATAGAGTCCTAAAGGTCGTCCTGATCTTCCTGGCCGTGGACGCGGTCGGCGTCGGCCTCTATTTCGGCGTCAAGGCCGTCGGCGGGCGGTCCCGGAGCCCCCAGGACGAGTACGCCTGGACAACGGTCGACGAGAGCTATCAACCGCGCAACGCCGTCGAGGAGTTCATCAAGTCCGACGCCGTCCAGAAAGGTCTTCTGCCGGTCTATATCAAGGATTATGGCCGCAACGAGGCCGTCCTCAAAAAATTCCGCGGCGCCAATGTCGCCGGAGCCAATGAGGCCGTCCTGGAGATGGCCTTCCGGGGCCTCCAGGACTGGATGCTCGTCGACCTCATGTACAAGAACGAGAAGGAGCGGCAGGTCCTGCGGACGATGCTTTACGTCGAGCTCGGCGGCCGATGGAGGGTCGGCGACAGCGGCGGGTTGATGAGATGACGCCCGTCCGGGTCCTGAAGGCCGATATCCTCATCGTCGGCGCGGGGCCGGCCGGGCTGACGGCCGGGCTGTACGCGGCCCGCTCCGGCAAGCGGACGCTCGTCCTTGCGGGCCGCGCGCTGTCCCGGCTCGGCATCGAATACACCGTCGAGAACTACCCCGGCTTCCTGTCCATCGGCAGCCGGGAGCTGCTGGCGCGCTTCCGGGAGCAGGCCCTCCATTTCGGGGCCGAGGTCGTCGAGGGGGACGCCGTCGCCTACGGCCTCGATTCCAGCCCCAAGTACGTCACGACCAAGGACTCCCTGATCGAGGCCGGGGCGGTCGTCCTGGCGACCGGAAAGCCCGTGCCGCGGGAGCGGCTGATCCCCGGCGAGGACCGGCTCGTCGGGCAGGGCGTGAGCTACTGCGCGACGTGCGACGGGCCTCTCTTCCGCGGTGCGCACGTCGTCGCCGTCGGCCACTCCGAGGAGGCCCGCGAGGACGTCGCGGCCCTCCTCCAGATGGGCTGCCGCGTCCATTGGGTCCCGGGCAAGGCCCTGGACGGTCCGGAGGCCGAGGCCGCGGCGGCCCTGTCGGCGCGCGGCGCCGCCGTCCACGACGCGGCTCGCGTCACCGAGATCGTCGGCGCCGAGCGCGTGGAGAAGGTCCGGCTCGAGGTGGGAGGACGCGTCGAGGAGCTGGCCGCGGCGGCCGTCTTCGTCTTCCGCGACATCCCGGCCGCGCCGCTCTTCGGCCGCGCCGGCATCGCCCTCGACCACAAGCAGTGCGTCGCCGTCGACCGCTTCCAGCGGACGAACCTTCCCGGCGTGTTCGCGGCCGGGGACGTCACCTGCGGCGGCCTCCAGGTCGTGGCGGCTGCGGGCGAGGGCTGCGTCGCGGCGCTTCAGGCCCTGACGTTTCTTAGAGCTTAACGCGGGAGAGCGGAACGGCCGGACCGGCCTCAGGCGCCGGCGCCGTTCTTGGCCGGCCGCCGCCGGAGGCGGAAGACGATCTTTCGGCTCTTGGAGATCGTGACCAGGCCGCCGATCGGCACGGCCATGAGATTGCGCCGGATGTTGTGGCCGAAGTTGGAAACGGCCAGGATCGGCAGCGGGAAGCCCTCCTTGCGCCGCTCGCGGATGACGTCGCCGAGGTAGGTCCGGACGAACTTCAACGCCTCCTGTTGGGCGCGACGGGCGTGCGAGTTCTTGTTCGTCGGGCTGAGCGAGCCGACGACGACCCCCTTGATCCCCTTGAAGACATTGTGCCGCCGCAGGGCCGCGAGCAGGCGGTGAAGGTCCTCGACGTCAACCTGGATGTCCTCGATGAAGAGGACGTGGCGCCGCCAGCTAAAGCGGGGCGGCTTCTTGCGGTTGAGGAAGTTGACGAAGGTCGAGAGGTTGCCGCCGATGGGGATGCCGGACAGCCGGCGCGGCGGCGGCGGCGTCAGCCAGGCCTGGCCCTGGTACTGGACCTCCTCACCCGACATCAGGGCGAGGATCCTCCCGACGTTGCCCCGGCTGATCCTGAGCGGGGGAAAGTAGATGGCCGGGACGCGGCAGACGTGATAGATCTCGTTCAGGAGAAAGGTGAAGTCCGAGAAGCCGATGAAGAGCGGGCGCCGCTCCCGGATGACGCGGTAGTCCTTCCTGTCGAGCCGGCGCAGGATGTCCTCGGCCCCGGTCCCGCCGGCCACCGAGATGATGACGTCGAGCTCTCGAATAGCCCGCTTGAAGACCTCGGCCCGGGCCTCGGCGGGCGCCGTGACATGGTCGATCTCCTCGTCGCTCGAGAAGAGGTGAGGGCTGAAGTAGATGTCCTTGGCGCCGAGGGCGCGGCGGAGGGTGTTCGCGGTTTTCCTCAGCCGGGCCTTCTCTGAGCGGGGCAGGCAGGTCGAGGGGGCGATGAAACCGATCTTCTCGAAGCTCATGTCGGCGCCTGGCCAGAATGCTCAATACACTACCAAAAACGGCCCCGTCTTTCAAGGACGCCGGCCAGCGGGGAATGTCTCATCGGGGGCGGAATATGGCCGTAAACCGCTAATATATAATCTGTTACAAGAAACCGCCGGGCTTCGGCGGGGGCTCGGCTCCAGTGACGACGAGGGCGACGGGCCGGCAGGCTCGGCGGAGGCCGACGGAGAGAGCCGGCCGGACCCGCATATCTAAGGAAATATCAACAGGATAACGGCGCCCCACCGCCCTGCGAGGCTCAGAAGGACTTGAGCTTCTGCCCGGGGACGGAGAGCTGGATGGCCTTGAGGGCCTTGAGCTCGATCTGGCGGATCCGCTCGCGGGTCAGGTTGAAATACTGGCCGACCTCCTCGAGCGTGTATTCGCGCCCGTCCCCCAGCCCGTACCTCATCCGCAGGACCATCGTCTCGCGCTCGGGCAGGGTCCGCAGCGCGGCCTCGATTTGCTCGCGGAGGTTGATGTGGATGACGGTGTCCGGCGGGGAGGGGAAGGACTTGTCCTCGAGCAGGTCGCCCAGGGCGCCTTCGCCGTTCTCGCCGAGGGGCGTTTCGATGGAAACCGGGTCCTGGGAGCTGTAAAGCATCTCGAGGACCTTCGTCACGGGCAGGTTCATTTTTGCCGCCAGGTCCTCCGGACTCGGCGCCCGGCCCGTCTCCTGGACGGCCGTCTGGGAGATCTTCTTCAGCCGGTGGATGGTCTCGGTCAGGTGGACGGGGATGCGGATGGTGCGGCCCTGGTCGGCGATGGCCCGGGTGATGGACTGCCGGATCCACCAGGTCGCGTAGGTCGAGAACTTATGGCCGCGGCGGTAGTCGAACTTCTCCGCGGCGCGCATGAGGCCGATGTTGCCTTCCTGGATGAGGTCCAGGAGCTGGAGGCCGCGGCCCTGGTACTTCTTGGCGATGGAGACGACGAGCCTGAGGTTGGCCGAGACGAGTTCGCTCTTGGCCTTCTCCTTGGCCCGCTTGCCCGAGGCGATGGCCGTCAGGATGGCGCGCGTCTCCCTGCGGGCGAGCCTGCCCGCCTTCGTCAGCCGCGCCCTGAGGCGGGCCTGGACGTTGTCGACGATCCTGTCCTTCTGCTCGGGCTTGAGGTCCAGCCCGCGGACGAGCCCGATCATCCGGACCGTCAAGCGCGCTCGGGCGACCCTCGTCCGGGCCAGGGGCCGGACCTTGGCCAGCCGGCACTCCAGGACCCGCAGCCGGCGGATCCTGTCGAGGACGTCGGCCCGCTTGGCCTCGAGGTTCGACTCGGCCGCGGCCTCATCGCCGACGCTGAAGAGCCGGAGCAGGCTCTCGGGGCTCTTGCGGACCGTGGCCTCGAGGCTCAGGATCTCGTCGAGGGTGGCGGGCGTCCTGGCCAGGGCCTTGAAGATGGCCCGTTCGCCCCTCTCCATCCGCCGCGCCAGGGCGATCTCCTGGTCGCGGGAGAGCAGGAGAATGCTGCCCATCTCCCGGAGATAGATCTTGACCAGGTCGGCGGTCTGCTCCATGTCCTCCGGCGAGACGAGGCCTTTGGCGCTCCCGGCCGCCGCCGTCCGCGGACGCTCGGCGTCCTCGGACAGACGGTCCGCCGCCGCGCCGGCGAAGGCCTCCTCCTCCTCGGGGAAGAGGGTGTCGGAGCTGACCCGGGGGATCAGGCTGAGGAGGTCCTCTTTCTTGAGCTTGTATTGAGTAGCCATATCGCGTTCCCTTTCTTAGTATTTATATAGGAATACTATATAAATAGGATTTTCGTTGCAAAAGTAAAGCGCTTTCTTTAAATTAATCTGGCCCTCGGCCACTCCCGATAGCAGGGGGCCGGGGGGGGGATCCGTCACACCCCCGAAGGGTGGATCTTTCGAATAAGAACG
>DATKJS010000131.1:0-8220 GCA_035543515.1 Terriglobales bacterium | reverse complement strand
GCGCCGCGGTTGCCGCTCTGGACGGCCTCGACGAGCCCGTCGCCGTCGATATCGCGGCGGGCGAGAAAGTCGGCGACGAGCTCCAGACGTCCGATCCTCGATGTCAGCCAGGCCGTGTCGCCCGTGGCCTCGACGTAGTCCCAAGCGGCAATGAGCGGCGAGGCGTTGGCGTCAAGGAAGCCGCCGTAGTCCCAATAGCCCGTGACCTCTCCGGTCGGCGCCCCGCTCGCGTCGCGCTTCATGCGTTCGGTGAGCCAGTAGTCGACCGTCCGGCGGATGAGCGGCATGAGCGGGACGCCGGGTGCGGGCTCCGGCGTGAAGAAGGCCTGGTCGGCGTAGAACCACACCGACATGCTGGCCGGGTCGCTGATGACGTTGTTGCCGAGGATGCCCGGCGGCGAGCTGAACGGCTTTCCCTGCTCGCCCCAGCGGGCGCAGGGCTGGAGGGCGTTGAGCCAGCCGCGGCGGGCCTGCCGCCACATCGCCGCGTCGCGCAGGCCGGGCGGCGCAGCGAGGAGGACGGGAGTCAGCGTCAGCCGGATGGAGGCGCCGGCGCCGATCCCGGGGAGGTCGAGGATGAGGTCGTCGACCTTGTCCTTGCGGCTCCCCTCGAGCCGGCCGCGGACCTCGCGGCCGCCGGTCTCCTCGAGGAGCATCGGCCCGAAGTCGGGCGCGTTGAGCATGGCCGGCAGGCGGAACGTGCCGTCGTCGAGCCACGCGGCCGGGAGGACGGTCGTCGGCGTCACCTTGGGGTCGAAGGGGAAAAGGAGGCGCAGGCCTTCCGCGTGCCCGGCCGCGGCGCCGATCACGAGCTTGATCCCGCCGCCGACGCCGCGGTCGGCGCCCGGTTCCACTTTCCACGACAGGCGCGCCCGGCCAGCCTCGAGGTCATAGAGGACGTCCCCGCTCTTCTCGACGCGCCGGCCCTTCATGACGGGCTCGCGCCAGGCGCCTTCCTCCGATCCCTGAAGCCGAACGGCGGCGTCGGCCCTCAGGAGGTTCGTATCGACCCTGTCGCCGCCCTCGGTGTCCCAGCTCAGGAACGAGATCCCGGCCGACGCCTCACCGGCCAGGCACTTCACGACCGGGTCCGAGGACGCCGGCGCCTGCGGTTTCGCCAGGAGCTTGTCGTAAAGCCCGGAAACCTCGGCGAACGCCGCGGCGATGTGGTCGTCGAGCTTCTTTTGCGCCGCCACTTTGTCCCGGGCATAAAGGGAAGCGAACTCAGACTCGAAGGCCCGCCTTTCCCCGACGAACGAAGCCTCGGCCGGACCGAGCTCCCCGCGCACGCTCCCGATCATCCGGCCGTAGTCCGCCTCGACCGCCCTGGCCATCTCTGCGACCTTGGTCTGGAGGAGCTTGCCCTTTTCGGCCCGCAGCCACGCGTCGTCGAAATGCCGCGCGTAGAGGGCGGCGTCGTCGTGCGTCCTCGGCCCAAACCCCGCGCCCGGCGGCAACTCGTCGACGCCGTAATAAACGGGCAGGTAGGCGGCCGAATCCGGCCTCCCCAAGGCCAGCCAGAGCATGACGGAGATCGGCGCCGGCCGCCGGCCGTTGAGCGAGGCGATGAACGAGTTGATGGTCGTCGTGGTGCAGATCGTCCTGAACTTCGTGTGGTTCGGAGTCCCCTTCTGATATCCGTCGGTCGCGTCGTACGATGTCCCCTCGTAATGGTCCCGCAGGAGGGCCATGAGCGATTCGGCCGAGACCTTCTGCGCGGGCGTGAAGGAGAACGGGTAGTCCCCGTTCTTCTCCCATTCGCGCCCGCTCAGCCAGGTCAGCCCTCGCCAATGGCGCAGCGTGTTGCCGTCCATGATCGGGTCCGGCCGCGGCGGCCTCTGGAAGGCCTTCTTGAAGTCGAACGAACCGTCCTTGGCCTCCTCGTACCAGCCGCGGCCGCGGGCGTAGGCCACGATGTCCGGGCTGCCCATGAGCTCGCCCGGCGCGTCCGTCCGGATGCGCCGGATCGTGTACCAGTTGGGGATGACGGCGACCTCGTCGTCCGGGACCCTCTGGGCGAACCAGTGGCGGCCGCGGATGACGGCGATCATCCAGGCCTCGTCCTTGTCGGCGACGGAGTATGTTCGACCGGAGCCGCGGTAGCCGTATTTCTCGACAAGCTCGCCGGCGATCTCCACCGCCTCGCGGGCCGTGCGCGCCTTCTCGGCCATGAGGCGCCGGAGCATGTGGCCGATTCCGCCGTCCGTGAGGTCCTCCGCGGTCTCGCGCGACGGGCAGCTGTCCGAGGTGATGACGACGCCGTGGTCGTTGACGAAGCTGTCGGCGAACTCCTGGCCGGCCGCCTCGATCCAGAGAAAGCCGGCGACCCGGCCTTCCGTTTCGTACGTCGCGCCGTTGCCGAGGGCGACCCGCCGCGACGCGCCGTAATCGCGGCCTTGGATCTTGCGGACGTTGACGACGATGTCGCCGGGGTCGTCCTCGTTGTGGGCGACGATGACCGAGCCGTCGGCGCTGGCCTTCTTCCCCACGAGCACGGTGAAGCAGTCGCCCCCGGGGCGAGTCCCGGCGAAGACGGACGCGGTCAGGAGGAGGGCGACGGCGCCCAACGCGAGGAGGTGCTTTTTCATGTTTTTCATGAAGGGCCTCACGGAGGATCCAGTCCGTTATTTTGGCTCGGCGAGCTTGACGTCGACCGAGAAGGAATATTTCGTGGCCTCCGCGCCAGGCCGGGCCATCGAATCGAAGGTGTCCAGGAACTCCTGGGACCACGTCCGGCCGGTTCCGGAGAGGTAGCCGCTGTTCGAGCCCTGCCTCTCGCGGCTGCCCGGCGTCGACAGCTCCCGGTTCTGGCCGCCTCCCCAATCGAAGGAGATCCGGAGGGTTTCCCCCGGCGCGGCCCCGATCGCGCCCGTCGTTTCCTGCGGCGAGGCCAGCGGGATGCGGAATTCGAAGGCGGTCTCCGCCTCGGGCCCGGCCTCGGCGAAATCGGGATTCATGCCTCGAGCGGCCCGGCCGATGGGCCCGAAGACGCTGCCCGTCGCCCCGATGGCGTAAGCCAGGTGGAGCTCGCGCCGGCCCTCCTTGCGGAGCGCCGCTTTCTCGGCCTCGGTCAGGACAGTCCCCTGGCCGACCTCCCAGCCGATGTAGGCGTCGGCCGAAACGGACCTAGCCACGAACAGGACGCCGCTCGCGGCCGCGCCGCGGCGGCCGGGGCGGCCGAAGACCTTGAGGCCGGTGGCGAGGAGCGCCTTCGAAGCCTCGGGGTCCCTCAGCACGATGAGGATGTAAAGGTCCCGGCCGTCGTTCCGGAAGGCGAAATCCGCCTCGGGCTTCGCGCCGTGGGAGAGGACCTGCCCGGCCCAGTCGCCGGCCAGGCCGTCGACGACGATGGGCGCCGCCGCCCATTGGCTCTTTATAGAGGGAACGCCGGCGCCCGACGAGGCGACGATGCCGAGAAGGAGGACCGCCGGGGCCAGGAAACGCGGGATGGCACGGGTCGTCATGGGCTCCTCCTCGGCCGGATTATATCACGAAAGGCGCCGGGCATAGTCCGCAGGGGCGCGTTCCCTGCGGCGCCTTGACGGCCGGCGTAGGCCGGGTTATCATCCTCCCGGAAAAAGGGCTTCGACCCTTGCGGGGAATGACGGACGGGAGCGTCTCCATGAAGATCCCTGTCGCCATGGCTTTCGCCGGACTCGGCCTGATCTTCGCGACGGTGGCCCTGTCGGCCCCGCCCGCGTTAGGCCTGCCGGCGCCGGCCGGGACGGCGACGGCCGCCGCCGAGGCGGGGCGGAAGGTCTACATGGAGGCCTGCGCGGCCTGCCACGGCGCGGACGGAAAGGGCGTTTCCCAGAGCCTGGTCGGCTTCACCCAGCCCATCCGGGACTTCACGGACTGCCGCTCCATGGTCCGGGAGCCCCAGTCGGACTGGACGGCGGTCGTCAGGTTCGGCGGAGAAGCCCGGGGTTTCTCCGAGTTGATGCCTGCCTTCGGGGATGCCCTTAAGCCGGAGGAGGTCGCCGCCGTGGTCGCCTACCTCAGGACGTTCTGTCCCGACCGGGCCTGGCCGCGGGGAGAGCTCAACCTCCCCCGGGCCCAGTTCACCGAAAAGGCCTTCCCCGAGGACGAGGCGGTGCTGACGACCGCCGTCGATACCACGGGCCACGGCCTCGTCTCGAACGCCATCATCTACGAGCAGCGCTTCGGCGCCCGAATGCAGGTTGAGCTGGCCGTGCCCTTCGGCTGGCAGCGCGCCCCGGACACGACCGGCGGGCTCGCGTGGAGCGCGAACCTGGGCGACGCCTCGGCGGGACTGAAGCGGCTCCTCTACCATGATTATGAAAGCGGCTCGATCCTCAGCGCCACGGCGGAGATCATCGCCCCGACCGGGGACCGGGCGCACGGCTTCGGCAGAGGCACGTTCATCTTCGAGCCCTTCGTTTCGTTCGGCCGGCTCTTCGCCGCCGACGTCTTCCTTCAGGCCCAGGCGGGTCTCGAGATCCCTTTCCGCACCTCGAAGGCCGAAAACGAGGCCTATTTCAACCTGGCCTTGGGCAAGAGCTTCGACACGGGCCGGTTCGGCCGGACCTGGTCGCCCATGGTCGAGCTGCTCGCCGTCCGTGAGCTCACCGCCGGCGCGAAGGTCGACCTGGATGTCGTTCCCCAGTTCCAAGTGACCCTCAGCAAAAGGAAGCACATCATGGCCAACGTCGGCGTCCGGCTGCCGGTCAACAACACGGCCGGCCGCTCCGCCCAGGTCGTCTTCTACCTCATCTGGGACTGGTTCGACGGCACGATGTTCGAGGGATGGTGAGGCCATGGCGAAGACGAAGGACCATTGTGTCCGGTCCTCCTGGCCGGCCGCGCTGCTGCTCCTGGCCCTGGCGGCGGCGGCGAAGGCGCCGGCGCCGCTCCCCTCCCTCTTCTTCACGTCGGACCGCTGTGTCGCCTGCCATAACGGGATCGTCACGCCGCAGGGCGATGACATCTCCTTCGGGACGAGCTGGCGGCCGTCGATGATGGCCAACTCCGCCCGCGACCCCTATTGGCAGGCCTCGGTCCGGAGGGAGACGCTCGTCCACGCCGCGGCCCGCCCGGCCATCGAGAACGAGTGCGCGGCCTGCCACATGCCGATGCTCCGATACGAAACCAAGACGGCGGGGCGCATGGCCGGGGTCTTCGCCAACCTCCCCGGCGCGGGCCCGGCGGCCGCGCAATCCCCGGCGGGGCTCATGGCCATAGACGGCGTCTCCTGCTCGATGTGCCACCAGATCCGCAAGGACAATCTCGGGCAGAGGTCGAGCTTCGTGGCCGGGTTCTTGGTCGACACCAAGACGCCGCTGGGCGAGCGCCAGGTCTTCGGACCCTACGAGGTCGACAAGGGGCGGCAGTCCCTGATGAGGTCCTCGGCCCGCTTCGTCCCCGTCCAGGGTCCCCACATGCGCGAGGCTGAGCTCTGCGCGACCTGCCACACGCTCATCACCGAGGCCCTCGACGCGGCCGGGCGGCCGGCGGGCGAGCTTCCGGAGCAGGTCCCTTATCTCGAGTGGAAGCACAGCGCCTATGAGGGCGCCCGGAGCTGCCAATCGTGCCACATGCCCGCGGTCGAGACGGCCGTGCCCATCACCGGCGTCCTCGGGCAGCCCCGAAGCGAGGTCGGGAGGCACGTCTTCCTGGCCGGGAACTTCCTCATGCCAGTGATCCTCAACGCCGGCCGCAAGGATCTCTGGGTGGCCGCCCTGCCGCAGGACCTTGAGGCCGCGGCGCGGCGCACGGTCGATCACCTGGAAACGGCCTCGGCCCGACTCAGCATCGAAAAGTGCGGGGTCGGAGGCGGGCGTCTCGAGGCGCTGCTCCGCGTCGAGAACTTCGCCGGCCATAAGCTCCCGACCGCCTATCCCTCGCGCCGAGCCTGGATCCATATCGCTGTCCGGAACGGGGCCGGCGACATCGTCTTCGAGTCGGGGCGGATGAAGGCGGACGGGTCGATCGCGGGGAACGACAACGACCGGGACGCCGGGGCCTACGAACCGCACTACGCCCGGATCGAGCGCCCCGAGCAGGTCGAGATCTACGAGAGCATCCTGGGGAGCCCGGAGGGCTCGGTGACCACGGTCCTGCTGACGGCGACACGCTACCTCAAGGACAACCGGCTGCTTCCCGACGGCTTCGACAAGGCCGGCGCGGACGCGGACATCGCGGTCATGGGCGGGGCGGCCGACGACGCCGATTTCAGGGGGGGCGGCGACCGGGTCGTGTACTCGGTCGACCTCGGCGGCGCCAGGGGGCCGTTCAAGGTCGAGGCCGAGCTCTGGTACCAGCCTGTCGGCTACCGCTGGGCCCGCAACCTCGAACAGCATGACACGGCCGAGGCGATGCGGTTCCTCCCCTACTACAACGCCATAGCGAAGCGGTCCGCGGCGGTCCTGGCCAGGGCTACGGCCACGGTGGCGGCCGACGCCCTTGGCACTAGGCAGACGAAATAGGGATCCTCGAGCCGCACGAGGGGAATCCTTAAGTGGGTCTTTTCAGGGATAAAATCCTCGAGTTAAGCCCGGAGATGGGCTTGTTCTTTAGTTTAATTCATTTATTCTCTGCTGGATGCCGAGGTCCGACCCCAGACTGCCGGACGACGATCTCGTCGACGAAGACCCAGGACAGGCCGCCGGCCGAGACGTGCCAGTCGGGCAGCCGCTTCGTCCCCTCGACGCGGAAGCGGACGTAGCGGACGGCGCCGCCGAACGGCCCGGCCCAGACGAAGGGCCGGACGGCCGCCTCGCCCCGGTGGTCGCCCTCGACGGCGATCGTGCCCACGTCCCGGAATAAAAGGCCGTCTTCGGAGACGGCGCAGGCAACGCTTTGCGGATGGAGAATCCAGCTTCGGAAGTCGGAGAGCGTGCTCAGCGAGATCTCGCGCGGCGCCGCCGGCTTCCCGAGGTCGAGGGTCAGGGTAAAGTCGACCCCCTCCCAGCCGAGCCAGTGGACCTTGAAGTCGTTGGCGCCGCGGACGCCGTTGGTCAGGACGGAGAGGTCGCCCTTGGCGTACTTGGGGGAGGGCGGCGGGTCGGCCGTGACCGGCCGCCTGAAGGCCAGGTTGTCCTCGACCTGGACGTCGATCAAGCGCTTGGCAGCTTCATGATAATCGTCGGGGGTCAGGCTCGACTCGTTGAGCGTCCGGACGCCGGCGGCCAGGCAGCGGGCGTGGAACTCGTCAAGGAGCCGGACCATCTCCGGTCGCGGCGCGAACCGCCCGCCGTGCTCGGCGTAGAAGCCGCGCGGCCCGAACATGTCGTTCTTGCCGATCTCGAGCTTCGCGTAGGTCAGCGGCAGGCGGGCCGTGCGGACGCGCCCGAGGACGGCGGCGTCGCCGGCCGCAGCCGCCTCGGCCTTGTCGAAGAGGGCGTCGTAGGCCGCGATGTCCGGCGCCGAGAGGAAATCGTCGGCATGGACCGCCGGCGGTTCGTAGATGCCGAGCTTGGCCCCGGTCCGCTCGAGGGCGGCCTGGAGGGAGCCGATATAGCGCCGGACGAACGGCGCGGCCTTGCCGTAGTAGCCGGCCAGGAATTCGTTCATGACCGCGTTCGCGTCGACGCCCGGATTCCAGAGCAGCCGCGCTAGGAGATACGACTTGAGCTCGCTCGACTCGTGGCCCGGGCTCGTGTTCGTCTGCTGGAAGTGCTGGCGGACGCCGTGCGACACGAAGAACCGGATGTTCGGCTGGAGGACATGGAGGTTCGGGAAGGGCGAGACCGAGTGCGCGAAGTCGACCGTGTAATCCCAGAGATAGAGGTTGTTCGAGATGCGGCTCCAGTCCACCATGTCCCGGACGAACGACCGGCTCGAGGGCGCCTCCGCGATCGGTTGGCTGCGGTCGAGCTCGATCGTGCAGAGCATGACCTGGACGTTCGCCGCCGGCTGGGTCTGGCGCGGGGCCGTCCGTGAGTACTGGTAGGCCAGGGTCGAGATCGTCTTGTCCGGGAAGAGGGCGGCGACGCGGTTGACGAAGCGGATGACGGGCCCGGCGGGCGAGCCCTCTTCCTCGATCGCCTTCCTGCACTCGGGGCACTGGCAGTAGGTCTCGTTGTCGTTCTGGCTGACCGACCAGAGGACCCGGTCGGGTTGGGCGGCCATTTCCTCGCGCAGCTTGGCGACGACGATGTCGAGGACCTCGGGCCGCGAGAGGCACGGCTGGTCGATGACGCGCTTGCCGTTGACGAGGGCGAAGTACTCCGGATGGTCGGCGAAATAGGTTTGCCAAGG
>DATKJS010000130.1:0-2973 GCA_035543515.1 Terriglobales bacterium | reverse complement strand
TGGACGGGGAGGAGGTCTCCAAGCTCGACAAGAACACGCTGGCCCGCATCCGGAACATGAAGATCGGCTTCGTCTTCCAGAGCTTCAACCTCCTGCCCCGGACGACGGCCCTGGAGAACACGGAGCTCCCCCTCCTCTACTCCCATATCAACGGCCGGAACATGCAGGAGATGGCCCTCGAGGCGCTGGCCTCCGTCGGGCTGCGCGACCGGGCCCATCACAAGACGAATCAGCTCTCGGGCGGCGAGCAACAGCGGGTGGCCATCGCCCGGGCCCTCTTGAACAACCCCACGCTCATCCTGGCGGACGAGCCGACGGGCAACCTCGACAGCAAGACGAGCTACGAGGTCATGAGCATCTTCAAGAACCTCAACGAGGCGAAAAAGATGACTGTCGTCATGGTCACCCACGAGCCCGACATCTCCGCTTGGGCGAAGCACCGGATCTACCTCAAGGACGGACTGATCGTCCGGGAGGATTGAACATGAAAAGCTCTTTCCTGCATTTCCTGCAGATCATGAAAGTCTCCATCCGGGCCCTGACCAAGAACAAGATGCGCACGTTCCTGACCGCGCTGGGCATTATCATCGGCGTCGGCGCCGTCATCGCCATGGTCAGCATCGGCGAGGGCGCCAAGCGCGGCATCCAGGACCGCTTCAACTCCATGGGGACGAACCTGCTCTTCGTTTACCCGGGGAACCAGAACGTCCAGGGCGTGCGCAGCCAGGCCGGGAGCCGGACAAGCCTGAAGGAGGACGACGCCAAGGCCATCCTCCAGTATTGCGACGCCGTCCGGGCCATCTCGCCCTCGGTCAACTCGCGCGGCCAGGTCGTCTACGCCAACAAGAACTGGAACACGCAGATCTCCGGCACCGGGGCCGATTATCCCGACATCCGCAGCTGGCCCGTCGAGGACGGCACGTACTTCGACGACGCCCAGGTCCGGGCCGCGGGCAAGGTCTGCGTCCTGGGCAGCGAGGTCGCCAAGAACCTCTTCGACCAGGGGCAGGACCCCGTCGGCCAGGTCATCCGCATCCGGAGCATCCCCTTCCGGGTCCTGGGCGTCCTCAAGTCGAAGGGCGAGTCGGGCGGCTTCTTCAACCGCGACGACATGATCGCCGTGCCCTACACGACCTGCATGAGGCGGTTCGCCGGCATCGATTACGTCAATTCCATCGACGTCTCCGCCGTCAGCAGCGACATGATGGCCGAGGCCAAGAGGGAGATCGAGGTCCTCCTGCGCGACCGGCACAAGATCATGCCCGGGAGCGACGACGACTTCACGGTCCGGAACATGTCGGACGTCGCCGAGAGCGCCGCCGAGTCCACGCAGATCATGACCATCCTGCTCGGCAGCATCGCCGGCATCTCGCTCCTCGTCGGCGGCATCGGCATCATGAACATCATGCTCGTCTCGGTCACGGAGAGGACGCGGGAGATCGGCATCCGCATGGCCGTCGGGGCCAAAACGAAGGCCATCCGGCAGCAGTTCATCGCCGAGGCCGTAACGCTGTCGATGGTGGGCGGCATCATCGGGACGCTCGGCGGCGTCGCGGTCTCCAAGATCATCTCGGCCCTGGCCGGCTGGTCGACGGTCATCACGCCGTTTTCGATCATCCTGGCCGTCAGCTTCTCGGCCATCATCGGCATCTTCTTCGGGTACTATCCGGCCTACAAGGCCTCGCTTCTCGACCCGATCGCGGCCCTGCGGTACGAGTGACGGTGGGGGAGGGGCGGGCGACCGGAGGGGCGCCAGCCCTGCCGATGAGGCCGGGGGCCTAGCTCCGCGGGCCGAAGATGGCCGTGCCGATGCGGACGAGGGTCGCGCCTTCCTCGACGGCGATGCGCCAGGAGTTGGTCATGCCCATGGAGAGGCGCCGCATCTCGACGGCGGGCACGGCTGCGGCACGGAGGGCCTCCCAGACCCTCCTCGTTTCCTTGAAATAAGGACGCGAGGCCTCGGGGTCGCCCTCGAAGGGGCCCATGGTCATGAGCCCGGAGACCCGGACGTTCGGGAGCACGGCGATCTCTCGAACCAAGGCCTCCGCGTCCTCGGGCAGGACGCCCGCCTTTTGCGGCTCGCGGCCGCTGTTGACCTCGATCAGGATGGGCATGGTCCTTCCCAGCGCGGCCGCCCGCTTGTCGATCTCCCGGGCCAATCCGACGGAATCCACGGTCTCGATGAGGTCGAAGAGGGCGACGGCCTTGCGGGCCTTGTTCGTCTGGAGATGGCCGATGAAGTGCCAGCGGGCTTTGGGGCCGACGGCGGCAATGGCGCTCTCGGCCTCCTGGACGTAGTTCTCGCCGACGATCCGCACCCCGGCCTCGACGGCCTCGAGGATCTCTGCGGCCGTCCGGGTCTTGGCCGCGGCGACGAGCTCGACCCCCGGCGGCAGCGCCGCGAGGATGGCGGCGACGTTGGCCGCGACCGATCCGCTCATGGCCCCATTCTAGCAGAGAAGGGGGCGTCAAGCCCACCTCCGCGGCGGGTCCATTCCGCACGCTGGCGGAAGGCCGCCGCTTTTTGCTATAATCAGCGCCGCCGGGAGAGAGGCCTTGACCATCCGCGAAGAGCTGGAACGGACCGAGCAGAAGGTCCTCTCGCCGCGGGCCTGCCTCAGCTCGCGCTCCAAGGGCCGCGCCCGGCCCGAGGCGCAGCACGTCCTGCGCACGGATTTCCAGCGCGACCGCGACCGCATCATCCACTCGAAGTCCTTCCGGCGCCTCAAGCACAAGACCCAGGTCTTCCTCTCCCCCTTCGGCGACCACTACCGGACGCGGCTGACCCACTGCCTCGAAGTCTCCCAGATCGCCCGGACGATCGCCCGGGCCCTTCGCCTCAATGAGGACCTGACCGAGGCCATCGCCCTCGGCCACGACCTCGGCCACACCCCCTTCGGCCACGCCGGCGAGGACACCCTCGGCAAGCTCTTGCCGGGCGGCTTTCACCACGCCGACCAGAGCCTGCGCGTC
>DATKJS010000129.1:0-28548 GCA_035543515.1 Terriglobales bacterium | reverse complement strand
CGCCTCCAGCTTCTCGTTGATCAGGGCGGCCAGCTCGACACCCCAGAGCAGGATGAGCATGGACGTGGAGATCCACAGCAGGAAGAAGATGATCGAGGTCAGCGTCCCCTGGAGGAGCTTGTTGAGGACGATGCCGACGGCGGAGAAGTGGACGACGTAGAAAGCGAAGATGCGCTTGAAGATCTCATAGAGAAGGGCCGTGATCGCTGCCGGCAGGAGCGCCGCCCTCGTGTGGACCTTGGTCTCGGGGATGAACTTGAAGAGGATGAAGAAGACGAGAAAGGTCAAGAGGTAAGGGATCACGTACTTCAGGAATATGTTATTCGCCAGGCTGACGGCGTGCGGGTTGAAATATGACCGCACGATCTCGCTCTCCTGGATGGACCTGCCCACGGCCGTCCAGATGGTCGTGATGGCCAGCGAGGTGACCATGACGACGCCGATGATGAACATGACCAGGTATTCCATGAGCCGGTTGTAGAAGAAAGACCTGTGGTAGCGGGTCCTGAAGATGTTGTTGATGGCGGCGATGAGGCTCGAGAACAAGAAGCTCCCGGCGACGAGGGAGCCGAGCAGGCCGAACATCCCGAGGTTCCGGACGCTGTCCGAGATCCCTTGGAGCTTGGTGAAGAAGCTCGGGTCGTTGCGGGCGAAGAACTCGTCGGTGAAGATGTTGAGGCTCCGCAGGGCGATGGCCGGGCTGCCGACGATCTTGGCCGAGATGTAGATGAAGAGGGCGATGAGGGGGACGCAGCAGAGGAGGGCGAAATAGGAAACGACGATGGCGGAGGTGAAGCACTTGTCTTCATAGAACCGCCTGAAGGAAGCGGCCAATATCCTGAACGGCGAGAGCGACATTCGCCCCGAAGGCCGGGCGGCCCGCGGCGGCCCCGCGACCCGTCGCCCCCTCACCGAGCGAGGGTCAGCGAGCGGCGGCCGAGGCCGCGCAGCGCCCGGACGGTCCGGCTCAGACGTACTTGCCCCACTGGACCATCAGGATGATGATGGTGATGAGCAGGGCGTAAATGACCAGGGTCTCGATGAGGACCAGCCCGAAGATGAGCAGAAACCGGATGTGCGGCGCGCCGGCCGGGTTTCGGGAGATCCCCTCGCAGGCGCTGCTGATGGCCTTGGCCTGGCAGAAGGCGCCGGCGATGACGGCCAGGGAGATGATCGCGGCTCCGGCGATGAGCGAGATCTTGAACAGAGACGCCTTGGCCGGGCTCGGCGAGCCGGCCTCCTGCGCCAGGAGCGGCGCGGCGGAGACGGCGGCGATGAAGACAAGCAGGCTCAGGACTCTAAGTTTCTTGGACATGGCGGGACTCCTTTTTGTTGCCATTTAATGTTCCTCCTCGTGGGTGACGGCCCCGGCGATGTAGATGCAGGAGAGGAGGACGAAGACGAAGGCCTGGATGAAGGCCGTGAAGATGGCCACGGCCATGAAGGGGAGGGGCAGCAGGAACGGGACGATCGAGGCCATGATGACGATGAGCAGCTCCTCGGCGAAGATGTTGCCGAACAACCGCATGGAGAGCGAGACGGGCCGCGAGAAATGGCTGATGATCTCGATCGGGATCATCAGCGGCGCCAGGGCCGGGATGGGGCCCATGAACTGCTTGAAATACTTCAGGCCCTGAGCGCGGACCCCTTGGGCGTGGTAGTAGAAGAAGACGACCAGGGCGCAGCCGACGGTCACGTTGAGCTTGCTCGTCGGCGACATGAAGCCGGGGACGAGGCCGATGATATTGCACGAAAAGACGAAGATGCCGACCGTGCCCACGAGCGGAAGGTGGGCCTTGCCCTGCGGGCCGATGGTGTCCGTGAGCACGCTCTCGAACATCCCGTAGATCATCTCGAGGAAGCTCTGTCGCGCCCCGGGGACGAGGGTCAGCTTGCGGCTGGCCAGGCTGAAGATGATGATGAGGAGGGCGGCGACGATGATGACCATGACGATGTAGTCGGGGAAGAGGTGGAGGGGGTCGTGGACCTTGATCCCGGCCAGGGCGAGGAGCGAGGCCAGGGGCCTGCCGAAGACCCGGTTGAAGAGCTCGACGATGAAAAGAGGGTGCTCTAAGCCTTCCATGTCTTCATGCGAAGAAGGGCCCCGACGGCTTCAGCGAGGAACACGGGAACGATCGTGGAAAAGCCGGCGCCGAAGGCCAGGATCTTCCTCGGAAAGAGGAGGATTATAGTCAAAAAGACGCCGCAAATCAAGGCGAGGCGGAGGGCGTAGAGAAGGACCGTCGAGCGGAGGGCGCCGGTCCGGCCCCGGTCGAGGAGGCGGGTCAGGGAACGCTTAAGCCAGATGAAGCTAGCCGCCGCGACCGCTCCGCCGGCGAAGAAGAGGGCGGCCGCGAGGCCGTCGAAGAGGGGCCAGGCGGCCAGGGCCAGGACGGCCGAGAGAGCCAGGACTTCGCCGGGGATGCGGCCGAGGATGCGCTCCTCGAGGGCGTCGAACGGGCTTTCCGGCATGGCTCCTTCTTCGGGGCCCGGGCGGCGGGCCGCGGGGTCCAGTATAGCACGTTCCGCGGAGCCCTTGACAAGGGCGCGCCCCGTCCCGGAGAATAGCGCCGGGACCGAAAGAGACCGCGACGGACGAGGGAGGCGCGCATGTCAACGGCGTTCCTGGTCAGGCTCATGGGCATCTTCGCGGGGGTCATGGCCCGGACCCTCCTGCCCTGGCTGCGGAAGCTGCGGGAGGGCCGCGTCCGCGGCTTCGGCCGCCGGTATCTCGTCTCGGCCCTGGCCTCGCTCGTCCTCGGCGTCATCCTGACGCTCGTCATTTTCCCGCGTTTCGACGAGGCCATGGCGGGCGCGTCGTTCGAAGAGATGTTCGAGCTTTTCTGCCTGGCCTTCGGGTTCGGCTTCGGCTGGAACGCGCTCGTCCTCGAGGGCCAGGCCTGGGCCGGCGCCGGCCGGACCCGGGGCGCGGCCGACGAATCCGGCGTCGGGCGGAAGGCGGGCCTGGAGTAGCATGCCCGGCGACCGGCCCCGGCTCCCCGACTTCCGCAGGATCGCCGAGCTGAGCTCGCTCGGCCTGATGCTCCCATCGTCCATCATCGTCGGGCTCGTCTTCGGCTACTTCCTCGACCGCTGGCTCGGCACCCGGCCCTGGCTTCTTCTCACCTTCACCGTCCTCGGCGTCGTCTCGGGGATCCTTAACCTCTTCCGGGCCCTGAGGAAATACGAGCGGGAACATCCGCCGGACGGCTGAGCGGCCCGCCGCCGCCGTTTGCGTCGCCGTTGGAGGATGTGCTAAATTCCCGGGCGTGAATGTCCGCCCTCTCCGGCCGCGGCGCCGCTTCCCCGCCTTCCCGGCCGCGCTCACCCTCGTGCTCCTGGCCATGTCCGTCGCGTCGCCGTCCGGCCGCGAGCTGTCGCCGTCGTTCGCCGCCCAGGAACGGGCGGCCGCGCCAGGGCAGGCGGCCGCCTCCCCGCCGCCCGAAGTCCGCATCGTCGCCCGGACCAAGGAGTTCGACAAGGACCGCATCTATGCCTCGGGGGACGTCGAGATCCACTACGGGGAGTTCCGGCTCTTCGCCGACCGGGTGAGCTACGACCCGGCGACGAAGGAGCTCATGGCCGAGGGCAACGTCGTCATCCAGGCGCGCGACGAGGTCACCCGGGCCGAGCGGGCCTTCCTCAATCTGGGCACGGGCCGGGGCCGGGTGGAGAAGGCCTCGGGCCTCATCCAGCCGACCATCCTCTTCTCCGCCGGCTCGGTCGAGCGCGAGGGCGACGACCTCTACGAGCTCAGCCGGGCCCGGGTCACGACCTGCACTCAGCCCGTGCCCCGCTGGAGCTTCTCCTTCTCCCGGGCCGAGCTCGAGAAGGACGACCACATCGAGATGCGGAACGCCGTCCTCTCGGTCAAGAATGTCCCCGTCTTCTATCTCCCGTACCTCCGCTATCCCCTGCGGGACCGGGCCACGGGCTTCCTCATGCCCAAGCTCGGCTATTCCGAGGCCAAGGGCTTCTCCTATTCCCAGAGCTTCTACTGGGCGCTGGCCCGCAACATGGACGCCACGGTCGGGCTCGACGCCTACCCGAAGGTCGGCCTGGGCGCGGGGCTCGAGTACCGCTATCTTTTCGAGGGCGGGACGGGCGGCCAAGTCAACCTCTATTATTTCACCTTCAACAGGGACGCCTCGGGCGCCCGGCCCTCCCCGGCTACGGTCGTCCGGCTCAACCACAGCCAGGCCCTGCCCTTCGGCTTCACCCTGGCCGCGCACGTGGATGCCGAGAGCTCGTTCGATTTCCTGCGGAACTTCGACCCGAGCTTCCGCGGCGCTTCGATCTCGAACCGCAGCGCCCAGGCCTACCTGAGCCGGTCCTGGTCGCGCTTCAACATCAGCGTCCGGGTCTCCCGGTTCGAGACCTATTTCGAGCAGGTCGGCGATTCGATCGTCAGCACGTCGCTTCCCGAGGTCAACCTCAACGTCTTCCGGGTCCGCCTGTTCGCGCCGGTCTATTTCTCGCTGACGGGCGGCTTCAAGAACTGGCAGTACGGCTGGCGGTCGCAATACGACACGGGGGCGGAGCGGCACGCCAACGACCTCTTCCTCAGCCCGACCCTGAGCCTGCCCTTCTCCTCCATCCCCTGGCTCACCGCCGACACCTCGGTCGCGGCGAACTTCCACTATTACGGCCAAACCCTCGCCCCCGGCACGACCCAGATCGTCGGCGAGCCGCTCTTCACCCGGAACCTCGCCGTCAACGTCGCCGTCACCGGCCCCGTCTTCAGCCGCATCTTCTTCGGCCGGGGCGGCGAGCCGCGGCTCAAGAACATCGTCGAGCCCTTCCTCACCTACACCTACGACAGCCCGGTCAACGACGCCTCGCGTCTCGTGACCTCCTACGGCTTCTTCCGCTTCCACCAGCTGGCCTACGGCGTCAACAGCCGTTTCTTCGTCAAGAAGGCCGGCCTGCCCGTCGAGGTCCTCTCCGTCGGCCTCGCCCAGACCTATTATTTTTCTCCGGCCACGGGCCCCCTCGGCCAGTACCTCGTCGACGGCAAGCCGCCCCGCTTCTCAGAGATCACGGGGACGCTGCGATACTACCCGAAGGAGACCTTTAGCCTCGACGCCGCCGCCGGCTACAACCCCTACTATCACAATTTCTCGAGCCTGCGGCTGACGGCCACGGCTGGCTCGCGGCCGGACGGGCGGTTCCTGTCCCTGAACTGGTATAAGAGCATGAACTCCTGGGCGACGGGCGTCGACCCCTCGCTCGCCTCCCTTTACAACCGCCACCAGCTCGGCCTCTCCGGCGGCCTGCGCCTGCCGGGGGCCGGGCTCGAGCTCGTCGGCGACATCGATTACAACCTCCAGGAGCACAAGCTCCTCTACACCGCGGGCCAGGTCGTCTATCACTACCAGTGCCTGGACTTCCAGGCCGAGGTCCGGGTCTACTATTTCCGCGTCCCGCCGCAGACCGAGTTCCGGCTGTCCGTGGCGATCGGCAACATCGGGCGGACGCCGGAGGTCCTGGGCGGGCTGCGCGGCTTCGGGCTCTGAGGCTAGATGACGAGCTCGAGCTGGGCGTCCTGGGCGAGCTTGCGCTCCTCTTCGATGTCCTCGAGGAGGTCGGGCGTGATGTCGCCCGTCGGGTAGACGCCGTCGAAGCAGGCGGCGCAGAAGTTCTTGAGCCTGGGGTTCTCCACCTGGACGGCCTTCTTCAGGGCGGCCAGGCTCTGGTAGATGACCCTGTCGGCGCCGATCTTGCGGGCCACCTCCCGCTCGCTGGCGCCCTGGGCCACGAACTCCGTCTTCGTCTGCATGTCGATGCCGTAGACGCAGGGATGGCGGAGCGGCGGGGAGTAGGAGGCGAAGTAGACCTTTTTCGCGCCGCAGTCGCGGACCATCTGGACGATGGCCCGCGAGGTATTGCCCCGGACGATGCTGTCGTCGACAAGGAGGACCTTCTTCCCCTTGAGCTCGGAGGCGATGGGGCTGAGCTTCTGGCGGACCGAGTCCTTGCGCTTCTCGTCGGCCGGCATGATGAAGGTCCGGCCGATGTAGCGGTTCTTGACCAGGGCCTCGCTGTATTTCAGGTTGAGCTTGCGGGCGATCTCGATGGCGGCGTCCCGGGCCGAGTCCGGCACGGGGACGACGACGTCGATGCCGAGCTTGCGCTTGCGGATCTCGGCGGCCAGGAACCGGCCCAGGTTGACCCGGACCTTGTAGACGTTGGCCTTGTCGATGAAGGAGTCGGGCCGGGCGAAATAGACCCACTCGAAGAGGCACGGGGAGTGGGTCCGGTTGACGAGGCGCTTCATGTGGAGGCGCCGGCCCTTGTCGAGGAAGACGACCTGGCCGGCCTCGACGTCCCGCATTTCGCCGAAACTCATGATGCTCAGCGTGACCGTCTCGGAAGCGAAGGCGTAAGAGGGGAGGAGGCCGTCCTTGCGCACGCCGTAGGCCAGGGGCTTGATGCCGTAGGGGTCGCGGAAGGCGACCATGCCCTGCTCGGCGATGTAGGCGACGACGGAGTAGCTGCCCTTGACCTTGCGGTAGACGCTCTCGACGGCCCGGTAGATGTGCTCGGGCTCGAGGGTCCGGGCCCGCTCGTGGGCCAGGGACTCGGCGAAGATGTTGAGGATGATCTCGACGTCGCAGTCGGAGTTCAGCAGCCGGTGGTGCTTCTCGAACAGCTCTTCCTTGAGCTCCCGGTAGTTGGCGACGTTGCCGTTATGGGCCATGATGATGCCGAACGGAGAGTTGAGCTGGAAGGGCTGGGCGTCCTGCCCCCCCCCGCCGCCGACGGTCGGGTAGCGGGTGTGGCCGATGCCGATCGGGCCGCGGAGGTGCTGGATGGCCTCGACAGTGAAGATGTCCCTGACAAGGCCGTTGCCCTTCTCCGTGTGGAACCGGCCATCGTAGGTGATGATGCCCGCCGCGTCCTGGCCGCGGTGCTGCATGGCCAGCAGTCCCTGATAGAGGTCGCGGATGACCGAATCATTGGCCCACATCCCGATGACGCCGCACATGATACGTCATTATAGGGCAAACGAAGGTGCAAATAAAGGGACGGGCCCGTCCCGAAATCGCCCAGGGCGCCCTTTTCCGCGGCGTCGGGAATTTCCGGGACACGATGCCGAATCAGGAGATTTGGTTCATGTCCCGGAATTCCATAGCCCGTGATGCCGGCGGTCTCAGGGACCCGTCTTCGACGGGTCTTTGACCGGCCGGGTCGGCTCGATCGCCGCCTCGTCGATGAGCATGACGGGGATGTCGTCGCGGATGGGGTAGACGCGCTGGCAGGTCGGGCACTTCAACCCTTTCTCGTCGGCGGTGAGCCGGACCTCGGTCCGGCAGAGGGGGCAGGCCAGGATGCTCAGGAGCTTCGGGTTGAGGGCCATGGCATTCTCCTCGTCTAGACGCGGAACCTGACCCCCAGGCGGAGGGTCGTGCCGCTCAGGTTGAGCGAGGCCTTGCGCGCGTCGAGGATGTCGGCGCCGGAGGGCGCCGCGGCGTGGACGAAGACGAGGTCATGGCCGCGGCCGTCGGCGCCCCGCTGCTCGTAGAACCACAGCGGGCCCGATTCGGTGACGGGGCCGTCGGCCATGATCGAGGCGGTGGACGTCCCGGTGCCTTCGAGACCGACGGCCGGGGTCAGCCGGAAGCCGGCCTCGGCGAAGCCGACGACGTGCGGCCCGAGTCTCCACTCGCCGCCGGCCGCGACCTCCATGCCCAGCGTGCGGGCCGTGACCCGGCCGGTCCAAGCCTGCCAGTCCTCGGCGGACGAGGCCAGCCGGTCGTCGTATCCCGCCCGGATGAAATAATAGACCGCGCTCGTCCGGATGTAAAAATCGGGCCGGGGGTAGAATCGCAGGCCAAGCTTGACCGGGACGGCCTGGACGAAGACGTGCGTCGAGGTCAGCGGCCCCGAGGCCATGAGGACGATCAGGCCCGGGTAGGTGACCAGGCCCGAGCGCCACCCTCGCATGTATTCGATGCCCAGGGCTAGCGAGAAATTACGGGACAGACGGCAGGAGGCGTCGAAGCCGAAGAGGTAGGTCAGATGGAGGGAGCCGATGGACCCAATCGGCGTCGCGTCGAGGGCGGCTGTGTTGAGCCCGGCCAGGCCGCGGGCCCCCTTGTTGAGGTCGTCGGCGACGAGCGTGCTCCCGCCGGCCGAGAAAGAGACGTCAAAGGGGGGGACGCCGGACCACGCGCCCAGGCCCCCTTCCGGCACGGCCTGAGAGGCCGTCCCGCGCGGCCGCCTGTCCGGCGGCTTCGTCTCCCGGCCTGCCGGAACGCGGCCACCCTCCGGCCGTGCCATGACCGCGACCAGACTCTCGTGGATATAGCCGGCAATGACCCCGCCGTCCTCGAGGGCGTAGCGCACGAGATACCATTCGCCCTCCTTCCGGTCGGCTTCGAGGACCGTGCCCTCGGGGATCTGCTGGACGACGGCGCTGCCGATGTCCGGCTTCTCGCGGAGGTTGGCTTGCTCGGCCGTGACCTTGAGCCTCACGGTTTGCTCCTGGGCCGCCGCGAGCGGGGCAAGGGCCGCGACAGCCGCGCAGGCAAGGACGGCCGCAATGACGATGCGGGATATCTTTGGATTCATGACGGCCGCCTTCGGTCCCCATTATATGCGAGGCCCGGGCCTTCAACAAGCCTGAGGCGCCGGCGGCGCGTCAGAAAACGGCGCCGACGCTTCCGCCCCAGACAGATTCGCTTCCGAAGAGCGTGTGGACGCCAGCGAACAGGAGCATGCGGCCGGGCGGCCGATGGAGAGGGCGGGGAGTCGCCAGGATCGTCCCCGCCCTCAGGCGCGGCCAGGCCTCAGAACCTGTAGCCGAGCGACGCGCCGACGAAGTTGAAGTGAGGGAAGCTCCAGTAGCCGGAGGGATCGCTCTCCGTGTACATGATCATGTAGGCTGTCAGGATGAAGTGATCGCCGATGTATCCGACATTGATCTTGGGCGCCGGGTTGCCCGAGCTGGAGCTGCCCTGGCCGAAGGCGACCGGGATGACGGCGCCCGCCCCGACGAAGAAGTTCCTGGCCAGGTAGTTCAGCATGACGCCGGGATAGAGGAAACCGAAGTCCGTATGGAACTTGTAGCCGGTGGCGTACATCACCTCGGGGCTGATCTCGAACGACTTGCCGATCCGATAACCGGCCCTCAGGTCCACCGTCCCCTGGGCCTCGTCGAAGGAGCTCCCCCGCCAGAGGTTGGTCTGGACGCCCAGGTTGATGCTGAACGCCCATTTCTTCTCCGGGGCCTGGGCGAAGAGCCCGCACGCCAAGAGCCCCACTGCCAAGAGACCGAGCACGACCTTTTTCATTCTCCACCTCCCTTTTGCATTTGCCCCGCGGACCGGGCTCCTGGTTTCCCGGGCCGCCGGGGGATCGGTCATCCCCCTCCGGGCGCCCTCAATATGGCCGTCCGACCGTGAGGAGTTGTCAGGACTCCGTCAAGATTCGGTCAACAGTCCGTCAAGACGGGCCGCTATTCGTATTCGGCCCAGTGCTTGACGGCCAGGCTCTCGAGGGGGTGGTCGGCGAGGGCCTGGACGAGGAGGTCCGCGACCTGGAGGTTGGTCAGGATGGGGATGGCGAAGTCGACGGCCATGCGCCGCAGGCGGTAGTCGGAGTCGAACTCGACCCGCTTCTCCGGGTTGGGGATGGAGATGACGAAATCGATCCTCCGCCGAGCGATGGCCGTGCGGATATTCGGCTCGCGGCGCTCGTGGACCTTGTAGAGCCGGGTGTTGGCGATGCCGTTCCGCCGCAGGAAGTTCGAGGTGTGCTCCGTCGCGTAGAGGCGGAGCCCCATCGCGTGGAGCCTGCGCGCCGGCTCGAGGAAGCGGTGTTTCGAGGTCTCGCCGCCGATCGTCAGGAGGACGCTCTTCCGCGGCAGGCTGAACCCGGCCGAGAGGAGGGCCTTGAGGAAGGCCTCGTGGATGTCGTCCCCCAGGCAGGCGACCTCGCCGGTCGAGGCCATCTCGACGCCGAGGATGGGGTCGGCCCCCTTGAGGCGCGAGAAGGAGAACTGCGGCGCCTTGACCCCGACGTAGTTGAGGTCGAGGGTCGTTTTGCCGTTCCGGACGGGCTGGCCCATCATCGCCGCCACGGCCAGCTCGATGAAGTTCGTTCGCGCGACCTTGGAGACGAAGGGGAAGGAGCGCGAGGCGCGCAGGTTGCACTCGATGACCTTGATCTCGTTCGCCTTGGCGATGAACTGGATGTTGAAGGGCCCGGTGATCTTGAGCGCGCCGGCGACCTCGCGGCCGATCTCCCGGATGCGGCGGATGGTCTCGATGTAGAGCTTCTGCGGCGGCAGGACCATGGTCGCGTCGCCGGAATGGACGCCGGCGTTCTCGACGTGCTCGACGATGGCCGAGGCGACGACCCGGCCCCGGTCGGCCACGGCGTCGAGCTCGATCTCCTTGGCGTTCATGATGAACTTGGAGATGACGACGGGATACTCGGGGCTGACGAGGGAGGCCTTGCGCAGGTAGCGGTCGAGGAAGCGCTCGTTGAAGACGATGCTCATGGCCGCCCCGCTCAGGACATAGGACGGCCGGATGAGGACCGGGTAGCCGATCGTCCGGGCGAAGGCCTTGGCCTCCCGCTCGCTCCGCAGCTCCCGCCACTCGGGCTGGTCGACGCCGAGCTCGTCGAGGAGCCTTGAGAACTTGAAGCGGTTCTCGGCCCGGTCGATCGACGGCGGCGGGGTGCCGAGGACGCGCATCCCGGCCCGGTGGCACTTGAGGGCGATGTTGTTCGGGACCTGGCCGCCCATGGAGAGGAGGACGCCCAGAGGCTTTTCCTTCTCGTAGATATCGAGGACGCGCTCGAAGCTCAGCTCGTCGAAATAGAGCCGGTCGCAGATGTCGTAGTCCGTGGACACGGTCTCCGGGTTGTAGTTGACCATGAGCGGCGAATAGCCCATCTTCTTGAGGGCCAGGGCGGCGTTGACGCAGCACCAGTCGAACTCGACCGACGAGCCGATGCTATAGGACCCCGAGCCGAGGACGAGAACCTTCTTCGATCCGTTTCGCCCGTCGCGGAAGGGGACGTCGTCCTCGCGGCCGTTATAGGTCACGTAGAGGTAGTTCGTCTGGGCCGGGTACTCGGCGGCCAGGGTGTCGATCTGCTTGACCGCGGGCACGATTCCCGCCTGCTTGCGCTTCCGCCGCACCCCGAGCTCGGTCGACCCGGTGAGGAGGGCGACCTGCTTGTCCGAGAAGCCCTTGCGCTTGGCTTCGGCCAGGAGCTCGGCCGAGACCGCGGACAGCCGGCGCCCGCCGAGCCGCGCCTCGCAATCGACGATGTTCTTGATCTTGTGGAGGAACCAGCGGTCGATCCGGGTCAGCTCATGGATGCGCGGCACGGTGAAGCCCTTCTTGAAGGCCTCGGCGATGCCGAACAGCCGCTCGTCGGTCGGGTGGCGGAGCTCCTTTTCCAGGCTCTCGAAGGAGTAGTTCTCGTTGGCGACGAGGCCGTACATTCCGATCTGGAGCATCCGGGCCGCCTTCTGGATGGCCTCCTCGAACGACCGGCCGACGGCCATGACCTCGCCGACCGACTTCATCTCCGAGCCGATCTTCTTCGAGACGCGGCCGAACTTCTTGAGGTCCCAGCGCGGGATCTTGATCACGAGATAGTCGAGGGCCGGCTCGAAACAGGCCGAGGTGACCCGGGTGATCGAGTTCGGCAGGTCGGGCAGGAGATGGCCGAGGACGAGCTTCGCGGCGACGAAGGCCAGCGGGTAGCCGGTGGCCTTGCTGGCCAGGGCCGAGCTCCGCGAGAGGCGCGCGTTGACCTCGATGATGCGGTAGTCGCCGTTCCGCGGGTTGAGGGCGAACTGGATGTTGCACTCGCCGACGATGCCCAAATGGCGGACGGCGCGGATGGAAATCTCGCGGAGGCGGTGGTACTCCTCATTCGTCAGCGTCTGGGACGGGGCGATGACGATGCTCTCCCCGGTGTGGATGCCCATCGGGTCGAAATTTTCCATGTTGCAGACGGTGACGCAGTTGTCGGCCCGGTCGCGGACGACCTCGTACTCGATCTCCTTCCAGCCGGCGAGGTACTCCTCGATGAGGACCTGGGGCGCCGAGGCGAAGGCCTTGCGCAGGGCCTCGCGGAGCTCGCGCGCTGTGCCCGACATGCCGCTGCCCTTGCCGCCCAGGGCGTAGGCGACGCGGGCCATGACCGGGTAGCCGACCTTCTCGGCCGCGCGAAGGCCCTCCTCGACCGAGCGGACGGCGATGCCGCGCGGCGTCTTCAGATTGGCCTCGGCCAGGGCTTCGTTGAAGAGCTCGCGGTCCTCGGTCTTCTCGACGGCCTCCATGGGCGAGCCGAGGACCGGGACGCCGTATTCCTCGAGGACGCCGCTCTTCCAAAGGGCGACGCCGCAGTTGAGGGCGGTCTGACCGCCGAAGGACAGAAGCAGTCCGTCGGGCTTCTCCCGGGCGATGATCTTCTCCGTGAAATAGGGCGTCACGGGCAGGAAATAGACCCGGTCGGCCATGCCCTCGGAGGTCTGGATGGTGGCGATGTTGGGGTTGACGAGGACGACCTCGACGCCCTCTTCCTTGAGGGCCTTGATGGCCTGGCTCCCGGAGTAGTCGAACTCGCCCGCCTCGCCGATCTTGAGCGCCCCGCTGCCGAGGATGAGGACCTTCCGCGGCTTCTTCACCGGGCGGCCTCCAGGAAGCGGTCGAAGAGGAACTCCGTGTCCGTCGGGCCGGGGCAGGCCTCGGGGTGGAACTGGACGCTCCAGAAGGGCTTGCGGCGGTGGCGGATGCCCTCGTTCGTGCCGTCGTTGGCGTTGCGGAACCAGGGCGCCCAGTCGCGCGGCAGCGTGCGGCGGTCGACGGCGAAGCCGTGGTTCTGGCTCGTGATGTAGCAGCGCTTCGTCCCCTCTTCGAGGCAGGGCTGGTTCTGGCTGCGGTGGCCGAATTTGAGCTTGTACGTGTCGGCTCCGGCGGCCAGGGCCAGGATCTGGTTGCCGAGGCAGATGCCGAAAAGCGGCACGCCCTCGCGCATCAGCCGCCGGACCGTGCCGATCGTCGCCGCGGCCCGCTTGGGGTCGCCCGGGCCGTTGGAGATGACGACGCCCCGCGGCGAGAAGGACAGGATGCGGGCGGCGTCCGTGTCGGCCGGAACGCGGACGACGGCGATGCCGCGGCGGGCAAGGCTGCGGACGATGCCCTGCTTCGCGCCGCAGTCGATGAGCACGACCGACGTCGCGGCCCTCGGGTTCACGATGCGGATCTCCGGCGTCGTGACCTCGGCCACGAGGTCGCGCGCGTTGGGGTCGGCGAGGGCCATGGCCTCGGCCCGGAGCCGGCGGGCGTTGAGCGGGCCGTCCGAGACGGCGATGAGACCGGGCATGACGCCGTGGACGCGGAGCTTTTTCGTCAGGGCCCGGGTATCGACGCCGGCGATCCCCGGCACGCCGCTCTCGCGGAGCCAGTCGTTGACGGTCTTCGCCGACGTAGCGTGCGACGGCTTTTCGCAGAGCTCGGAGACGACGTAGCCGGCGACGCGCGGCCGGTCGGACTCGAACGCGGCCGGGTTGACGCCGTAGTTGCCGATGAGGGGATAGGTCTGGCAGAGGATCTGACCGTGGTAGGACGGGTCGGTGATGCTCTCCGGGTAGCCGACGATCCCGGTATTGAAAACGACTTCCCCCCCGACCCTAGCGGTCGCGCCGAAGCCTACGCCCTCGTGGACGGAACCGTCCGCAAGGGCCAGAAGCGCTTTTCGGATGGGGCCTTCCTCCGTCTCATTTTCGGGCTAATATAGCACAAGCCCCGGTCCGGTTCAAGGCGGCCTGAGCTTGGGTTGCCTGATTAAGTGAATTGACACACGCGCGCCGGAGAATAGCTTCCGGGCCGCCGCCGGCGCGGCATCGCGCGGGGCGGAAGCGGGCTCGGCTGCCGAGGCGCGGCGGCTTCGCTTGCGGAAAAGCGGGAAAATTGGGTATAAATGAACGTGCGAGTTTATAAAGGAGGGCAAGATGCGCACCCGCACTCTCTATAAGATCGCCCTGGGGGCCGGCCTGACGGCCCTCGTCCTGGCCGGGACCGGCGGACTCGCCGCCGCGACGAAGGCCCGGGCCGCCTTCAAGGAGACGGCCCACGATTTCGGCAAGGTCAAGCAGGGCGAGGTCCTGACCCACGAGTTCGAATTCCGGAACGACGGGACGGACGCGCTCGTCGTCGAGAGGGTCGAGACGACCTGCGGCTGCACCGCCGCCCTGGTCTCCGAGAAGGAGGTCAAGCCGGGCAAGGCGGGCAAGATCAAGGTCACGATGGACACCCACGGCTACGCCGGCCGGATGACGCGATACGTCTACCTCGTCAGCAACGACACCCAGGATTCGCGGCGCGAGCTGAGCGTCAGCGCCGACATCGAGGTCCCGCCCCAGCCCAAGATCGAGCTCGACCGCTACAACATCGACCTCGGCCTGAGCCTCGAGGGCGAGGCGCCGTCGGCCAAGGTCGTCATCCACAACGACGGCGAGCTCGAGCTTTCGATCGAGATGGCCCACGAGCAGGTCAAGTTCTTCGCCGGCGGCAAGCCCGCCCAGTTCCCGATCGTCATCCCGGCCGGGCGGTCCGCGGAGGTCGAGTTCCGCTTCCCGCCCCAGACCCAGGTCGGCTCGCTCCGGGACTATGTCATCGTCCGCTCGAACGACACCTACCGCTCGACGCAGACGATCTCTTTCAGCCGCTACGTCGTCACCAAGAAGGCCCTCCGGGATCTCTTCCTCAAATACCGCTCGGTCTTGGACGAGAAGCGCTAGGCGCGGGGCCGTCGAGGGGGGCGATGGCGGAGATCCTCTTGGTCAAGGTCCACCCCCGGTCGAAGGCGCCGGGGGTCGAGAGGCTCGCCGACGGCTCCTTCCGGGTCCGGGTCCTGGCCGCTCCCGACCGGGGCCGGGCCAACCGCGAGGTTCTCGAGCGGCTGGCCGCGTTCCTCGACGTTCCGGTTTCCCGCCTGGCCATCGTCCGGGGGGAAACGTCGTCGGCGAAATGGGTCAAAGTCGCGCCCTGAGGAGGCACGGGGTGGCCGGCACATCCTACGCCGGTGCCTCGGTTTTGTTCGAAAAGTAGGGACTGTCCGCGCCAGACGGGTGGCGCCGAGGCCGTCCTTATCCCCCGGCCCCGGGAACCTGTCCCGGTTCCCCCGTACCGGTCCGCAACGGAACGCCACGGGTCCCCCTCCAAACGGGGGCTTTCGGGCGGCCTCGGTGCCACCTCCGCTAGCCCCCGCTCACCGGCAGGGAGCGGACTTTGGGGAGCGAACATCAGAAGTACGTCGGCGTGACCCAGAGCCGGACTTCTGAGAAGAATAAAGACAAAGCGGGCGGTCCCCTTTCTAAAGGACAGTCCCTAATCGGCTGAATGGGACGATCGCGGTGGCCCAGGCGTCTTTCCCTGAGGGAGACCGCGGCGTGGACGACCGGACGCTCAACTGGCTGGCCTTTCGCCTGGCCTTCCTCAGCTGTCCGGCGGCCGGCCGGCGGGCCCTGGAGCGCTTCGGCACGGTCGCGGCGCTCCTCCGCGCCACGGCCGGGGACCTCGGCGGCCTGCGCATCCCCACGGATGCCCTCGAGGCCGTGGCGACCGGACGGGCCCTGGCCGAGGCCGCATCGGAAGTGGAAAAAATCCGGGGAAAGGCGTATACTCTCTTGACTTTTGAGGACCCCGGATATCCGAGGCAGCTCAGGGACATATTCGACCCGCCCCCCGTGCTTTACTGCAGGGGCCGGGCCGAGGCTCTGGCCGGACCGGCGGTGGCCATCGTCGGCTCGAGGCGGCCTACCCCCTACGGGCAGGCCGTGGCTGGGAAGCTCGCCGGCGACCTGGCGGCGCGCGGCTGCGCCGTCGTCAGCGGCCTGGCCGTCGGCATCGACACCTGCGCGCATTGGGGGGCCCTCAGGGAAGGACGCACGGTCGCCGTGCTCGGCTCGGGGCTGGACGTCCTTTACCCCGACGTGAACCGGGGCTTGGCCGAGAAGATCGCCGAGAGCGGCGCGGTGGTGACGGAGTTCCCGCTTGGAACACCGCCCCTTGCGGCGCACTTCCCGGTCCGGAACCGCGTCATCAGCGGCTTGGCCCTGGGCCTGGTCGTCGTCGAGGCCGCCGAGCGGAGCGGGTCGCTCATCTCGGCCGGCTTCGCCCTTGACCAGGGCCGCGAGGTCATGGCCGTGCCGGGGAGCGTGACCTCCGATCTCTCGCGGGGCGTCCACGGCCTGATCAAGGCCGGCGCCAAGCTCGTCGAGAGCTGGGAGGATGTCGCCGAGGAACTGCCGCCGCCGTGGCGGGAGAAACTCCTTGCGCAGAAGGAAGAGAAGGTGGACAATAATCGGGATTCGCTGAGCGAAGACGAGCGACGGTTGATGAAGGAGCTCCCTGCCGACGCGGCCGTCCATGTCGACGACCTGGCGGAGAGGACGGACATGCCCGTTTCGGGACTGCTGGCCCTCCTCCTCGGCCTCGAGCTCCGCGGCCTCGTCGTGCAGCACCCGGGCAAACTGTTCCAGAGGAGTATCTGAGTGGGAAAGTCGCTGGTCATCGTCGAATCCCCGGCCAAAGCCAAGACCGTCAACCATTACCTGGGCGCGGATTACGTCGTCAAGGCCTCCATGGGCCACGTCCGAGACCTGCCGAAGAAGACCCTCGGCGTCGACGTCGAGAAGGACTTCGCGCCGACCTACCAGGTCATCCCGGAGAAGAAAAAGGTCGTCGCCGAGCTCCGGAAGGCGGCCAAGTCGAGCGACCGGGTCATCCTGGCCGCCGACCCGGACCGCGAGGGCGAGGCCATCTCCTGGCACCTGAGCCAGCTCATCGCCGAGGACAACCCGAATATCGCCCGTGCCGTCTTCCACGAGATCACGAAGGAGGGCGTCGAGGAGGCCTTCAAGCACCTCGGCGGCCTCGACGAGAACATGATCCAGGCCCAGCAGACGCGCCGCATCCTGGACCGCCTCGTCGGCTACCGCATCAGCCCGATCCTCTGGAAGAAGGTCGGCAAGGGCCTCAGCGCCGGCCGCGTCCAGTCCGTGGCCCTGCGGCTCATCTGCGAGCGGGAGAAGGAGATCAAGGCCTTCGTCCCCGAGGAGTACTGGACGATCGCCGCCCAGCTCGAGGCCGCCGTCCCGCCGCCGTTCAAGGCCGCCCTGGCCAAGGTCGACGGCAAGAAGGCCAAGCTCAGGAACGGCGACGAGGCCAAGGCGGTGGTCGCCGCCTGCGAGAAGGGGCCGTTCGTCCTCGAAGGGATCAAGGTCCAGGAAAAGCGGCGCCAGCCCGGCCCTCCCTACATCACGAGCACGCTCCAGCAGGACGCCTTCCGCCTCCTCCGCTTCCCGGTCAAGAAGACGATGTTCATCGCCCAGAAGCTCTACGAGGGCCTCGAGATCGGCGAGCTGGGCCAGACCGGGCTTATCACCTACATGCGCACCGACTCGGTCCGCGTCTCGGACCAGGCCCGGGCGGCGGCCAGGGCTTATATCGAGAGGGTCTTCTCGCCGGCCCACGTCCCCCCCAAGCCCCACTTCTTCAAGAATCCGAAGAAGGCCCAGGACGCCCACGAGGCCATCCGGCCGGCCCACCTCGACCTTCCGCCGGACAAGGTTAAGACGTTCCTGAAGAAGGAGGAGTACGACCTCTACCGGATGATCTGGAACCGCTTCATGGCCTCCCAGATGGCTTCGGCGGTCATCGAGGAGACGGAGTTCGATATCGCCGTCCGGCCGGCGCCCGCGGGCGCCGGGTCGCCCGGCCGCGTCTACGGCTTCAAGGCCAAGGGCGAGGTCGTCAAGTTCGACGGCTTTCTCGCCGCCTACCCGAACGGCAACGGCGAGAAGGAGCTCCTGCCCAAGGCCGTCGAGGGCGAGGTCCTCAGGCTCCTCGGCCTCGACTCGAAGCAGAAGTTCACCGAGCCGCCGCCGCGCTACACGGAAGGGACGCTGGTCAAGGAGCTCGAATCGCGCGGCATCGGCCGGCCGAGCACCTACGCCCCGATCATCTCCACTCTCCAGGACCGGACCTACGTCACCAAAGACAAGGGCAAGTTCACCCCGACCGAGCTCGGCATGTACGTTACGGACTTCCTGGTCAAGTACTTCGCCGGGCTCATGGACTATGCCTTCACGGCCCATATGGAGGAGGAGCTCGACGAGATCGGCGACGGCGGGCAGAAATGGGTCGACAGCCTCCGCGAGTATTACGGCCTCCTCGAGAAGGACCTGAAGAATGTCGAGGGCGAGGAGGGGGTTAAGCGGACGGGCATCCCCATCGACGAGACGTGCCCCAAGTGCGGCCAGCCCCTCGTCATCAAGGACGGCCGTTTCGGACGTTTCAAGGCCTGCTCCGGCTACCCGGCCTGCAAGTTCCGGGAGAGCCTGACGAAGCGGGAATCCAAGCCCCTCGACGAGACGTGCCCCAAGTGCGGCTCGCAACTCGTCCAGAAGTTCGGCAAGTTCGGGCCGTTCGTCGCCTGCTCGAACTACCCCAAGTGCAAGTACATCAAGAAGGAGAGCGCCGAGACGGGCGTCGACTGCCCCGTCCCCGGCTGCGGGGGGAAGATCCTCCGGCGCAAGACCCGGCGGGGGAAGGTCTTCTATGGCTGCAGCCACTACCCGAAGTGCACCTTTGCCACCTGGGACGAGCCGGTCAACCGAGCCTGCCCGGCCTGCGGCCAGAAGTTCCTGCTGAAGAAGCATGTCATGCGCGGCGACCCCTACCTCCACTGCTGGAACGAAAAGTGCGCCTTCAAGGAGACCCTGCCCGTCGAGAAGGTCTGGGACCAGGCCAAGCCCGAAGAGGCCGGGGCCGAGGGGCAAAAGCCCGAAGGGGAGAACCCCGGAAGCGATGAACAAGGAACTGTCTGAGTTTCTCGCCTACCTCCGCCACGAACGAAACGCATCCCCTCACACTATCGCCTCCTACGAGCGGGACCTCCGCCAGCTCGCCGGCTACCTCGCCGAGAGCGGCGTCCGCTGGAACAAGGCCGGGAATGTCGTCCTGCGCGGCTTCCTGGCCACCCTCCACGAGAAAAAGCTGAAGCGCTCGACGATCGGGCGCAAGCTCGCGGCCATGCGCGCCTTCTACGGGTTCGCGGTGAAGAAGAAATGGCTGGCCGAGAACCCGGCCAAGGTCCTGGCGACCCCCCGGCAGGAGAAGAAGGTCCCGTCGTTCCTGTCCGAGGAGGAGGCGGCCGCCCTGCTCGAACTGCCGGGGACGGGCAAGCCCGTCGACACGCGCGACCGGGCCATCCTGGAGCTCCTCTACGGGACCGGGGTGCGGGTCAGCGAGCTCGTCGGCGCCGACGTCGAGGACGTCCATCTCGAGGAGCGGATCGTCCGGGTCCGCGGCAAGGGGAAGAAGGAGCGGCTGGCGCCGTTCGGCCGGAAGGCGGCCGAGGCGCTCCAGGACTATCTCCGCGTCAGGCCCGAGCTCCTCGGCGGCCGGCCGGGGGAGCGGGCGGTCTTCGTCAACTACCGCGGCGGGCGGCTGACGCCGCGCTCCGTCGAGCGGATGGTCCGCAGGGCCGTGGCCCGGACGGCCGTGAGCCGCAGGATCAGTCCCCACTCCCTCCGCCACTCCTTCGCCTCCCACCTCCTCGGCCGGGGCGCCGACCTGCGCGTCATCCAGGAGCTCCTCGGTCACGCCAGCCTGGCCACGACCCAGAAATACACGCACGTCGACGTTCGCCGGCTCCTCGAGGTCTACCGGAAGAGCCACCCGCGGTCCTGAGCGCCGGCGTCGCCTGCGGCCGGGGGAGGACACATGCCAACGCGGGTTTGCGGCCGGCCTTCCCCGCCGTCGACGCCGATTGTCGCCGGGCGGCCGCGCCCTCCAATTAATGCTATTATTATCAATTAGATATGCTTTTGCCGGCGCCTGGCATCCGGCTTGCATCCCCGTGCGGCGAAAGGAGGTCTCGTCATGACCATCAGAACCAACAGGGGAGTGGCCCTGGGGCTGGCCGCGGCGTTCCTCGTCCTCGCCGCCTCCTCCGCCCTGGGCCAGGCGAATGCGCCGAAGGCCAAGATCAACATCAACACGGCGACGCAGTCCGAGCTCGAGGGCCTGCCGAGGATCGGCCCCAAGATCGCCCAGAGGATCATCGACTACCGGGCCCAGAACGGGAACTTCAAGCGGGTCGAGGACATCATGAAGGTCAAGGGGATCGGGGAGAAGGTCTTCGCCCAGATCAAGGACCTCATCACCGTCGGCCCGGAGGCCCAGGTCAAGTAGCGAGGGGGTTCCCCCGCCCCCTTCCTCCGCCGGGAGCCGGGCGCCTGAGCCGCCGGGAGGCGGCCCGCGAGCGGGTCGCCAGGAACCGGACGAGACCCCTCAGGGCCCGGCCCCGGTGGCTGACGCGGTTCTTTTCGTCGGGCGAGAGCTCGGCGAACGTGCGCCGGAGCGGCGGGTAATAGAAAAGGGGGTCGTAGCCGAAGCCGTCCCGGCCGCGGCCCTCGAGGCCGATGCGGCCGCGGACCTGTCCCCGGATCTCCCGGACGACCCGGCCGCGCTCCGAGAGGACCATGACGCAGACGAAGCGCGCGCCCCGGCGGCCGGGCGGGACGCCGCGGAGGAGACGGAGAAGTTTGCGGTTGTTCTTTTCATTCGTCGGGCGGGGCGCAGAGAAGCGGGCTGAACGGACTCCCGGGGCCCCGCCCAACGCGTCGACCTCGAGTCCCGAGTCCTCGGCCAGGGTCAGGCCTTCCCATCTGCGGCTGTAACGGAGGCTCTTGCCGCGGGCGTTCGCGGCGAAGGTCGCGCCCCGTTCCCGATAGGACGGACCCGTCGTGACGTCGGCCAGGCCGCGCACGGTCAGGGGCAGGCCGGCCAGCGCCTTGCGGATCTCGCGGAGCTTGCCCGGGTTGGTCGTAGCAAGGAGGAGGGGCGTCCTATTCAATCTTCAGCTCTTCGATGTCGGCCAGCTCGAACAGCCCCTGGTTGAATTCCTGTTCCTTTTCCTCCGAGGCCGATAAGAAGAAGCTGACGATGTAGGACTTGCCTTCCTCGTGGAGAGCCGTCTTCTCCAGCCGGACGCCGTGGTGGAGGGCGAGCTTGCGGAGGCTCGAGAGGATATAGGGCCGCTGCTTGAACTTGACTTGGTAGTGGAACTGGGCCTTGCCAAGGTAGGCGTCCTCGACCCGGCGGAAGAGGACGAGCGTCGCGATGGTCACGGCAGTGATGATGAGGGCCGGCACGTAGTAGCCGGCGCCGATGACCAGGCCCAGCCCGGCCACGAGCCAGATCGTCGTGGCCGTCGTCAGGCCGACGACCGTGCCCCGGGGATGGAGGATCGTGCCGGCGCCGAGGAAGCCGATGCCGGTGATGACGCCGGCGGCCATCTTGATCATGGAATCGCCGTTGCCGCCCTTGGCCTGGATGAGCAGGCCGGCCAGCATCATCATCGTGGCCGCGCCCACGCAGACGAGGATGTTCGTCCGGAATCCGGCGGGCTTCTGGCTGGCCTCGCGCTCGAGGCCGATGAGGCCGCCCAAGGCGATCGCCAAGACGAGCTTGAGGAGGATGCCGATGAGCTCCATGGTCCCCCCTTATTTAGCACCGCGTGCGGTGGTTGTCAATCGCCGCCCGGCGCGCCCGCTCTGGAGAATTCCCCGCGGACGTGCTAGAATCTCCCGTCCGGATAAGGAGAGCCGAAGATGTCCACCTTCATCAAGAAAGTCCACGCCCGGGAGATCCTGGATTCCCGCGGCAACCCGACCGTCGAGGTCGAGGTCACCCTCGACGACGGCGCCTGGGGCCGGGCGGCCGTTCCCTCCGGCGCCTCGACGGGCGTCTACGAGGCCCTCGAGCTCAGGGACGGCGACAGGGCCCGTTACCAGGGCAAGGGCGTGCTCAAGGCGGTCGAGCACGTCAATATCGACATCGCCGAGGCCGTCCGCGACCTCGACGCCCTCAACCAGGCCGGGGTCGACAGGACCATGCTGGCCCTGGACGGGACGGAGAACAAGAGCAAGCTCGGCGCCAACGCCATCCTCGGCGTGAGCCTGGCCGTGGCCCGGGCCGCGGCCGCCTCGGTGCGCCTGCCGCTTTATCGCTACCTCGGCGGGGCCGCGGCCTGCCTGCTGCCCGTGCCCATGTTCAACATCCTCAACGGCGGGGTCCACGCCAACTGGCAGAGCACGGACCTCCAGGAGTTCATGATCGCCCCGGTCGGCGCGCCGAGCTTCCGCGAGGCGCTCCGCTGGGGCGCCGAGACCTACCACTCCCTGAAGGCCGTCCTGAAGGACGGCGGCTACTCGACCGGCGTCGGCGACGAGGGCGGCTTCGCCCCCGCCTTCAAGAAGAACTCGGACGCGGTCGAGACCATCCTGAAGGCCGTCGAGAAGGCCGGCTACCGGCCCGGCGAGGACATCGCCCTCGCCGTCGACGGGGCCGTCAGCGGCATCTACGAGGACGGCCTCTACAACCTCCGGACCGAGGGGAAGAAGGTTAAGGCCGACGAGCTGGTGAAGATGTACGAAGCCTGGACCCGGAAATACCCCCTCCTCGTCCTCGAGGACGGCCTGGCCGAGGACGACTGGGACGGCTGGAAGCTCCTGAACCGCGCGCTCGGTCCGAAGATCGAGCTCGTCGGCGACGATATCTTCGTGACGAACGTCAAGCGCATCGCCCGGGGGATCGCGGAGAACACGGCGAATGCCGTCTTGATCAAGCTGAATCAGATCGGAACCCTCACGGAGACGGTCTCCGCCATCGACATGGCCCGCAAGGCGGGCTGGGGGGCGATGGTCTCCCATCGCAGTGGCGAGACCGTCGACAGCTTCATCGCCGACCTGACCGTGGCCATGGGCACCGGCCACCTGAAGACGGGCGCCCCCTGCCGCGGCGAGCGGGTCGAGAAGTACAACCAGCTCCTTCGGATCGAGGAGGAGCTCGGCTCGAACGCCGTCTACGCCGGCCGCAAGGCGTTCGTGAGGTGATGGAGTTCACCCGGAACCGCTTCCCCGTAAGCTGATAACTCCTACGGAATCGCGACGTGGGAGTCTTGAAATGAGAGTCGTCGCCCTCATCGCCCTCCTCTTTTCACCATTGGCGGCGGCCCCGGCTCATGCCATCACCTCCATGGAGTACGCCAAGCATTTCGTCGACAGGCGGAAGGTCAGGACATGGGCCTGGAGGGCGGCCCTCGTGGCCTTCCTGTTCTTCCTGGTCTTCCCGCCCGTCCTTATCTGGCTCTTCCTGAAATCTTGAGCCGCCGCAGGCGGCCCAAAAAAATCCTTGACAAGCCCCCGGCGCTTGAGTTAAATGACTTAGTCTATTGATTTAGTCATCTAAGAGAGGCGCGAAGATGCGGCTTTCAACCAAGGGCGAATACGCCAGCCGGGCCATGCTCGAGCTCTCCCGCCGCTACGGCCAGGGAGCCTTCCATGTCCGCGAGATCTCCCAGGCCCAGGCGATCCCGCGGCGCTTCCTCGAGCAGATCCTCCTTCTCCTCAAGCGGGCCGGGTACCTCAAGAGCCGCAAGGGCCAGAAAGGCGGCTTCGTCCTGGCCAAGCCGCCGGAGGCCATCACCGTGGCCGAGGTCATCCGGGTCATGGACGGCCCGCTCGCACCGATCGACTGCGTCAGCGTCATGGCTCACGAGCCCTGCCCGATGGAGGCGACCTGCGGCCTGCGCTGGCTGTGGAAGGACGTCCGGGATTCCGTGGCCGGCATCCTCGAGCGGACGACCTTCGCCGACCTCGTGGCCAAGAGCGCCTTCCCGGAGAGGACGTCCGGCGCCCGGCCCGCGAAGAAACGGGGGCCGGCCGGAAGAAACGTTCAGACAAAGGAAGGAGGCAAGATGCTCAAGACCGCGAAGCGGAAACACGTCAAGACCGCCGCCCTCGTCCTTCTCGCCGCTCTCCTCATCCCGGCCGCTGTTCGGGCCGACGACACCAGGGAGTCGCCCGTCACGACCGCCCTTAAGAGTCTGACGCTCAGCGGTTATCTCCAGGTCGAGGCCGCCGATTGGGACAAGGGCGTCGACACCTTCAGCCTCCGGCGGGCCAGGCCGACGCTCTCCGGGGAGCTCCTCAAGAGCCTCAAGTTCAAGATCTCCGTTGACCTCGTCAAGTCGCCGGCCCTCCTCGACGCCCTGGTCGAGTTCGAGCCGTCCAAGGCCCTCGGCGTCCGCTTCGGCCAGTTCCTCGTGCCGTTCAGCCTCGAGAGCGTGACGCCGACCGCCGAGCTCGACATGATCAACCGCGCCGCCGTCATCGATACCCTCTCCCCGGGCCGCGACAACGGCTCGTCGGGACGCGACATCGGGGCGGTGTTCTACGGGACTTATTCCATCCTCGAATACACGGGCGGCCTCTTCAACGGGGCCGGCATCAACAAGTCCGACACGAACAGCCACAAGGACTGGGCCGGGCGGCTCGTGCTCCGGCCGTTCAAGTTCCTGGCCCTCGGCGGCTCCCTCTACCGGGGGCGCCAGAGCGCCACGGCCACCGACCCCCTCCTCAAACGGGACCGCGAGGGCTTCGACGCGGCTCTCGTCTTCAGGCAGGCCTCGGTCAAGGGCGAATATCTCCACGCCACCGACGATGTCGTGTCCAAGTCCGGCTGGTATGTCCAGGGCGGTTTCTTCGCCCTGCCCGCGAAGCTCCAGGCCCTCGTCCGGTACGAGACGCTCGACCCCGACCGGTCCGTGGCCGGGGACGCCAAGAACAGCCTCGCCTTCGGCGTCAACTGGTTCATCCGCGGCCGGACGAAGCTCCAGGTCAACTACGAAATCCATACGCTCCAGGGCGGCGGCCATGACAAGTCCGGCCTCCTGGCCCAATTCCAGGCGGGATTCTAGCGCGCGAGCGGAGAAAGCCATGCGAAAGACAACCGTGTTCACATCCATCCTGATCACCGCGCTCGCGGCTTCCGCCGTGGCGGGGCCCGGCCCGGGGCCGGCCCGGCCGGCGGGCGTTCCGGAGCTCAAGGGTCGACTCTCCCTTTCCGGCGCCTGGGCTCTCTACCCCCTGGCCCTCAAGTGGGCCGAGGAGTTCCAGAAGCTCCACCCCGGCGTCCGCATCGACGTCCAGGCGGGCGGCGCGGGAAAGGGCGTCGCCGACGCCCTGGCCGGGGTCGTGGACATCGGCATGCTCTCGCGCGACATCGCCCCGGCCGAGACGGCCAGGGGGGCCGTGGCCGTGGCCGTGGCCAAGGACGCGGTCGTGCCCACCATCAGCCGCGAAAATCCCTTCCTCGCCGACATCCTCCGGCGCGGGCTCAAGCGGAGCGAGTTCGCCGCGATCTGGATCGCTCAGACCCTCCGCTCGTGGGACGAGCTCTTCGGACGCAGACCGGACCGGCCCATCCACGTCTACACCCGCTCCGACGCCTGCGGCGCCGCGGAGACCTGGGCCGCCTTCCTGGGCAAGCGGCAGGAGGACCTCAACGGCATCGGCGTCTACGGCGACCCGGGCGTCGCCGACGCCGTCAAGCGCGACCCCCTGGGAGTCGGCTTCAACAACATCAACTTCGCCTACGACGCCAAGACCAAACGGCCCGTCGAGGGCCTCGAGGTCTGCCCCATCGACCTCGACGGCAACGGCTCGCTCGACCCGCGGGAGCGGGTCTATGCCACCCGCGGCGACATCATCAAGGCCATCGCCGCCGACGTCTACCCGTCGCCGCCGGCCCGGGAGCTCTTCTTCGTCCTGAAGGGGAAGCCGTCGGCTCCGGCGCTCGTCGAGTTCCTGAAATGGACCCTGACCGGAGGGCAGGCCCTCGTCCCGGACGCGGGCTACCTGCCGCTCGGCAAGGAGCGCCTGGCCCAGGGGCTGAGCGCGATCGGAGGAGCGGACACCCCCCGATGAGGCGACTCGTCAAGGACGCGCTGGCCCGCCACGGGATGTCCGCGCTCGCGGCCCTGCCCGGGCTCCTCGTCCTCGTCATCGTCCTGGGGCTCTTCCTCAAGTCCCGGGCCATCCTGGCCGTCCAGCCGCTGTCGCGCCTCGTCTTCGGCACGTCCTGGCACCCCCTGCGCGGCGAGTTCGGGCTCCTGCCGTTCATCTCGGGCACGGTCTGGGTGACGGTGACCGCGCTGGCCCTGGCCGTCCCGGTCTCCATCCTGACCGCCATCTACCTCTCGGAGTTCGCGCCGCGCGCCGTCCGCGAGGGCGCCCGGCCGGTCGTCGACGTCCTGGCCGGCCTGCCGTCGGTCGTCTTCGGCGTCTGGGGCGTCCTCGTCGTCGTGCCCTTCGTCGGCCGCTTCCTGGCCCCGCTTTTCGGCGTCGCGTCGAGCGGCTACAGCGTCCTCGCCGCCGGCATCGTCCTGGCCATCATGATCTTCCCGACCGTCATTCACATCTCGCTCGAGGTCTTCGCCTCGATCCCGCTCTCGCTCCGCGAGGCCTCCCTCTCGCTCGGCGCCACCCGCTGGGAGACCGTCCGCCACGTCGTCCTGCGCAAGGGGAGCCAGGGCATCCTGGCCGCCTCGGCCCTGGGCTTCTCCCGGGCCTTCGGGGAGACGATGGCCGTGCTCATGGTCGCCGGCAACGTCCCGGCCGTGCCGAAGTCGCTCTTCGACCCCGGCTACCCGCTGCCGGCCCTCATCGCCAACAACTACGGCGAGATGATGTCCGTGCCGCGCTACGATTCCGCGCTGATGCTGGCCGCGCTCGTCCTCCTCGCCGTCGTCCTCTTCTTCAACGTCCTCGCCCGCCGCATCCTCGTCCGGGCGGAGCGGAGGTCGCGGTGACCGCGAACGGGCTCGACGGGACGCTCCGGCGGCGGAAAAGGACCGAGACGTCCTTCAAGGTCCTGATGATCGCCTCGACGGCGCTCGTCATCGGCAGCCTCCTCCTCATCCTCGGCGCCGTCGTCTGGAAGAGCCTGCCCGCCCTGAAGCTCTCGATGATTACGCGGACGCCGCAGGGCGGCTTCTACCTCGGCAAGGAGGGCGGCATCCTCAACGCCATCGCCGGGTCGCTCTACCTCGGCCTCGGGGCGACGGCGCTGGCCTTCCTCCTGAGCCTGCCGCTCGCCCTCTACCTCAATGTCTACAAGCGGCCGGGCTCGCGGACGGCCCTCTGGACGCGCTTCTTCCTCGACGTCCTGTGGGGCGTGCCGTCCATCGTCTACGGCGCCTTCGGCTTCCTGGTCATGCTCTTCTTCGGCCTGCGGGCCTCGCTCCTGGCCGGCATCCTGACCGTGGCCCTGCTCGAGTTCCCGATCATGAGCCGGGCCGTGGACGAGGTCATGCGCCTCGTGCCGCGGGACCTCCGCGACGCCTCCGACTCGCTCGGGGCGACGCGCTTCGAGACGGCGGCCCGGGTCGTGTTTCGCCAGTGTCTGCCGGGCATCCTCACGGCCGTGCTCATGGCGTTCGGGCGCGGCGTCGGGGACGCCGCCTCGGTCCTTTTCACCGCCGGGTTCACGGACCGCGTGCCGACGTCTTTCCTCGACCCGGCGGCGACCCTGCCCCTGGCCATTTTCTACCAGCTCGGCAGCCCCCTCGCCGAGGTCCAGCAGCGGGCTTACGCTTCGGCCGCCGTGCTGACCCTGATCATCCTCGTCCTCAGCGCGGCCGGCCGGCTCATCGGCCGGCGATACCGGAGACACGTCGTCAAGTAAAGGACGGAACGAGCCATGAACGGCGAGACCCCGATCAGCGTCCGGCGCCTGAGCGTCTTCTATGGCCCCAACGCCGCGCTCAAGGATGTGAGCATCGACATTCCGGCGAAGAAGATCACGGCCATCATCGGGCCGTCCGGCTGCGGCAAGTCGACCCTGCTCCGGTCCATGAACCGGCTGCTCGACACGGTCGAAGGCGTGCGCGTCGAGGGTGAGGTCCTCGTCGACGGCGAGGACATCTACGGCCCGCGGGTCGAGGTGACGCGGGTCCGCAAGAAGATGGGGCTCCTCTCCCAAAAGCCCCAGGTCCTGCCGATGTCGATCTTCGACAACGTCGCCTACGGCCCGCGGATCCACGGCCTGCGCGAGCGGGCCGAGCTCGACCGGACCGTCGAGCACTACCTCAAGGTGGCGGGCCTGTGGGACGAGGTCCGCGGCCGGCTCCACCAGCCCGCCTCCGAGCTCTCGGTCGGCCAGCAGCAGCGGCTCTGCCTGGCCCGGGGCCTGGCCGTTGAGCCGGAGATCATCCTCGGCGACGAGCCGACCTCGGCCCTCGATCCGCGGTCGAGCCAGAACGTCGAGCGGCGGCTGCTCGAGCTCAAGCGGGACTACACGGTCGTCGTCGTCACCCACATCCTGCGTCAGGCCCGCCGCATCGCCGACCACCTGGCCTTCCTTTACCTCGGCGAGCTCGTCGAGCACGGACCGGCGGCCGAGATCTTCGCCGACCCCAGGGACCCGCGCACCCGCGCTTACCTCACCGGCGAGATCAGCTGAGCCTATTCATAAAAACGCCCTTCTTTCTCCCCTCTATTATAGGGCGCTTTTACCCTCCGTGCGAACCGATCCGGACCCATCTGCTTCGTTCTCGGGGTTCGCAGTACTAAAGAGTACAGCTTCACTCCTCGGGCCTCGCACATGGGACCGCCTCGATTCGTGAATAGGCTCAGCTAATCGTACAGGCCGGGCGCGGGCG
>DATKJS010000128.1:0-30841 GCA_035543515.1 Terriglobales bacterium | reverse complement strand
GGCCCGCGCCGAAATCCGTTGCCCTTTTTTCCGGAGACTGGTAGAATCGTTGGCCTGATGCCTGATCTCGAGATTTCGGCGACCGAGGCCCTCCTCTCAGTCGATCCTAAGGAGTGACCATGGAACAGAACGTCCAAGCCTGCCCGCCCGTCGACAAGACGAAGATCGCCTTGCCGCGGATCCTCAGCCTGTGGGACGTCGTCATGATCGTCATCGGCGGCGTCATCGGCTCGGGGATCTTCCTGTCACCTTCCGAGGTCGCCAGCGCCGTCCCCGCCCCCGTTCTCATGCTCGCGGTCTGGGTCGTCGGCGGCATCTTCAGCTTCTTCGGGGCCGTGGCCTTCGCCGAGCTCGGCGCGGCCATGCCCGAGGCGGGAGGGATCTACGTCTTCCTGCGGGAAGCGTACGGCCCGCTCATCTCGTTCCTCTTCGGCTGGACGCTCTTCCTGGTCATCGACTCGGGCTCCATCGCGACGCTGGCCGTGGCCTTCTCCCACAACATCCTGCCCCGGCTCCTCGACATGGCCCCGCTCGTGAAGAAGCTCGTCGCCGCGGGCTTCGTCCTTTTCCTTGGCGTCGTCAACTACGTCGGCCTCCGCTGGGGCTCGCGCCTCCAGAACTGGACGACCTACCTCAAGACGGCGGCCATCGGCATCATCGTCGTCGGGGTCTTTTTCTTCAGCAAGGGCCACGGCAACGTCCGGAACTTCGTCGACCCGTCGCCCGGCCCTTTCAACTTGGCCCTCCTCGGCGCCTTCGGCGTCGGCCTGGTCGCCTCCCTCTGGGCCTACAAGGGCTGGGAGGCGGCGACCTACAGCGCCGGCGAGGTCAAGAACCCGAAGCGGAACCTGCCGCTCGGCATCCTCATCGGCACGATCTCCGTCATCGTCCTCTATGTCCTGGCCAACCTGGCCTACCTCTACATCCTGCCGGTCGGCAAGATCGCCGCGTCCGAGGGTCGCGTCGCCCTCGACGTCATGCAGATCATCGGCGGACCCTTTCTGGCCAACCTCATCACCGTGCTCATTCTCTTCTCCATCCTCGGCGCGGCCAACCAGAACATGCTGACCTCGCCGCGCGTCTACTTTGCCATGTCCCGCGACGGCCTGTTCTTCAAGAAAATTGCCGAGTGCCACCCCAAGTTCCTCACCCCCCACATCTCGATCATCGCCATCACCATCTGGGCCATCCTCCTGACCCTGACCGGGACCTTCAACCAGCTCTTCACCTACGTCATCTTCGGCGAGTGGATCTTCTTCGGCATGACCGTGGCCTCGGTCATCGTCCTGCGCAAGAAGAGGCCCGACCTCGAGCGGCCCTACAAGACCTGGGGCTACCCGGTGACGCCGGTCATCTTCGTCCTGGCCGCGGTCTATGTCGCCATCAGCGCTCTCATCGGCCAGTTCAAGAACGCCATGGGCGGGCTCCTCATCATCATCATCGGCATCCCGGCCTATTTCTTCTGGCGGACCGGGCGCCGGGGGGTCAAGCTGTCCATGGTCGGGATCGGCCTCCTTCTCGCGGCGGCCTTCGCCCGCTATTTCCTGCTCGCGACGGCGACCGGCTTCGTCCGCGGGGTGGTTTACGGCGTCGGCGCGGTCGGGATCGCCGCGATCCTCGCCGGACTGGCCATGGCCTCCGGAGAGAAGAAGGCCCGGACGGACGGCCCCGCGAAATAAGGCATGACCTACTTCGTCCTGGGCGCGACCTACATCATCCGGCTCGACGCCGGCGATAGGATCGTCGAGTCGCTTCGCTCGCTCTGCGAGCAGGACGCGATCGGGGCCGGCGTGTTCCACGGCCTGGGGGCGGTGGGGGAGGCCGAGCTCGGCTGGTTCGACGGCGGGGCCAAGGATTACCGGACCCTCCGCATCGAGGAGCCGTGCGAGATCGTCTCCCTCCACGGCAACGTCTCCCGCCTCGACGGGAAGCCCTTCCTCCACTGCCACGTCGCCCTGGCCGACCGGACGTTCGGCGTCCGCGGCGGGCACCTCAGGGAGGCGGTCGTGTCGGCGACCTGCGAGGTGGTGCTGACGCGCTACTTCGAGGAGTTCCCGCGGCGGAAGGACGGGCCGACCGGCCTCTATCTCCTGGACCTGAAGCAGGACGGGGACTGAACACGGCGGTGCGGCCACGTGCCGCGCCTGCGGCGAAGGTCCGTGGGACACGACCCCCATCTCAAGGCCAATTGGGTCGCGTCCGCGATATTCGCCGCATAGCGAATGCGGACCAGGCCGAGGACGTAGATGCCGGTCCGAATCCGGCCGCTCATCCCGCCGTTTCCACCTTCCGGCCGTCCCTGACGACGAGCCGGCCGTCCTTGATGACGTGGCGGATGGGGTTTGAGCCAGGGCGGTAGGCGAGGGTGACATAATCCGAGGCGTCGAGGAGGAGGACGTCCATCTTCTTCCCGGGCTCGAGCGTTCCGACCTCCCGGTGGCGGTCGATGGCGTAGGCGCCGTTCCCGGTGCAGGCGTTGACGGCCTCCTCGACGCTCAGCCCGAGGGTGAAGACGCCGAGCTGGAGGACGAAGAGCATCGAGGAGATATGGGAGCTCCCGGGGTTGAAGTCCGAGGCCAGGGCGACGGCCGCGCCGGCCTCGATGAGCCGGCGGGCGGGCGGCTTCTTGGCGAGCATGAGGAAGAACGGCACGCCGGGCAGGCACACGGCCGCCGTCCCGGAGGCGGCTAACGCAGCGACCCCCCGGTCATCGACGCTGATGAGGTGCTCGGCCGAGACGGCCCCCAGGCGGGCCGCGAGCTCCGCCCCGCCCGAGGTCGCGAACTCCTCGGCGTGGACCTTGAGCTTGAACCCGGCCTCGCGGGCCGCCGCGGCCAGCACCTCCGTTTCCGCGAGCGAGAAATATCCCGGCTCGCAGAAAACGTCGAAGAATTCCGCCAGGTCCCGCCTCCGGACCTCGGGGATGAGCGTCGTGACGAGGAGGTCGATGTAGGCTCCGCGCCGGTCCCTGTACTCCGGCGCGACCTCGTGGGCGCCCATGAAGGTCGGCACGACGTCGATTGGATGGAGCGAGCCGAGCTCCCTCAGGACCTCGAGCTGCTTGAGCTCGCTCTCGAGGTCGAGCCCGTAGCCGCTCTTGGCCTCGACGGTCGTCGTGCCCGTGAGGAGCATCTCGTCGAGCCGGCGAAGGCAGAGCGAGAGGAGCTCCTCGCGGCTTGCCGCCCGCGTCGCCCGGACCGTGGTCAGGATGCCCATGCCCTCGGACGCCAGCTGCTGGTAGGTCCAGCCGCGGAGGCGGAGGCCGAACTCGCGCTGGCGGTCGCCGGCGAAGGGGAGGTGGGTGTGGGCGTCGACGAAACCGGGCGTCGCGACGAGGCCGCCGCCGTCAAGGCGCACGGCGCCGGGCTCAACGACGACCTCGGCCCGGAACTCCTTCTCGGCGCCGGCGAAGACGATGCGGCCGCGGTCCGAGGCCAGCCAGCCGTTCTCGACGACGCCGACGTCGCGGAGGGCCTCCCCGCGCTTCGGCAGGGGCCCCCGGCAGGTCACGAGCTGGCGGCAGCCCGCGACGACGCAATCAGCCGATCTCATGGGGCGTTTTTCTCATCGACGAGTGCTTGGTCCTCCGGATGAAGGACGGCGTCTCGTAGGACTCCCACTGCTTGTCGCTCGGGCCCGGCTCCCAGGATGGCGCCCCGCCCCTGGGCTCGAAGACGTACGTCGGCGTGTCCTGCCGGACGGGGAAGGGGGGCGGCGTCTTGCGCGGCGACGGCGTCCGGGCCTCGGACTCGACGGCCTCGAAGGTCTTGGGCTGGACGTCCTCGAAACCGGTGGCGATGACCGTGACCTTGACCGTGTCCTTCATGGCCTCGTCGATGACCGTGCCGAAGATGATGTTGGCGTCGGGGTCGGCCAGGCTGTGGATGAGCTGGGAGGCCTTGGAGACCTCGTGGAGGGTCATGTCGCGGCCGCCGGTGATGTTGATGAGGACGCCGTGGGCGCCCTCGATCGAGGTGTCGACGAGGAGCGGGCTGGAGATGGCCTTCTGGGCGGCCTCCACGGCCCGGTTCTCGCCCGAGGCGAGGCCGGTGCCCATGAAGGCGACGCCCATGCCTTTCATGACCGACTTGACGTCGGCGAAGTCGAGGTTGATCAGCCCGGGCTTGGTGATGAGGTCGGAGATGCCCTGGGCGGCCTGGCGGAGGATGTCGTCGGCCATGCGGAAGGCGTCCTGGATAGAGGTGTTGAGGTTGACCGTCTGGAGGAGCCGCTCGTTGGGGATGGCGATGACCGTGTCCACGGCCGCCTTGAGCTCGCGCAGGCCGTCCTCGGCCTGCTTGGACCGGACCCGGCCCTCGAAGCCGAAGGGCAGGGTGACGATGGCGATGACGAGGATGTCCATCTCGGCGGCCAGGTTGGCGATGATCGGCGTCGAGCCCGTGCCCGTGCCGCCCCCCAGCCCGGCCGTGAGGAAGATCATGTCCGCGCCCTGGAGGAGCTCGATGAGCCGCTCGGTGTCCTCCATGGCTGCCTGTTTCCCGACCTCGGGCCGCCCGCCGGAGCCGAGGCCCTTGGTCAGCTGGTGGCCGATCTGGACCTTGAGCCGGGCCCGGTTGCTGTTGAGGGCCTGGAGGTCGGTGTTGACGACGATGAACTCGACGCCCTGGACGCCGTGGTCGATCATGCGGTTGACGGCGTTGCCGCCGCCCCCGCCGAGCCCGATGACCTTGATCTTGGCCCCGACGGAGTCCTCGACGAGGTGGAATTTCAGCCGGCTCGAATCTTCGCTCATGATGGCCTCCTTTATCCTTCCCCGAACCAATCTCTGAACCGGGTCCAGGCGCTCTTCTTCCGGTCCCTGGCGAGGCCGCGGTCCTGCCAGGCGTGGAATCCGTAGAGGGTCAGCCCGACGGCGGTCGCAAAATCCGGCGTCGAGACGCGGTCGACCAGGCCGCCGACGCCGCCGGGGTCGCCCCGGCGCACGGGGAGGTCGAAGATCTCCTCGGCGACCTCCTCCAGGCCCTCGAGGAGGGCCGTGCCGCCGGTCAGCACGATGCCGGAGTTGAGGGACTTGTCGTAGCCCATCCTCTTGATGTCGGAGTCGACGAGCCGGAAGATCTCCTCGGCCCGCGGCTGGATGATGTCGGCCAGCAGCTGGCGCGACAGGACCCGCGGCTTGCGGCCCTTGCCGACCGAGGGGACCTCGATCGTCTCCTGCTCCTCGACGAGCGGCCCGGCGACGCAGCCGTACTTCTTCTTGATCCGCTCGGCCTCGGGGATGGGCGTCCGCAGGCCGACGGCGATGTCGTTGGTGAAGTTGTCGCCGCCGATGGGGATCGTCGACGTGTACCATAGGCTGCCCCGCTCGAAGATGGCGATCTCGGTCGTCCCGGCGCCGATGTCGATCTGGCCGACGCCGAGCTCGCGCTCGTCGGCGGTCAGGACGGCGAAGGAGGTGGCGATCTGGTTGAGGACGACCTCCTCGATGCCGATGCCGGCCTTATCGATGCAGGTCTTGAGGTTCTGGATCGAGGTCAGGGCGGCGGTGATGATATGGACGTTGACCTCGAGCTTGATGCCGCTCATGCCGGCCGGGTCCTTGATGCCGTCCTGGTCGTCGACGATGAACTCCTGGGGGATGATGTGGATGATCTCCCGGTCGGGCGGGATGGGGATGGCCTTGGACTGGTCGACGACCCGCCTGACGTCCTCGCGGCTGATCTCCCGGTTCTTGCCGGACACGGCGACGACGCCCCGGCTGTTGAAGCTCTTGATGTGGGCGCCGGAGATGCCGAAGAAGGCCGAGCCGATCTCGACGCCGGCCATGAGCTCCGCCTCCTCCTGGGCCTTCTTGATGGCCGAGGTCGTGGCGTCGAGGTCGACGACGACGCCCTTGCGGAGGCCGTGGGATTCGGCCGTCCCGATGCCGATGATCTCGACCTTGCGCTCCTCGGTGATCTCGCCGACCGTGGCGACGACCTTCTTGGTGCCGATGTCGAACCCGGTGATGTAGGTGCTCTTGGCCATTAGTCGGACTCCTTTGGGGTCTTGGGGGCGGCCGGAGCCGCGCCCGCCTCGGGCGGCTGCGGCTCGACGATGATGCGGTCGTCCAGCCGGAGGTCGGCGTAGGCGAGGGGCCCGAAGCGGGACTCGAGGAAGCCCCGGCAGGCGGCGAAGCGGTCGAGCCTCGCGCGGACGGCGCCGCCGTCGACGATGAGGCGGACCGGGTCGTCGCGGAACTCGAGGGTGAGGCGGCCGTCGTCCGAGCATTCGAGGACGTTGAGACGCTCCCGCTCGGCGGCCGTCAAGGCCTCGAGGCAGGACCTTGCCGTCCGCCACTTCTCCCAGAAGTTCTCGCGGAAGCCGCCCTCGTCCCGGATGACGGGGGTGCCGGGCCACACCCCGGCCGCCGTCCGCTCGAGCACCGTCGCCTCGGCGTCGACGAGGGCCAGTCCGTCCTTTTCGAGCAGGGCGAACGGCCGCCGCTCTTCGATCTCGATGCGGAGCGTCGCCGGCAGGACCTTCCGGATGCGCGCGTCCCTGACCCACGGGCAGGTTTCGAGCTGGCGCTGAAGGAGCGCGAGGTCGCAGAGGAGGATGTTTCCGACCGGCCGGTTGGCGAGGAAGTCCGTGAGGGCCGCCCGGACGGAGTCGCGGCCGCCCGCGAGCTCGATGCGGCGGACGGTCAGCTCGTCCCAGGAGACGAGGAAGAGCCAGGCCCGGGCGACGCCGAAGAACAGGGCGGCGGCGAGGGCGGTCAGGGCCACGACGTGACCGGCCCGCAGGACGCGCCTCTTGCGGCCGGCCTTGACGCCGGCGGCGCCGCGCCCGCGCTGGAAGACGAGGGCCGGGTCGGGGGGGGCCGTCTTCGTCAACAGCGGTCCGTGCTCGAGATACGTGGCCATCTTAGTTCGCGGCCTCCAGCCGGGCGATGATGTCAGGGATGATGCGGTTGACGTTGCCCGCCCCGAGGACGATGAGGAGGTCGTTCGGGGCGGCGATCCTCTCGAGGAGGGCGGGGACCAGCTTGAGGTCGGGCTCGAAACGGACCTGCTTGTGGCCGAAGTGCCGGATCTCGTTGAACAGGGCTTCGCCCGTGACCCCGGGGATGGGGTCCTCGCCCGCGGGATAGATCTCCGTCACGACCAGGACGTCGGCCTGGTTGAAGGACGTGGCGAAGCGGTCCATGAGCTTGGCCAGGCGCGTGTAGCGGTGAGGCTGGAAGACGGCCACGACCCGGCGGGCGAAGCCGCGCTTGGCGGCCTCGAGCGTCGCCTTGATCTCGGTCGGGTGGTGGGCATAATCCTCGATGACCACGATGTCCCGGACGGTCCCGCGCAGCTCGAAGCGGCGGCCCGTGCCGGTGTAGCCGGCCAGGGCCTCGAGGATCGTCGCGGGCTTGATCTCGAGGTCGAGGCCGACCGATACGGCGGCCATGGCGTTGAGGATGTTGTGCATTCCCGGGACCTGGAGGCGGAGGTCGCCGAGCTTCTTCCCTTTGTGGAAAAGGACCGAGCGGCTCCGGAAGCCCTCGAATTCGGGGTCCCGGGCCGTGGTGTCCGACTGGGCCGACAGCCCGTAGGTGATGATGCGCCGCTCGAGGTCCGGGATGATGCTCTGGAGGTTCGGGTCGTCGAGGCAGAGGATGACCGGGCAATAGAAGGGGACCTTGTTGGCGAAATTGACGAAGGTCCGCTTGATGTCGTCGAGGCTCTGATACTGGTCGAGGTGCTCGAGGTCGATGTTGGTTACGACGGCGATGAACGGCGAGAGGTAGAGGAACGACCGGTCGCTTTCGTCCGCCTCGGCCACGATGAAGTCTCCCTCGCCGAGCTTGGCGTTGGCCCCGATCGTGTTCAGCCGGCCGCCGACGATGATCGTCGGGTCGTAGCCGCCGGCCTCGAGGACGACGGCCGTCATCGAAGTCGTCGTCGTCTTGCCGTGGGAGCCGGCCACGGCGATGCCGTACTTCATCCGCATGAGCTCGGCCAGCATCTCCGCCCGCGGGATGACCGGGATGAGGCGGGCCCGGGCCCGGGCCACCTCGACGTTGTCCTCGCGCACGGCCGAAGAGATGACGACGACGTCGGCGGCCTTGACGTTCTCGGCCCGGTGGCCGACGGCGATCTCGGCGCCGAGGCGGGCCAGCCGCTGGGTCGCTTCGTTCTCCTGGAGGTCGGAGCCGGACACCTTGTAGCCGAGATTGAGGAGGACCTCGGCGATGCCGTTCATGCCCGTCCCTCCGATCCCGACCATGTGGATGTGGTTGAGCTTGCGGTAGCCTTTCTTGGTCATGACGGCATCTCCCCGGGACGGCCGTCCATGAGCGACAGGCAGAGGGCGGCGATCTTCTCGGCCGGGTTCTCGGCGCGCAGGGTGAGGAGGCTCCTTTCCATGGCGTCGATCCCGGCCGGATGGTTCAGGTAGTGGAAGAGGCGCCCGGCCAGGACTTCGGGCGTCAGGCGGCTCTCGGGTATGACCTCGGCGCCGCCCAGGACCTCGACGGCCCGGGCGTTCGCGGACTGATGGTCCTCCGACGCGCCGGCGAAGGGGACGAGGAGCGAAGCCTTCCGCGCCGCGATGAGCTCGGCCAGCGTCGTCGCCCCGGCCCGGCAGACGACGAGGTCGGCCCGGCCGAAGGCCGAGGGCATGTCCGTGACGTAGGCCGCGACCCCGCCGGCGTCGAAGCCGTTGGCCCGATAGGCCGCGGCCACGCTCTCCAGGTCCTTCGGACCGGTCTGGTGGAGGATGCGGAACCGTTCCCTGACCGGGGCCAGCAGCGGCAGGGCCGCCGTCATCCTGCCGTTGAGGAAGTGCGAACCCTGGCTGCCGCCGAAGACGAGGACGGCCAGGTTCCCGTCGCGGGGCTTGGACGGCAGGCCGTAGAAGGCCTCGCGGACGGGGTTGCCGAGGCAGACGCCCTTGCCCTTGAAATAGGGGAGGGAGCTCTCGAAGGCGACGACGGCCTTCCGGACCCAGCGGGCCAGCAGGCGGTTGGTGAACCCCGGTTGGGCGTTCTGCTCGAGGACGAGGGTCGGGATGCCCAGCCTCGAGGCCAGAAGGACGATGGGCCCCGAGCTGTAGCCGCCGACGCCGATGACCAGGGCGGGCCTGGTCCGGCGGAGGATGGCGAAGGCCTGGGCGAACGAGCCCGGCAGGAGAACCAGGGCCCGGAGGCTCCGCAGGCCCCGTCCCTTGAGCCCCTCGATCCTCATGGGCACGAGCCGGACGCCGTGCTCCTCCATGATCTTTTTCTCGACGTCGCGGTCCGTGCCGACGTAGGTCAGCTCGACCGAGGGGTCCATCTCGCGCAGCTTCCGTCCGACGACGAGAGCGGGGTAGAGGTGGCCGCCCGTGCCGCCGCCGCTGATGATGACTCGGCGCCCGCTCATGGCCGCACCTTCAATCCGCCCTCGGCCTTCTTCCGGCTGATGTGGAGGAGGAGCCCGGCGGAGATGAGGCTGCAGAGGAGCGACGAGCGCCCGTAGGAGACGAACGGCAGGGGGATGCCCTTGGTCGGCCCCAGCCCGAGGACGACGGTGATGTTGAGCAGGGCTTGGCCGACGAGGGCGAAGGTCAGGCCCGCGGCGATCATCTTGTGGGCCGGGTCGGGCGCGGCCAGGGCGAGCCGGGCGCCGCGCCATAAGATGACGAGGAATAGGGCCAGGGTGACGAGCGTCCCGGCCAAGCCGGTCTCCTCGCCGATGATGGCGTAGATGAAGTCCGTGTGGGCGAAGGGGAGGAAATAGAGCTTCTGGGTGCTCTGGCCGAGGCCGACGCCGACGAAGCCGCCGGAGCCGACGGCGATCTTCGACTGGTCCACTTGGTAATAGCCGCCGAGCGTGTCCTTGGACTGGGAGAGGAAACCCTGGACGCGGTTGACGCGGTAGGAGGCCGAGAAAAGGAACAGGGTGAAGAGGACCGCCACGGCCGCCCCCAGGACAACGAAGTTCCTGAGCTTGACGCCGCCGATGAAGAGCATGAGGCAGGACAGCCCGGCCAGGACGAGGGCCGTGCCGAAATCGGGCTCCATGAGGACGAGGAAGACGGTGACGACCACGACGCCGAGGGGCAGGGCCAGGACTTTCCAGTCGTTGAGCCGGTCCTTGCGCGTCTCGCAGAACCAGCCCAAGAAGAGGATGAGGCTGATCTTGGCCAGCTCGGACGGCTGGAAGCGGAAGCCGGGGAGGACGATCCAGCGGTTGGTGCGGGCGATGCTCGGCATGGCCAGGCACACCGTGAGCAGGAAGGCGGAGACGCCGACGAGCCCGTAGATCAAGGCCGGGCGGAAGGTGAGGGGCTTCCGGACGACGAGAAGGAGGATGATGACGAGGAAGCCCGCCGCGGCGCCGGCGATCTGCTGGACCAGGTAGTAGGCCATCTGATGGTGGGCCTCCTCGGCCATGTAGCCCGAAGAGCTGAAGACCATGACGATGCCGATGGCAACCAGGGCCAGGGCGGCCAGGAAGAGCGGGATGTCGAACTGCAGGCGGTGGCGGGCGGCGAGCATGCTAGCGCCTCCTCCCCGCGGCCTTCGCCGCCAGGCGCCGGACTTCGCGCTTGAAGGTCCGGCCGCGCTCCTCGAAGTTCCTGAACATGTCCCAGCTCGTCGCGGCCGGGGCTAGGAGGACGACGTCCCCGGGCCGGGCCGCGGCGAAGGCCTTGCTCACGACCTCGCGATAGTCGCAGGCGGCCTCCATGGGGACGGCGTCCCGGAGCGCCGACTCGATCTTCGGCGCGGCCTCGCCGACGAGGACGACGGACCGGACCCGGGCGCGGACGGCCCGGCGGAGAGGGCCGAAGTCGCCGCCCTTGCCGCGGCCGCCGAGGATGAGGACGACCGGTCGGTCGAAGCTCTCGAGCGCCTTGAGCGTCGCGTCGACGGTCGTCGCCTTGGAGTCGTTGACGAAGCGGACGCCGCGGAAGCGGAGGACGTCTTCCAGCCGGTGCTCGAGGCCGCGGAAACTCAGGACCGAGCGCCGGATGGCCGCCGCAGGCACGCCGAGGAGATGCCCGACGAGGGCCGCGGCCATGACGTTCTCCTGGTTGTGCGTCCCGGGCAGGGGGAGGCGGGCCGTGCGGACCAGCCGCTCCGTCCCTCCGTCGCGGAGCTCGACCCAGCCCTCCGTGACGCAGGCGCCGCGGACGGGCCGCCTCTTCCGGCTGAAGGCGTAAACCCTGGCCGCCGTGTCCCCGGCGACTCCCCAGACGAGCGGGTCGTCCCGGTTGAGAATGGCGGCGCCGCCGGCGTCCAGGCGGAAGAACAGCTTCTTCTTGGCCGCGACATAGGCCTCGAACGTCCTGTGCCAGTCGAGGTGGTTCTGGGAGAGGTTGAGGAACGCCGCCACGTCGGCCTTGAACCGTTCGGTGTATTCGAGCTGGAAGCTCGAGACCTCGGTAACGTAGATATGGTCGGGGCGGCTCGTCTCGACGAACGAAACGAGCGGGAAGCCGATGTTGCCGGCCAAGCGGGACCGCAGGCCGGCCTCCTTGAGGATCTTGTGGGCCAGCGCCGTCGTCGTCGACTTGCCGTTGGAGCCGGTAATGGCCACGACCCTGCCCCGGAGGAAGCGCGCCGCGAGCTCGAGTTCGGAGAGGACGGGGATGCCTTTCTCGCGGGCCGCGGCGATCTCCGGCAGGGGAGGGACGCCGGGGCTGGGGATGATGAGGTCCGCGCCGAGGAAGGACCCCAGGCGGTGGCCGCTCGTCTCGAAGGCGATGCCCTTCTCCCGCCACGGCGCGATTCTCGCCGCAAGCTCCGCCTCCGTCTTCTTCTCGGTGACGAGGACCCGGGCGCCGCGGGCGGCCAGGAACCGGCACAGGGCTTCCCCCGTCCGCTCGAAGCCGACGATGAGAACGTTCTTCCCGGCGAGTTCCATCTCTCTATCTCAACTTCAGGGTCGACAGGCTGAACAGGGCGAAGATGATGCCCAGGATCCAGAACCGGATGACGATCTTCTCCTCCTGCCATCCGGACAGCTCGAAATGGTGGTGGAGGGGGGCCATCTTGAAGATGCGCTTCCCCCCGGACAGCTTGAAGTACGTGACCTGGAGGAGGACCGAGAGCGCCTCCAGGATGAAGACCCCGGCCAGGGCGAAGAGGAGGAGCTCCTGCTTGATGAGGATGCTGACGACGGCCAGCGTCGCGCCGAGCGACAAGGCCCCGACGTCGCCCATGATGACCTCGGCCGGGTGGGCGTTCCACCACAGGAAGCCCAGGCAGGCGCCGGTCAGGGCGCCGATGAAGACCGTCAGCTCGCCGGCCGGCCGGACGCGGGCGATGTTGAGGTACTGGGACCAGAGGGCGTGGCCGGCGACGTAGGTCAGGGCCGTCAGGGCCGCGGCGCTGATGAGGGTCAGGCCAATGGCCAGGCCGTCCAGGCCGTCGGCCAGGTTGACGGCGTTCGACGAGCCGACGAGGATGAACATGATCCAGGGCAGGTAGAGCCAGCCGAGGTAGGGCGTCCAGAGCTTGAAGAAGGGCGGGAAGAGCCGCAGGTCGAAGTGCTTGAGCGGGTCGGCGCTCGTCAGCCCGAGGTAGACGAGGACCCCGCCGACGGCCGCCGCCAGGACGACCTGGAGCCCCAGCTTGGCAAAGACCGTCAGGCCCTGGGACCTTTTGTTCCGGACCTTGAGGTAGTCGTCGATGAAGCCGACCAGGCCGAACGAGAGCATCGTGCCCAGGGCGATCCAGACGTAGACGTTCGTCAGGTTGCCCCAGAGGACGGTGGCGAGGAGGGTCGCGCCGATGATCATCAGCCCGCCCATGGTCGGCGTCCCTTTCTTCGCGTAATGCGACTGCGGCCCGTCGCTCCGGATCTCCTGGCCGATCTCGCGCCGGCGGAGGAGCCGGATGAGCCAGGGGCCGAGGAGGAGCATCAGGGCCAGCGCGGTGACGCCGGCCGCGGCCGTGCGGAAGGTGATGTAGCCGAAGACGCGGAAGATGGAGGCGTATTTCTGGAGGAGAGCGTGAAGCGCGAGCAGCATCTTCTACTCCTTCCTCCGCGCGATGAGACGCTCGACGATCGTTTCCATCTTCATGCCGCGCGACCCCTTGACCAGGACGAGGTCGCCGTCGCGGACGACGCGGACGACGGCCTCGGCGGCGTCCCGGCTGTCGGCGAAGGTCAGGATATTCTCTCGCGGCAGGCCGGCCGTCGCCGCCTCCTCCGCGATGTGGACGGCCAACGGGCCGACGGCGACGAGGACGTCCCAGCCGAACCGGGCCACGGCCGCGCCCGCCTGGCGGTGGAACTCCCGCTCGTCCTCGCCGAGCTCGAGCATATCGCCGAGGACGGCCACCCGGCGCGCCGCGGGCAACACGGCCAGACTCTTCAGCGCAGCCTCCAGGGCCTTGGGGTTCGAGTTGTAGGCGTCGTCGTAGAGGCTGACGCCGCCCGGGAGCTCGACCATAACCCCCCTCATGGGCGAGGGCCTGAGGGCGGCGATCCTGGGGCCGAGCTCGGCCAGCGTAAGCCCGGCCGCGCGGCAGGCGGCGACGGCGGCCAGGAGGTTCATGACGGCCGCCTCGCTGACGAACGGGAAGACGACGCGGGCCCGGTCAGGGCCGCAGGCCAGGGCGAACTCCTGCCCGGCGTAGCCCAAAGATCGAATGTCCAGGGCCCGGACGTCGCATTCCGGCCCCAGGCCGAACGTCACCCTCGGCCCCTTCCAGCCGGCGGCGATCTTCATGACCAGCGGGGAATCGCCGTTGAGGACGGCCGTCGCGCCCGGCTTGGCCCCGTCGAGGATCTCCTTCTTGGCCAGGGCGATCTCCTCCATGCCCTTGAAGAACTGGAGGTGGACGGGATGGATGTTGGTGATGACGGCGATATCGGGCGGGGCGATGGCGGCCAGGGCCCGGATCTCGCCGGCCGCGCTCATGCCCATCTCGAGGACGACCGCCTCGTGCCATGGCTCGAGCCGGAGGAGGGAGAGGGCGAGCCCGAGGCGGTTGTTGAAGTTCGCCTCGGAGCGCAGGACGCGGAAGCGGGCCGAGAGGAGCTCGGCCGTGAAGTCCTTGGTCGTCGTCTTGCCGACGCTCCCGGTGATGCCGACGACGCGGACCGGCCGCGCGGCGAGGACCGAGCGGGCCAGGTCCTGGAGGGCCTCGACCGTGTCCTCGACCTCGACCAGCCCGAATCCGAGGGCCGGGACGGCGACGGGCCTGGAGACGACGGCCCCGGCCGCGCCCCGCGCGGCGGCGGCGGCGACGAAGTCGTGGCCGTCCCGCCGGCCGGCGACGGCGAAGAAGAGCTCGCCCGGGACGGTCCGCCGCGAATCGATGCCGAAAGCCCGGAAGGCGAGGCCCGGCGCGCCGCCGAGGACCCGGCCTCCGACGGCGGCGGCGACGTCCGCGAGCCGCAGCGTGGCCATGGTCAGGCGCCCTCCCTGGCCGCGAGGATCTCCCGGATGACCTCGATGTCGCTGAAATGGATGGTCCGGTCGTTAAGAATCTGGTAGTCCTCGTGGCCCTTGCCGGCGACGAGGACGTAATCGCCCTTGCCGGCCATGGCCAGGGCCCGGGTGATGGCTTCCCGCCGGTCGGGCACGACCTCGTAGGTCCGGGCCGCCTCCTTGGCGAAGCCCTTCTCGATCGCGGCGATGATCTCGAGCGGGTCCTCATGGCGGGGGTTGTCGGAGGTGAGGATCGTCCAGTCGGCCAGCCGGGCGGCGACGCGCCCCATCCGCTCCCGCTTCTCCTTGTCGCGGTTCCCGCCGGCGCCGAAGACGAGGAGGAGGCGCCGCGGCTTGAACTCCCGGGCCGTCGCCAGGAGGTGCTCGAGGGCGTTGTCCGTGTGGGCGTAGTCGACGACGACGTTGAGGCCGTGGGAGTTCGCGACCCGCTCGAACCGTCCAGGCACGCCCGGCAGGGCGGCGATCCCCGCGGCGATCGCCTGCGGCGCGACATTGAGCGCGAGGGCGGCGGCCACCGCCGCCAGCATGTTGTAGACGTTGTGCCTGCCGACGAGCCTGGAATGGACAACCAGGACATTGCCCGGGTGGGCGACCTGGACGTCGGAACCGTCCTCGTTCTGAGTGAACCTGACGGCCCGGACGATGGCGGCCGGCTCGAAGCCGAAGGTGACCGTCTTCATGGGCAGCTCGGCGATGAGCCTCTGGCCCCAGGGGTCGTCCATGTTGACGACCGCGGCGCTCCGCTTGTGGTCGAGATAGAAGAGCTTCCGCTTGGCCTCGTAATAGTTCTCCATGGAGCGGTGGTAGTCGAGGTGCTCGCCGCTGAGGTTGGTGAAGACGGCGACGTCGAAGCTCACGCCCCAGACGCGCTTCTGTTCGAGGGCGTGGGAGGAGACCTCCATCAGGCAGTGCGTGGCCCCGGCGTCCAGCATCTCCCGCAGCATGGCCTGGAGGTCCGACGCCTCGGGGGTCGTCCGGCCGGCCTGGCGGCTCAGGCCGGGGCCGCGGTACTCGATGGTGCCGATGACGCCGGGCGCGGAGCCGGCCGCGTTGAGGATGGACTCGAGGAGATAGGCGACGGTCGTCTTGCCCTTGGTCCCGGTGATGCCGACGACCTTGAGCCGGTCGGAGGGATGGCCATAGAAGTTGGCGGCGGCCAGGGCCAGGGCTTCGCGGGCGTCGGCGACCTGGACCCAGGCCGCGCGCGAGGACGGCGGGTTGGGCCACGAGGAGAGGACGGCGGCCGCCCCGTTGGCTTCGGCCTCGGCCACGAAATCCATGCCGTTCCGGCTCTCCCCCTTAAGGGCGGCGAAGAGGAAGCACGGCCGGACCGACTTGGAGCTGTAGGCGACGCCGCGGACCTCCTCCTCGCCGGAGGCGCCCGAGAGCAGGGCCGGGATCCCTTCGAGGACGTCCCGGAGCTTCACGGCCGCCCTCCCTTCCTGAGCTCGGCCGTGACGGGCCGCTCGAGCGGCGCCCGCTCGGGGACGACGCCGAGGGTGCGGAGGACCTGCCGGGCGATGTCGCTGAAGACCGGGGCGCAGGCCTGGCCCCCATAGTATTCGCCTTCCTTGATGTCGTCGAGGACGACGACCATGGACAGGACCGGCCGGCGGGAGGGGACGAAGCCGGCGAAAGAGGCCGTGTGGCTCCTCGCCGTGTATGCCTTAAGGACCGGGTCGAGCTTTTGCGCCGTGCCCGTCTTGCCCGCCGCCCAGAACTCGTCCATCCGGCCGAGCTTGCCCGTGCCTTCCTCGACGACCTTCTCGAAGACGCGGCCGACGAGGCCGGAGACGAGGCCGGGGTCGAGGACCTGGTCGTCGGGCCGCGGCCCGACGAGCGGCGCCGGCGGCTCGCCCGCGAACGAGAGGAAGACGCGCGGCCGGACGAGCCGGCCCCCCGTGGCGAACACGTTCATGGCCCGGAGGACCTGGAGGGCCGTCACGCTGACCTCGTAGCCGATGGCGATGTGGGGCTGGGAGACGACCCTGTTCCACTGGGCGACCGGCCGGATGAGGCCGGGCTCTTCGGCCGGCAGGTCGATGCCCGTCCGGGCCCCGAAGCCGAAGCGGCGGATCATGGCGTAGAGGTCGGCCGCGGCGAGGCGGGAGGCGAACTTGACCGTGCCGACGTTGGAGGAGCGGATGAGGACCTCGGGGAACGTGAGGACGCCCATGCGCTCGTGGTCGCTGATCGTCCGCGGGCCGACCTTGATGGACCCGGCCGAGCAGTCGAAGACGTCCGTGTAGCTGACGGCGCCGCGCTCGAGGGCCGCGGCCGCGGCCACGATCTTGAACGTCGAGCCCGGCTCGTAGGGCGAGCCGACCGCCCGGTCGAGCCAGGCGTCGCGCGAGTCCGTGTAGGCGTTGACGTCATAGGTCGGCCAGTTGGCCAGGGCCAGGATCTCGCCCGAGGCCGGGTCCATGACGATGACCGTGCCGCTCGAGGCGGAGTGGTCGGCCACCGCCCTGGCCAGGGCGCGTTCGACGATGTACTGGATGGAGGCGTCGATCGTCAGCGAGATGCTGCGGCCGGGCAGGGGAGGCTTCAGGGACTGGCTGAGGTAGCCGCGCTTCTTGTTGTCCTTGAACATCAGCTCGACGCCGTCGGCGCCCCTCAGAACCTCGTTGTAGCGGGCCTCGACGCCGGCCTGGCGGGAGCCGTCGGCGTTGACGCCGCCGAGGACGTGGGCGGCGAGCGTGCCGTTCGGGTAGAAGCGCCGGCTCTCCTCGTCGAAGCCGACGCCCGGGAGCTTCAGGGCGCGGACGCCGGCCGCGACCTCCGGCGATACCAGTTTTCGGACGTAGGTGAAGGAGTCGTTGTCCTTGAGGCTCTGGAGGATGTCCGAAGCCTCCTTGGCCGTGAGGCCGAGTGCGGACTGGAGCCTGCGGACCTTGTCCGCTTCCTGGGCCGCCGTCTCCTTCTCGACCGGGCTGAGCTTGATCGAGTAGACCGGCAGGCTCGAGGCCAGGACGCGGCCGTTCCGGTCGAGAATGTCGCCGCGGCTGGCCCGGACCGGGACCCGGGCCTGGCTCTGCTTCACGGCCCTCGACCGCAGCGAGGGGTGCTGGACGACCTGGAGCTGGACGAGGCGGAGGAGGACAATTGCGAACCAGGCCGCCAGGGCCAGGCTCACGCCCAGGGTCCGCCTCCGGATGTCGGTCTCGTGGAAAGTTCTCATAGGCTTATGGGCTCAGCGCGCCGCGGGCCCGTCCTTGTAAACGATCTCGCCCGGCTTAGGGTCGACCAGGCCGAGGTCCTCCCTGGCAATCTTCTCGACACGCTCGGAGCGGAGGAGCTCGGCCTTGCGGAGCTCGAGCCGCCGGATGTCGTCGCGGAGCGTCTTGATCTCGGCCTCGCGGCGGCTGATGTCGAGGCCCAGGCGGACGGCTTCGGTCTGGTACCAGACGTAGAAGGTCAGCAGCCCGATCAGGGCCAGGAGGAGGGCCGCCCCCAGGCCGATCTCGCGCGGGCTCCATTTCCTGCGGATCATTCAGAGCCTCTCGGCCGCCCGCAGCTTGGCGGAGCGCGCCCGGGAATTGGCGGCCACCTCTTCCGGCCCGGCCATGACGGGCTTCTTGGTCAGCACGGAGAGCAGGGGTTCGCTGTCGCCGCGGGCGGCGAGCGAGGCGAAGGTCCGCTTGACGATGCGATCCTCGAGGGAGTGGAACGAGATCACGACGAAGCGCGTCCCGGGCACGGACGTGCGGACCGTCGTTTCAAGGAACTCGGGCAGGCCGTCGAGCTCCCCGTTGACCTCGATGCGCAGGGCTTGAAAAGCCTTGGCCGCGGGGTGGATCTTGCCCTTCTGAGGCCGCCAGCGATAGACGTCCTCGACGATGCGACGGAGGTCCGAGGTCGTCTCGACCCGGCCGAGCTTGCGCAGGCGGACGACCTCGCGGGCCAGGCGGCGGGCGTGGGGGAGCTCGCCGTAATCCTGGAACAGGTCGGCCAGCCTCGGCTCCGAATAGGTGTGGAGCACCCTGGCGGCGGTGACCTTGCTTCTCTGGTCCATCCTCATGTCCAACGGCCCTTCAAGGCTGAAGCTGAACCCCCGCTCCTGGGAATCCAGCTGGAACGAGGACATCCCGAGGTCGGCCAGGACGCCGCGGACGTCCCGGAAGTCGAGGCCCAGCTCGGGCAGGAGCTTGAAGTCCGAGTGGAAGAGCCGGACCCTCGCGCCGAAAGGCCTCAGGATGTCCCGGGCCCGGCGGAGCGCGAGCTCGTCGCGGTCGAGGCCGACAAGGGAGGCACGGGGATTCCTCTCCAGGATCGCGACGGCGTGTCCCGCCAGGCCCAGGGTGCAGTCAACGTAAACGCCCTCCCGCCCGACGTTCAGGAACTCGAGGACTTCCGTGACGAGGACCGGGCAATGTCCCTTCTCCGTCATTCCGATGGACCTCGAGGGATGAGTCGGGCGATGCTCTCGAGATCGGCGTCGGAGAGCGGTTTCTCCTCGAGAAGTCGGTCCAGGGCGTCCTTGTTCCAAACTTCCAGATGGTTGGAGAGGCCGATGACCTCGACCTCTTCCTCGAGCCGGGCCTTCTCCCGCAGGGCCTGGCTGATGAGGACCCGGCCCTTGGAGTCGAGCTCGTGTCGGGCCCCGGTCCGGTTGACCCTTAGCATGAACTTCCGGACGTCGGGCCGGAGATGGAGCGCGCCCTCCGCGGCCGTGCCGGTCATCTCCAGCCAGACGGCCAGGGGATAGACCTGAACGGACTCGTCCGTGAGGGAGGTGACGAACAGTTCGCGGCCGTACTTTGTCTGGATGATCTCGCGGAATTTTTCCGGGATCTTGATGCGGCCGCTGGCGTCAAAGCGGGCCGTATAGTTGCCGATAAGAACGTCCGCCATAATGGTGTGTCCCGCTTTGTCCCGTTTCGTCCCAAATATATGGGACAGAAACCTAAATGTCAAGCAAAATTATCCCATATGGACGCGAAAGAACGGGGGCCCAAAATGATGGGGTCCGGCCGGCCGTCATCGACGAGGAATTGTGGCCCGCAGCGCGGGCCGGAAAGCGGGTCGTCGCGGGTCCGGGGCGCGGCTCAGCGCGGCCCGTCGGGGTCCTCCCCGCCTTCCCGCGGGGGGATCGAGGCCAACAGCTCCTTGGCCGTCTCGAAATTGCCGGCCCCGACGAAGACCCTGAATTCGGCCAGGCCGTCCACGGTGAAGGGGTAGACGCAGGGGACCATGCGGCCCCGGATGAGGCAGGGGATGCCGTTGCTCTCGAGGAAGCTCTTGACGACGTCGGCCTCGAACGGACCCCAGACGCTGCAGAGCTCCTTGAGGTCTAGCGTCCGGTCCGGGTCCTCGCCCTTTCTCTTGGGCTCTTTTTCGTCCATGGCGAGCGTCCTTCCTTGACGGCGATATAGTCCTCGAGGATCCGCCCGTGGTCGAAGGCCAGACGGGAGCCGGGACGGCGTGGGTCGACGAGGCGGGCGTCGCGGGCGTCGTCGGCCGCCCGCGGCTCCCCCTGGGCCCGGGCGATAAAGACGGTCGAGATCGTGTGGCGCCTCGGGTCGCGGCCAGGGTCCGAATAGGTGTGGAGCTGTCGAAGGAGCTCGACCTCGAGCGAGGTTTCCTCCCGGGCCTCGCGCACGGCGGCCGCCTCGAGCGATTCCCCGTAATCGACGAAGCCGCCGGGGAGGGCCCAGCCGTACGGCGGGTTCTTGCGGAGGATGAGGACGACCGGCGGTTGCCCTCGCGTCGGGCCGACCTCGATGATGATGTCGACCGTGGGGAGCGGGTTCCTGTATTTCGTCCGCGGCATCGGTGTTTTTCCGGGGTCCTGGCCTAGTATAGGGACCCCGTTCCTGGGTTGTCAACCCGGCCCGGGACCGCCCCGGGGCGGACTGTCCCCTTTTCCCCGGCGGGTGTCGCCCGCGGCGGACAGGCGACGGAACGCCTCTCCCGGCTTCCCCCCTGGGGTCCACCTGGCATGAATAATGCTATAATAAAAATTGTCACTTCCTTTCGGTCGAGGAGGACATCATGAGGCAAAAGGGGATCGGCCTAACCATTGCTTTCCTGACGCTCGCGGCGGCGACGCTCGGCGCCGCGGACCACTACCGCGTCCTCGGCGGCCCGGACCGTTTCTATTACGGGCACATCAGCTACACCGAGGCCAAGGGGGACGCGGAGGACCCGGTCGTCCTGCGCGAGGGCCAGGCCGGGGCCGAGACGGCCGTTCTCAACCTGCCCCTCGGGCCCGGCGACACGGTCCGCACGTCGCCCTCGCGGCGCTGCGAGATCCAGTTCGATACGGGCACGGTCGTCCGGCTCGACTTCTCGACCGAGCTCAAGATCGAAATCGTCCTGGCCCAGAGCCTGAGCGCTCCTAGCCAGGTCTCCAACCTATCCCTCGCCCGGGGCCGGGTCTACATCATGTACAAGCAATACGATTCCCGGGAGATGTTCCAGGTCCTGACGCGCCTCGCCGCCGTCAAGCTGGGCCATAACTCGGTGGCCGTCATCCGGGCCGCGGCCGACGGCTCGACCGACGCCCAGGTCAAGGCCGGCAAGGCGAGCGTGATGTTCGGCCCGGACGAGAAGACGCTCCAGAAGCAGGCGCTCAAGAGCGGGGAGCGGCTGACGCTCGTCAGCGCGACCCAATTCGCGCGGGCCGCCTATCTCGGCGGCTCCGAATTCGAACTCTGGAACGACGAGGTCAATGCCCGCTTCGACGAGCTCCACAAGGGGCAGAGCGCCCTGCCCAAGCCCATCCAGAAGCTGCCACCGGCCGTCTTCTACTTTGCCCAGCGGTATGGGAACCTCTACGGGGAGTGGGCGTGGGACGATCTCTACGGCTACGTTTGGCGGCCGTTCCTCGACCGCATGGATTATCCATGGGGCTGGGCGCCCTATTTTTACGGGCGCTGGACGTCCGTGGACGGACAGCTCTACTGGGTCCCCGAGGAGCCCTGGGGCTGGATCCCCTATCATTTGGGCATTTGGCAGTGGGACAAGAAGCTCGGCTGGGTCTGGCTGCCCGGCTCGCTCTTCGCCCCGGCCTGGGTCGACTGGGAATTCTTCTTCGGCTCTTTCGGCTGGCGGCCCTGCAGCCTCTTCGACTGGTTCGACGGCTTTTCGACAGACTTCCTCTACTGGGGTGACTCCTGGAACTACATCATCCCCGGAGGCCCCGGCAGAATTCCGGTTCCCGGGTCCGGGCCGAGACCGGGACTGACGACGATCAGCCGAAACCAGTTAAAGCAGCCACCGTCGACCACCATGCCCCGCGAGCTCAAGACGGCCTATAAGAACGTGCTCATGGCCTACCGGAAGGGGGACACCCGCGTCCTCGACTCCATGAAGAAGGTCACCTCCGAGACGGTCTTCGTTTCCCGGGCCGACCTGAACGCGAGTCGGATCCAGGAAAAGGCGCTGTCCTTCGAGAAGCTTCCGAAGCCGAGCGCCCCCGCTCCGGCGAAGGGCGCGACGGGCGCCGCCCGCACGAGCGCCGACACGGCGCGGTCGGCGGCCCAGGTCTTCCGCGTCAACCAGGCGGTCCGCGAGTACGTCCGCGGGCCGGCGACACCCGGCCCGGCGCCGAGATTCGCCGCCGCGCCAGAGGGCCCCGGCGCCCTCCGCGTTTCGAGCTCGACGGCCCCCGCCGCGGCCGGCGCCTCCCGGCCGGCGGTCGGCCCGGGCGCGGCCGCGGAGCGCGCGGCCCGGCTGGCGGGGGGGTCCTCCCGCCCGCAGTTCCTCGACTGGAACCCGGACGTCAAGGTCGCCAGGTCCCTGGGCGTACGGATCGAGTACTCGAGTCGCGCGAACCAGGTCCGCTGCCCCGAGCTCGGGCTGAGCTCGCTCGACCGCACGCAGAGCACGAACGGGTTCGTGCCGCGGCTGACGTCCTCGGGCGTCCGGTCGGAGCCGGCTTCGACCGCCATCTCGGGCGGGTCATCGGGCAGTGCTTCGGGGGCGGCCGGTTCGCCGGGCGTTCACGCCGCGGCCACGACGACCGCGGCGCCGGCCAAGGGAAGCTCCTCCGGCGGCGGGGGCGGCGGCAAGATCAAGAACTGAGACGCGGCCAGACGGACGGGAAGGGCCCCGGCCCGTCGAGCATCCCCCGCAGCCGTTCGACCTCTTTCCCGTAGGCCTCCCGGTATTCCTTCCGGACCGGGTCGGCCGGCTTAAACTTCTGGCCGAGGGGGTTGACGGCCGCGCCGTGGAAGTGGACGCGATAATCGAGATGGGGACCCGTGGCGTCCCCCGTCTGCCCGACGTACCCGACGACGTCGCCGCCCCTGACCTGCGCGCCCGCCCGGATGCCCGGCCCGTAGCCGCTGAGGTGGGAATAAAGCGTCTCGTAGCCGTTCTTGTGCTGGAGCCGGACCATCTGGCCCGAGCCGTCGTTCCAGCCGGCGTAGGTCACCTTACCGTCGGCCGTCGCCTGGACCGGTGTCCCCTCGGGCGCGCCGTAATCGACGCCGAGATGGGGCCGGTAAACCTTGTAGATCGGATGGAGCCGGCTGGCGCTGAAGCGGGACGTGACGTGGGCCCCGTACTTGAAGGGCGACTTCAGGAACTCCTTCCGCTTGGAGAGGCCGGTCTCGTCGAAGTAGTCGGCGGCGTCCGTGTCCGGATAGGCGAAGCGGTAGGCCTGGAAGGTCTTGCCCTCGTTGACGAACTCCGCGGCCAGGATGTTCCGGTAGCCGGCGAACCGGCCGTCAAGGAACTTCTTTTCGACGAGGATGCGGAAGGTGTCGCCCTTGCGCAGGTCGGTGTAGAAATCGATGTCCCAGCCGAAGCAGCGCTCGGCCAGGTCATAGGCCAGGACGTCCTCTTCGCGGGCCTTGGCCATGGCCGCGACCGGGCTCGTCTCGATGACGCCGGCGACGAGCGACGGCCGGAACTCAAACGGGTAGGCCTTGACCTCGGCCCGGATGCCGCCGGCTTCGTTCCTCACCGCGAGATAGCGGAGGTCGTCGATGTCGTACTCGAGCTCTTTCCAGGCGCCGTCCTCGGCCAGGGAAAGCCGCAGCTGGTGGCCCGCCGCGATCCTGGCCAGGTCATAGACGGGCTTGACGCCCTCCTTCAGCCGATGGACCTCCCTGTCGGTGAAATCCTGCCTCTTCAGCACGCGGGCCAGGTTCTCTCCCTTCCGGACGACGATCGTCTCGACCCGGAGCGGCGGGGGCGCGGGCGGGCCGGCGGGGGGAGCGGCGGCCGCGGCGGGGACGGCAGGCGCTGCGGGCGCGGGCGGGCCGACGAGACGGCGAACGCCGAGAAAGGCGACCGCCAGCCCGGCGCAGGCGAGCGCCGCGCCGGCGATGAGCCTCGCCCCGCGGCTCCGGGGCGCGAGCGCGAGCCGGCTCACGACGGGATTTCTTTGGTCGCCGTCCTCTTCTCTTTTTTCGGGCTCTTCTTCAGCGCCCGCGACACGGCCGTGACGGGACCGGACAGGACGTTCAGCCCGGTGAAGAAGAGGATGGCGAACCGCGGGTAGAAGATGAGGGCGGCGAGCGAGACGGCCATGAGGAGCGCCGTCAGGATGTCGATCCGGTGGGCCTGCAGGACCTTGGTGTAGTTCCGGTAGGGGAACGTGCTGACCATGCAGATGGAGACGCCGAAGGTCAGGACGGCCAGCCCGATGGCCAGCTCGCGGGTTTCGAGCGGCGCCGGGTGGAAAAGGACGAGCGAGCCCATGAAGATGGCCGCCGAAGGCACCGTCAGCCCCTGGTAGAAACGGCGGTCGGGAAGGGACTTGGTCCGGATGTTGTAGCGGGCCAGCCGGAGGACGCCCGCGGTCAGGAAGAGGAAGCTGAAGAACAGGGCCGACGGCCCGGCCAGCTTCATCCCCCAGAAGTAAAGGAGGACGGACGTCGCCACTCCGAAGGAGACGGCGTCGGACAGCGAGTCGAGCTCGATGCCGAAGTCCGAAGGCGCCTTCATGGCCCGGGCCACGAGCCCGTCCATGCCGTCCATGATGGCGGCGATGACGATCCAGAACGCGGCCATGCGGTAGCGCCCGTGGTATGTCAGGAGGAGGCTGAGGAAACCGAAGAACAGGTTCGTCAGCGTGAACAGGCTCGGCACGACGAAGATCCCTTGCTGGAGCTTCTTCTTGTTCATGGCTTCGCCTCGGCGATGACGGATTCGCCGGCCCGGACCTTCTGGCCCGGGCCGACCTTGACGGCGGCCTCCCGGGGGAGGGTCAGCTCGACCCGGGAGCCGAAATACATGAGGCCGACCTTCTCCCCGCGGGAGACGGCCTGGCCCGTCTTGACGAAGGACTTGATGCGGCGGGCGGCGACGCCGACGCTCTCCTTCATGACCAGGGACAACCGGCCCCCGCGAAGGACGAGCGTGTTCGACTCGTTGACCTCGCCGGCCTCGGGCTTGTCGGCCCGCAGGAACTTGCCCGGCCGGTACTCCATCTTGGCCACGGTCGCGGCGAGGGGCGAGCGAACGAGGTGGACGTCGAGGAGGGACAGGAAGATCGTGACCTTGCGGGCCGGGCCGTCGAGCTCGGGATGCGACGGGAGCTCCTCGACGGCCAGGACCTTGCCGTCGGCCGGGGAGACCAGGAGGTGCTCGCCCGGGGGCGGCGTCCGGCGCGGGTCGCGGAAGAAGAAGGCGAAGGCGGCGGCAAGGAGCAGGAAGAGGAGGCCCGCCGGCCACCAGCCGACCGCCCAGAAGACGACGGCCAGCCCGAGCGAGGGCAGGAGGAATTTCAGTCCGTCTCTCGCCATCGTCACCGTCCTCCTACCTGTCCGCCCAGGAATAGGCGGCCAGGAACGCCAGCTTGGCCGCGTCGGCCATGATCTCGGGGTTGATCCTATAGATCGTGTCCCCGGTCTGGTGGTAGGCGAGGTGCGGGCCGTTCGAGCCGAGGCTCGCGGCCGGGATGCCCTTGAGGAAGAACGGGGCGAAGTCTGAGCCGCGGACGCCGACGCCCCGGATGACCCCGAGGCCGCGGAGAACGCCCACGGACCCGTCCGCCTCCTCCAGGGCCTGGCGGAAGCCGGCCGGCTCGGCCGGGGCCGCGCCCCACAGGCCGTCGCCCTCGCCCGTCATGTCGAAGTTGATCATGCCGGCGACCCTGTCAAAGGCCGCGGGCAGGTGGCCGGCGAACCAGGTCGAGCCCTGCAGGCCCAGCTCCTCGCCGCCGAAGAGGACGAAAACGACGGAGCGCTTCGGCCGGCGGGCCAGGCCGGCGAAGGCCCGGGCCGCCTCCATGACCGTGGCGCTGCCGCTGGCGTTGTCGTCGGCGCCCCCGAAGAGGAGGCCCATGTGGCGGCCGCAGTGGTCGAAGTGGCCGCCGACGACCACGCACTCACGGCGCAACTTGGGGTCCGAACCCTCGACGTATGCGGCGATATTGTAGCCCACGGCGTCGGGGAAGTGCCGGGAGGCGACGGCCAGCCGGATCCGCGCCTGGAGCGGGAAGGAGATCGGCCGCTTATAGGTCGTCAGGGCCTTCCGGAGGTCGGCCGCCGTCGAGTTCGTCTCCTTGAGGACGGCGTCCATGACCTTCTCGCTGATCATGGCCGGGGTGAAACCCGCGAGCCAGTCGCCGTTCGGGTTCGAGGCGATCTCGGAGTAGATGTAGACGATGCCCAGGGCGCCCTTGTCCCGGGCCGTCTTCATCCGCGTCCGGTGCTCGTCGTAGAACTGGAACTTCGGGTCGTTGTCGGGCGTGCCGCGGAAGCAGACGACGAACTTGCCCTTGACGTCGACCCCGGCATAGTCGTCATAGTTGAGGTCGGGGGCCGAGATGCCCCAGCCGGCGAAGACCGCCGCGGCCGTCCGGTCGCCGCTGTCGGAGTAGAGGAGCGGCAGGAAATCCTTCTCCGGGACGAGCTTCATTTCCCTGAGGGCGGGGGGCTTGTCGGCCTCGGGCCTGCCCTCGGGCAGGAAGACCGACATTTCGGCCTTGTCGACGATCGTGTACGGGGAGGGATAGGGCAGGAGGAAGCCATCCTTCGGGGAGACGCGCTTGAGGCCCCAGGCGGCGAACTTGCGGGCCGCCCATTTGGCGGCGGCGGTGAAGCCGGCGTCGCCCGTGAGCCGTCCGGCGTATTCCGGCGAGGCCAGGGTCTTGACGATCTCGTAGGCCTCGGGAGCGCTGACGGCGCGGAGGCCCTGCTGGAGGTTCTTGTCGAGGCTCTGGGCGACTGCAGGGGCGGCCAGGCAAAGGACCAGAAGCGCGGCGAGGAAAGGGCGGACGGACGGACATGGCATGCGGCTCTCCTTCGACAAAACTCTCCATCCAAAATGATAGGCCATTCGGGGGGAAATGTAAATCCCGGAAACGGCTCTACTTAGCCTTCGCCTTTCGGCGCCGCTCCGCTTCCTTCAGGACGGCCGGATGGAGGACGAAATAATAGTACGCGCCGACGAGGAGGATGATGACCGCGGCGGCGGCGACCCGGCCCCGGATGAGGCAATAGACGGCGTAGCCCAGGGCGGCGAGGAGAGCCCCTAGGTGCAGGAAGGCGAAGACCCAGTCGAACACTTTCTCCCCCGGGACGATGGGCCGCCGGGCGTTTGGGACGTCCGGTTACTTGCCGCCAACGACCTCGGCGGACAGGATAGTGACGGTCTCAACCGGGACGTCGCCCATGCCGCGCCTGGACCCGGTCTTGACCTTGGCGATGGCGTCTACGACGTCCATGCCGGCGACGACCTTGCCGAAGACGCAGTACTTCATCTCGTCGAGCCTAAAATTGTCGACGAGGTTGATATAGAACTGGCAGGTGGCGCTGTTGAGGTCCTCGGTCCGGGCCATGGCGATCGACCCGCGGGCGTTCTTCAGGCCGTTGCCGGACTCGTTCTTGATGGCCGCGCTGGCGTCTTTCTCGCGCAGCTCGGCCGTCAGGCCTCCGCCTTGGATCATGAAGCCGGGGATGACCCGGTGGAAGATCGTTCCGTTGTAGAAGCCGCTCTTGACGTAGGCCAAGAAGTTCCTGACGGTCACGGGCGCCTTGGCCGGCGCGAGCTCGATGGTGATGTCGCCTTTGCTTGTCTTCATCAGGACCTTGACGGCCGAGGGCGCCTGGGCCAGCGCCGTCGCGGTCAGGAACGCGCCCGCCAGGGCGATCGTCAGCAGGGTCTGTCTGGTCATCGGGACCTCCTCTTTGTCTCGCAAGATCGAAAAAACACCATAACAGAATCGCCCGGCCAAATCAACCGGGACGGCGGCCCTCTTCTCGCAATCGCGATTTCAGGGGCCTATCCCGTGTCACCGGCGGGTATTCCGAAGAGCCGCCCGGCCGTCCGACTAAAGGAGCTTGGACGACGCTGTCCGGAAAGGAGAGCACATGAAAACGCTCACCCGCTCGGTTCTTCTTGTCACGGCTCTTTTCCTTCTCTTGGTCACGGCCCCCTCGCTCCGGGCCCAAGGGCACTTCGAGTTCAGCGGCCACTATGGCCGGTGGAGCCTGAACATCCTCGGGAATCTCGCCAGGGACATCGTCAACGACGCCACCAAGACCGAGTTCCGAGACAGGATCCTGGCTGATATTCAGGACAGTTATCCCGGCCTCAGCGAGCAGAATTATACGCAGACCACCCGCTTCGATTCGCGCGGCGACGATTTCGGTTTCGGCGTCCGCTTCTATCCCTCGCGGAACGGCTCGTTCAGCCTGGGCCTCTCGGTCGAGAAGAGCACCTTCAAGGTCTTCCCGTCCGTCGCCTCGCACATGGACCTTCAGGACATGAGCACCCTGGCCACCGCGACGTTCGACGGGACGGCCAGCGCCAGCGCGCTGATCAAGGCGACGTCCTTCCTCCTGACCTTCCGCTGGGACATCATCCCCTCGGCCGTCGTCCACCCCTATATCACCATCGGCGCCGGCGTCTCGACGGCCAAGGCGCTTGACGATTCGACGCTGTCCTACAGCTATTCAGGGCAGCTCTCCGGGAGCGCTATCCCGGCCCAGACCGTCGGCAGCTCGGAAACAAAGACCCTGCGCGGGCTCCGGGACGAGAGCGACTCCAAGTTCCCGAACTTCCTTCCCTTCCTCCAGCTCAACGTCGGGCTGAAGGCGAAGGTCATGAAGAATGTCCACCTGCTCGTCGACGCCGGCGTCTTCGACGGGTTCATGGTGACGGGCGGGCTCGCCGTCCGGCTGTAGTCCGGGCGGGCCTCGGCCGGGCATTCCCTCTCCGTCCCGGGAGCGGCACGCACACGGACGGGACACCTCCGAGATTGACGTTTACTCCCTCAATTCATTAAGATGACCCCCTACGGATCGAAAAGGAGGCGCCCATGAAGAAACTCCGATTCCTGGCGGTATTGCCCGTCCTCGCGGCCTTTGCGGGCGTTTCTTTCCTGAAGGCCCAGGAGGCCCAGAAGCCGGCGGACGACCAATCGAAGATCATCGAGGCCATGCACCTCGTCTCGAGCAACGTGCTCTACGACTATGTCAAGGAGCTGACGTCCGAGAAGTACGGCGGCCGCCTGACCGGGACCAGGGAGTTCGAGGCCTGCGCGGACTGGGTCGAATCCCTGCTCCGCAAGTGGGGCGTCCAGCCGGCGGGCGACGGCGGCACCTACCGCCAGCACTTCCCGAACCCTTACACGGTCGTCTTCCCGGGCGGCTCGTGCGCCCTCGAGATGCCGCAGAAGACGGACGTCATCCGGAAATCCTATCGCTACGAAGACGAGTTCATCCCCGGCGGCACGTCCGGGTCGGGCGAGGTCCGGGCCGAGGTCGTCTACGTGGGTTACGGCATCACCGCGCCCGAGCTCGGCTACGACGACTACAAGGGGGTCGACGTCAAGGGCAAGATCGTCCTCATGGACCCCGAGGTCCCGGTCGCGCCGGGCGGCAAGACGCTCGACCTGTTCATGAAGTGGCGGCCCTACTCCTTCCACCAGTACAAGCTCAAGAACGCGGCCGCCCACGGCGCCAAGGGCATGCTCTACAACTACGGGCCGATCGGCAACCCCAACAGCGCCTACGTCGAGGGGTTCGTCTACCACCACGTCGGCGAGGCCGTCGTCAACGACGTCTTCGCCGGCACCGGGAGGACCTACCGCGACACCGTGACCGCGATCCGCAAGGACCTCAAGCCGCGCTCCTTCGCCACGGGCAAGACCTTCGTCATCAAGAACGTCACCGAGCACCACCCCGACGGCGTCGGCTTCAACGTCGTCGGCGTCATCCCGGGCGTCGACCCCAAGCTCAGGGACGACGTCGTCATCATCGCCGGCCACCTCGACCACCTCGGCCGGATGTGGGACCTCATGCCGGGCGCCAACGACAACGCCACGGCCGTCTCCGTCGGCCTGGGCGTCGCCGAGGCCATGGCCCGCTGCGCCGCCAAACCCAAAAGGACGGTGGCCTTCATCTTCTTCGGCAGCGAGGAGCAGAGCGAGAACCAGGGCGCGGAAGGCTCGCACTACTACACCGAGCACCCCATCTTCCCGCTCGACCGGACCGTGGTCATGATCAACATGGAGGGCCCGGGAAGCGGCGACAAGATCGGGGCCTTTGGCGGGCAGTCCTACCCGGCATTCTGGAAGTTCATCGAGAAGGCTAACGATACCTACATCCACCGCCCCCTGTCCGCGAGCCCCGCCGCCTATCCCGGGCGGCCGCGGCAGGACTCGGCCTGGTTCTTCTGGAAGGGCGTGCCGTCGGTGACTTTCGGTTCCTCCGGCTTCGACCCCGGCCGGCCGACGTACCATACGCCGCACGATAACATGAGCCTCATCACGCCCGAGATCATGGAGGATATCGCCCAGCTGCTGTTCATGGCCGTCATGGACATGACCGCCCAGCCGTCGCTCAATTTCCGGAACTAAAGAACAGGGCGGCGATGGAGACCGCCCCTATCGCCCGCCCCCGCCGACGACGCTCCTTCGAGAGCGGCGCTGAAGGTTGCCCGAAAGACCCCGCTTTGGGGGGACCGGGCGGGATTTCCGACGGGGGAACCGGGACAGGTTCCTGGGGCCGGGGGATAAGGGCGACCTTCGTCACCGCTCCCGAGGGCGTTAAATGTGGAGCTCGACGATGTCCTCGTCGGTGAGGACGTGGTCGCGGTTGACCCGCAGGCCCTCGATGCCGCCGCCCGCGCTCCAGACGCGGGCGAAGGCCAGCTTCTCGGCGAAGTCCTTGTGCACGGCCCTGGCCATCTCCTGGACCGTGATCCCGGCGCGGAGGATGAAGGGCGAGGTCCGCTCCGCCTTCCTGCCGGGGACCTTGCTGTAGACGCGGATGACGTGGAGGAGGCGGAAGACGGCCCGGCGCAGTGTCTCGAGCCCGCGGCCCGAGGCGGCCGAGACGCCGATCCGCTCGAACGGGCCCTCGAGGAGGGCGCCGAGCTCCTCGAAGGCCTTGGCCGCGCCGTCGAGGTCGAGCTTGGCCGCGGCGAGGACGGTCCGTTTGCGGAAGGGGAACTCGGCCGGCGGGACGTCCGCGTCCGCCCGGACGAGGGCGACCTTCCTCTCCCTGAGCCGGCCGACGATGCCGTCCAGCGCGGCTGCGGTATCGGGGTCGCCGAG
>DATKJS010000127.1:0-26035 GCA_035543515.1 Terriglobales bacterium | reverse complement strand
TTCTCCTCGACGATTCCCTACGCCCCGTCGCTTCCCGGGAAGCCCCGAACCGGGGCAACCCCGCCGAGGCCTTCCGCGCCGTCGTCTCCGGGATCCTCGAAGGGCGCGGCCGGTCGCGCCTCTGCGTCGGCATCACGGGGGCCGGACGCGAGATCGTCCAGGCCCCGCCCGAGGTTTTCCTGACGAACGAGGTCGTCGCCTTGGCCCTGGCCGCGGCCCACGGGCATCCCGACGTTAGGTCCATCATCGAGATCGGAGCCCAGACCTCGCGTTGGGTCCTGCTCGGCCGGACCGCGGACCCTTCCGCCGAGCCGGAGATCCTCGACTTCGCCCTCAACGATGTCTGCGCCGCCGGCTCCGGCGCCTTCCTCGAACAGCAGGCGGCCCGGCTGAAGCTCCCGATCGAGGACTTCGCCGCTCTGGCCGCCGCGGCCGGCCGGGGCGCGACCATCGCCGGGCGCTGCAGCGTCTTCGCCAAGACCGACATGATCCACCTCCAGCAGAAGGGCACTCCCCTCGAGGAGATCGCCTACGGCCTCTGCCTGGCCCTGGCCCGGAATTTCGTGGCCACCGTCCTCAAGGGACGGGAGGCGCGGCCGCCCGTGCTCCTGGCCGGGGGCGGGGCCCGGAACGGCGGCCTCGTCAACGCCTTTCGCGAAGTGCTCGGCGTCGACGCATCCCGGCTCGAACTGGCGGACCCGCCGCACCTCCTCGCCGCCCTCGGGGTGGCGGTCGGAGCGGCCGGAGCGAGGAGGCCGGTCGATGTCCCCGGCGCCGAAATCTTCTTCCGGTTCTCCGAGCGGCCACGGTCGCGGCGCCAGGTCCCGCCCGCGGCCCTGGGACCGCTCGAGATTCGCCCGGCGGGCGAGCCGGTCCCCGCGCCCGGCGAGCACGTCCGCGGCCACCTCGGCGTCGACATCGGCTCGGTCAGCACGAACCTCGTCCTGGTCGACGAGGGGGGCCACGTCCGGGCCGGCGTCTACCTTCCGACCAAAGGCCGGCCCATCGAGGTCCTCAAGGAGGGCTACCGGCTCCTCGAGCGGCTCTGCCCCGCCGGCTTCGAGCTCTTCGGCATCGGCACGACCGGGAGCGGCCGCCACCTCGCCGGCACCTTGCTTGAGGCCGACGTCGTCCACAACGAGATCACCTGCCAGCTCCGGAGCGCCGTCCGCTATTTCCCGGACGTCGACACGATCGTCGAGATCGGGGGCCAGGACTCCAAGTTCATCAGCGCCCGCGACGGCAAGATCATGGATTTCGCCATGAACAAGATCTGCGCCGCGGGCACGGGCTCCTTCCTCGAGGAACAGGCGGAGATCCTCGGCGTCCGGATCGAGGACGACTTCTCGCGTCTCGCCGCCTCCTCGGCGGAGCCGGCCGACCTCGGCAGCCGCTGCACGGTCTTCATGGAGACCGAGCTGGCCGACGCCATGGGCCGCGGCGTCCCGGTCGCCGACATCTCCGCCGGGCTGGCCTATTCCATCGTCCGGAACTACCTGGAGAAGGTCGTGGCCGGCCGGCCCGTCGGCCGCGTCATCGTCTTCCAGGGCGGCGTCGCCTCGAATCCCGCCGTCGTCCGGGCCTTCGCCCTCGAGACCGGGCGCCATATCCACGTCCACCCCCACAACCGGATTTCTGGGGCTATCGGCGCCGCGTTGATGGCGGCGGAGAGAATCGGCGCGGCCGGCAAGCGATCGCCCGACGCGGCCGCGGTCGACCGCAAGCTCGCCCGGGACTACAAGGTCACCGGCTTCACCTGCGGCCACTGCTCCAACCGCTGCCAGGTCAACCGCATCGCCTTCGCCGACGAGGTCGTCTATTTCGGCGACACGTGCGAAAGGTATACGGCCGGCCAGGGACCGGGGGCCGCGGGGGCGAGGGCCGCGGGCCCGGGGGGAGCGCCCGACCTGTTTAAGGAGCGAGCGGCGATCCTCGAGAGCTTCGTCCGGAACCCGGACCGCCCGGCCCTGCGGATCGGCCTGCCGAGGGCCTCCGTCCTCTACGAGTTCCTGCCGTTCTGGGCCGCCTTCTTCAACCGGCTCGGCGCCGAGGTCGTCCTCTCGCCGGAGAGCGACCAGGAGATCCTGGGGAGCGGTCTACGGCGCCTGCCCGCGGAGACGTGCCTCCCGATCAAGGTCGCCTTCGGGCATATCGAATGGTTTAGGGGAAAGGGCGTCGACCGGGTCTTCTTCCCCGCTATCGTCGACCTTCACATGGACCCCGCCGAATCCGTCTCGCTCTGTCCCTATTCGGAGAGCTTCCCCTTCATGGCCCGGGCGGCCGCCGCGGCGGAGATCCTGGCCCCGTCGGTCTGCCTCAACGGCCAGCCCGAGGATTTCGTGCGCTCCGTGGCCGAGGTCAGGGACCTTCTCGGCAAGACCGACCGGGACGTCCGGGAGGCCTACGAGGCCGCGGCCGGGGCCCAGGCCGAATTCCGGGCGCGGCTCCAGGCCCGAGGCCGCGAAGTCATCGAGAGCGGCCGGCGGGACGGACGGCCGGTCTGGGCCGTCATCGGCCGGCCCTACACGCTCCACGATCCCTTCCTGAACCTCAACCTTGGCCGGCACCTGGCGAAGCTCGGCGTCACCGGCCTGCCGCTCGACTTCCTGCCGCTCGGAAGCACCGCGGGGTTGGATTGGCCCGGCGCGCCGCACTGGCGCTACAACCGGCAGGCCATCCGGGCGGCGCTCTGGGCCGCGGCGGAGGACGGGGTCGAGCCGGTCGTCCTGACCAATTTCGGCTGCGGCCTCGACGCCTTCAACATGCGGCACATCGACCGGATCGTCTGCGGCCGGCCCCACCTCGTCCTTGAGTTCGACGAGCACCGGGCGGAGGCCGGCCTCGTCACCCGGATCGAGGCCTTCCTCGACGAGGTCCGGGCCGGGGGCCGCCGGGCCGCGGCCGCGCCTCTGCCGCGCCCGCCCGCCGCGAAGCCCGTCGAATCGTTCCGCGGCCGGCGCTTCGTCCTGCCCTATTTCGCGGACCACGCCTTCGCCTTCTCGGGCGCCTTGAGGGCCGTGGGGATCGAAGCCGAGGTCCTGCCCCTGCCCGACGCCGCGACCGTGGCCTTGGGCGAGAAGCACAGCACGGGCAAGGAATGCCACGCCTACTCCGTCATCACCGGGGACTTCATCAAGCTCGCCCGGTCGGCGCGGCCGGGCAATGAGGTTTTCTTCTTCCCGGGCTCGAAGTACACGTGCGTCCTCGCCCAGTACGACAAGGCCCTGAGCTACCTGGCCGAGGACCTCGGCATCACGGACCTCGAGGTCTTCGCCCCGGTCGACGACGACCTCTCCCGGCTCCTGTCGTTGAGGGGCCTGAAGTTCCTCTGGCAGGGCCTGGTCGCCGTCGACCTTCTTGTCCGGGCGTCCTGCGGCCTCAGGCCCTACGAAACCCGCAAGGGAGCAACGGACGCGGCCCACGCCGGGAACCTCCGGGATATCGAGGCCGGGCTGGCCGCGGGCGACATCGGCCCGGCCCTCAAGCGGTGCGCCCGGCGGCTCAAGGCCATCTCCGTGAAAAGGGAGCGGCGTCCCGTCGTCGGCATCGCCGGGGACATCTACACGCGCATCAACCCCGTCGCCAACCACGGCCTGTTCCTCAAGCTCGAGGAGCTCGGCTGCGAAGTCCGGCCGTCGTCCTTCTTCGTCGACGAGGTCGATTTCGACCTCGGCCTGAGCCTGCGGAAGAAGCTCGTCGGGCGGAAGTACGGGGCCTCGTCCATCCTGGGGATCCTCTACCTGCGCAAGGAGCTGGAAAAGGTCAAGGTCCGCCGCCGCCTGGAGGGCGCCATCCCGCTGGCCAAGGAGCCGACCTACGGCGACATCGTGAAATACACTCTGCCGTACGTCGGACTCGACTCGAACCGGTTCCTCTTTCTCAACGTCGCCAAGATGGTCGACTTCGCCCGACGGGGCGCGGACGGCGTCGTCAACGCCATCTGCTTCAATTGCATGCTCGGCACCGTGTCCGCGGCCATCTCGGCCGGCGTCCGGAACGACTTCGACCACATCCCCATTCCGACCTTCATCTACACCGGCTCGGAATTCGCCTCGGAGCGAACGCGCCTGGAGGCTTTCGCCTACCAGGTCCGGCAATACGCAGAGCGGAAGAAGCGGTAACCGGCGAACGCCGCACGAGAGATCTCAGAAGGAGAGTCCCCCCCGGGGGGACTCTCCTTCTTTGCATTGCCCCTTTGTATTGGCTCAAGAAAAAGCTTGACAGGTAATATGACATATGTTATATTACTATAGTTAGATAACTGCAGTAATTCACAAGGATTCTCGATGAGCCCTAAAGAAACGACCTTCAGCCAGAAGACGGTCCTCGACGCGGCGATCGCCCTGGTCCGGGAAAAAGGGTGGGAAGCGCTGACGGCCCGCGGCATTGCCAAGCGCCTTAAGTCCTCGGTCGCGCCCGTGTACAGCGCCTTCGGCTCCATGGACGCCGTCGAGCGCGGCGTCCTCGAAGAGGCCCGCCGTTTGCTCCATGACAAGATGGCGGTCCGTTACACCGAGGGGAGTTTTCTGAACGTCGGCGTCGGCATGGTCGTCTTCGCCAGGGACGAAGCCAACCTCTTCATCTCCTTGTTCCACGCGCGGCACAGCCATTCCGATATCGTCGGCGGGATCTTCGGCGCCATCCTCGCCGGCATGAGGGCGGACCCATTCCTCACCCTCCTCCCCGAAGCCTCGCTCGTGCGTCTCCTGCGCAACCTCAAGATGTACACGCTGGGCCTGGCCGCCGCCATCGTCTATGACCTTAGCGAGGACCCTTCGACCGGGAACATCATCCGCCAGCTCAACAACGCCGGGAACATGATGATCCACGGCGAGGTCACGGGCATCGCCGACGCCGAGAGTCCCGAGAACGAGGCCGTCTGGACGCGCCTGCTCAAGGAAAAGAACATCGTTTTGCCGGGGACCGAAGGCCCGGAGTGCGTTGTCAAGAATCAAACCAAGGAGAGACCATGAACGCTGTCATTCTTAACGGGGGTTCCGCCAACGGCCGAGGTGCCACATCGAGGAAGATCAGGGACGCCGCTGTCGGCGAGTTCGAGTCCTTGGGTTGGACGGTCAAGGTTTTCGACCTCGACCGGATGACCGTCAAGCCGTGCCTCGGCTGCTTCGCCTGCTGGGTCAAGCACCCGGGTACCTGCGCCATTCAGGACGACGAGGAGCAATATATCCGGGCCCTGGTCGCGAGCGACGCACAGGTCTGGATCACGCCGATCACGTTCGGCGGCTATTCGGCGGCCTTAAAAAAGGCGCTCGACCGCTCCATCCCCATCCTCCTCCCCTTCTTCATCAAGACCCAAGGCGAGATCCATCATCCTCAAAGGTACGATAAGCGGCGGAAGCTCCTGGCGATCGGGACGCTTCCAGGTCCCGACGCCGGGGCCGAGCAGACCTTCCGAGCCCTCGTCCAAAGGAACGCCATCAATATGGACCCGATCAAGACAGACGTCGGCGTCATTCCCGAACAGGCGGATGAGGCCGAGGTGGCCGCCCGCGTCAAAGACTTCATCCGGACGGCCGGGATCGCGTGACGGAGGACCCCATGAACGACACACCTCGCGAACGCGAAGCATTGCTCTTCGTCGGCAGCCCCAAGGGGCTTAAGAGCACGTCGCACGCCCTCGGGAGCTATCTCCTGAAGAAGCTCGAGGCCGGCGGTTTGGCGACGAAGACCCTGGTCGTCGGCGCGGCGCTTCATTCCGATCAGAACCTCGCAGCCATGCAGAAAGCCGCGGCGACGGCGGATCTCATCGTCTTCTCTTTTCCGCTTTACGTGGATCAGCTGCCGGCGCCGCTCATCCAGGCGCTCGAACTCATCGCCGAGGAGCGGAAAGCCCATTCGCCGGCCAAGCCGCAGAAGATCATGGCCATTGTTCAGTGCGGTTTCCCCGAGACCCATCAGAACCGGACGGCCTGCGATATCCTCGAGCAGTTCGCGAAAGGAGCCGGCTTCGAATGGGCGGGCGCCCTCGCCATGGGCATGGGCGGCGCCGTGGGCGGCCGTTCCCTGAAGAAGGCCGCGGGGATGGTCCGCAACACGGTCAAGGCCCTGGACCTCGCGGCGGCCTCGCTCCTCGCCGGCGGGAACGTGCCTCAGGAAGCCGGGGAATTGATCGGCAGGCCGCTCATCAGCAAGCGGCTCTATGTGTTCATGGCCAACTTCGGGTGGAGAGGACAGATCAAGAAGCACCGCGCTCGAAAGCTCGTTTACGCCCGTCCCTATGAATCTTAAGAGGGACAGTCCCCCCGGGGGGGCTGTCCCTCTTTTTTCATTTCAGCTCGACCGTCTCGGCGCTCCCGTAATAGAGCCCGTTGAAGAGGAGCTTGAAGGTGCCGTGGGGCTGGCCGCGGAAGGCGATCTCGGGGCCGTAGAGAAAGAGCTTCCCTTGCCCAACGGCCGCCTCGGCGACCTGGACGCTCCGCCACAAATACTGCTCACCCCAGGCCCAGCCGCTCCTGAGGAGCTTCCCCGTCCCGAACCAGACGACCGGCCGGACGCCCCTGATCTCGGCGTCCGGGAGGAGCGTGAAGGCCGGCGTGTTGTCCACGAAGACGTCGACGGCGCCCGGCAGGCCGCAGGCGAGCGGATGCGTCGTGTCGACCGCCGCCCTGAGGAGCGAGCCGGGCACGAAATACTTGTCCATGCCGAGCGGCTTCTCTTTCCCGTCGGCCGTCTTTTCGACGAGCGCATTGGCAACCGGCAGGTCGAGGTGATAGGCTAGGAGGGTCGCCGTGTCGAGGGCCAGGATAGTGCCGCCCGCCTCCAGGAATTCCCTGAGCCTGGGGATGGTCTTCTCGACCGTGATGCGGCCGACCCGGTTATGGTATTCGGCCGGCACGTTCGCCGGCGCGGCCGGCTGGAAGTCGCGGAAGCCCCCCGCTCCCGTCTCCGCCGTTGTCAGGCGCGGCATCGAGCCGCCGACGAAGACGAGGACGTCGAACCTCGCCTTGAGATTCCCCTCGTCCAGGGCGGGGGCGAAGACGAGATCGTAGGGGAACTCGAACTGCTCGAAGAGCCAGCGGATCCAGCCCGAGGCCATGGAGCCGCCGTACGTATCCCAGAGCCCGATGCGGGGCGGCCTCAGCTTGTAGGCCTCGCCCTTGGGGGCCGAAGCGACGCTCCCGATCGTCAGGCCGACCTCGCGGGCCGCTCTTTCAACGACGGGAACGAGATCGGGGTTTGCGGGCACGTAGATCGTCCCCGCCGCGAGCGACTTCCCTTCCGCCGGCGCCTCGCCCTTCAGCCAATAGGCCTCGCCGCCGGCTTTGAGGATGCGATTGACGGCGATGAACGTATCGTTGACTCGGTGGTCGAGGACGTAGCCGGCAGCCCCCGGCCGCGTCTCGAAGGACCCCGCCGGGGGCCTCAGGACGTCCGGGATCGTCTCGAACGGCCCGTCGAAGCCGTCGAGGATGCGGTCGAAGGCGACGCCCATCTGGTAGGCCAAGGTCCAGCCGGCCGAATCGTAGGGCGCGACGGGCGGCCCGCCGGGATAGGCCAGGTCGTTCGGGTGGTCCTGCGGCTCGAACATCGTCAGGATGTGCGGCCGGAAGGCCTGGGCCGTCTTGACGACGTACGAGCCCTTGGCATACGTCCTCGCGCCGACCGCGAACTCCTTCGTCGCCCGCAGGACCTCGCAGCCGTTCTTGATCAGGGCATTGACGAACTTCGTCGCCGTCAGGAAATCGGGCTGGTCGGACGGGATGACATAGCCGCGCGGGTCGCGGGCGCTCTTATCGAAGAGGAGGTCATAGTACTTGAGCGGGACGCCGCGGACGCGCTCGAACTCGCCGTCGGGGCCGGGGGGGGCCGGTGCCGCCTCCTTCCCAGAGTCCTTGGCCGCGGCGGCCTCGAGCGCAGCGACCATGTCCGGCACGACGGTCCAGGTATCCCTGCTCCCCTTCTCGATGGCGTGCTTGCCCATCAGGTAGCGTCGGAAGAGGAAGTCCTCCCGGTTCTTCGAGGCCACGTCGAGGATGGCCAGGTCGGCCGTGACGGCGTACTCGACCGACTGGCGGAAGTGCCACTTCTGGGGCGTGACCGGGAACGGATAATCCTCCTTCGGCAGGAGGCGCTGCGGGATGAAGGGGATGTCGATGGGCGTCGGGCTGCCGATAGCCTCGGTCAGGATGCCGATGATGTTGTGGAAGTAGCCCGTGCTCCGCAGGCCGCCGTTCCACCAGGTCGAGTAGGAGGCGCCCGAGCGCATGATGGCCCCGGGCTTGCCCTCGGCTACGAAGCGGTTGTGCATGGCGGCGGCGACGAGGTCGATGCCGACCGGGATGAGCGGGTCGAAGACATAGTTGAACGGGTCGCGAAAGGGCGGGGCGAAGAGGACCGTTCCGGCCGGGCCCGTCTGATGGTGGTTGTAGACGATCTGGGGGTGCCAGTCGCGGTAGAGGACGCGGTTCTGGGCCTCCGTTTCGGGCTGGGTGACCATGTAGGAGTCGCGGTTGTCGTCATGGCCGATGTACTTCTGGTAGAGGACGGGGAGGCCCGACATGGTCCGCTTGAGCGGGTCGGGCTCGCGCATGTACCAGTTCGCGACGAGCTCGAGGCCGTCGGGGTTCGAGGGCACGGCGAGGAGGATGACGTCGTCGAGGAGGCGGCGCGTCTCGGCGTCGTCGCGGCTCGTCATCCGGTAGACGAGCTCGATGAGCTGCTGCGAGCCGAGGATCTCGGTCGCGTGGAGCCCGCCGTCGATCCAGACGACCGCCTTGCCCGCCGCGGCCAGGCGGCGGGCCTGGGCGTCATCGAGCCCCTTGGCCAGGGCCAGGCGCCGGGAGATCTCCTTGTAGCGGCCGAGGCGGGCCTGGTTCCTGGGGGAGGTGATGACGGCCATGACCATCGGGCGGCCCTCGGCCGTCCGGCCGATCTCGACGAGGGTCATCCGGTCGGACTCGGCGTCGATCTTCTTCCAGTAGGCCAGGAGCTGGGTGTAGTTGACGAGCTTGTAGTCGTCGCCGATGTCGAACCCGAACTGTTCCTTGGGACCGGTAACCTTGGCCTCCGCCCGGACGGCCCCGAACGCCATGACAAGAACGGCGAAGATGACGCCGGCCCGGACGCGTCGCGTCCCGGAGAAGCGACCATCCATAAGGTCCCTCATGCCCGACCCCCTTCGGATCCCGGTCCCCGTCTTCACTTGCCCGCGTCGCGGACGACGCGGAAGCCGGTGTACTCAGCGGACGGCTGGGCCGCCCGGGCCTTGGCGTCCGCCGGCCGGTCGGCGCTCCCGCCGGCGGCCTTGCCGCTCCCGTCCTTGGCCACGGCCCATTCGGCGACGTTGCCGCCGAGGTCAAAGAGAAGCGCCTCGTCGTCCTGGCCGGCCCCGGCGAAGCTTCCAACTTCTTTGAGGAGCGGGGCGCCGGCGCCGAGCTCCCTGACTTTGGCCTCGAGCCGCCGGGCGTCGTCGGGATTGAGGGCGTATCCGGCCCAATAGTCGAGCGTGTTTTCACCGGCCGCACCCTCGGCGAGGGCCGTCGCCTCCTCCTCGGTCGGCAGCCGCCAGGCCTGGCCGGTGAGCTTGGCCAGCCAGGCGGAGTAAGCCTTGGCCTTCTCGAAGGGCAGGCCGTTCGCCGGGAAGTTCTCCGTCCCCGGCGCCACGGGGTAGGCCGGGTCGAAGGCCGCGTACTGGGCCCGCGTGACCTCGAAGCGTCCGACCTCGAGGGCGCCCCGCGTCACGGCCTCCGGCAAGAGCGCGCCACCCGCCATGGCCGCGACGCCGTACTTCGCACCGACGCGGGCAATCCCCTTGCGCCGCAGGGCCTGGCCGAGGGGCGAGTCCCTTTTAAAGGCCTCGTTCGCCGCGACGAGCGTCTTGAAGAAGTGCGCGTCGAGCCAGGCCATCTCCTCGTCGAGCTTCCGCATCTGGTGGGCGTATTCCTGGAGCCCGTGCGGCTCGCCCGGGAAAAGGATGAACTTCACCGGGACCTTGCCGAGGTGGTAGAGGGCCCGGTAGTGGATCCAGCCCTGGCTCGTCGGCACGTTGCGGTCCTCGGTGCCGAAGAAGATGATCGTCGGCGCCTTGACCCGGTCGAGCTTGTAAAGGGGCGAGAGCCGGACGTAGAGCTGGGGGTCCTCGAGCGGTGATTTGCCGAAATAATATGTGTCGAACGACTGTCCGAAGTCGACGTTGGCCCAGTCGCTGATCCACTCGACGTCCCCGGCCCCGGCGCAGACGACCTTATAGCGGTCCGGGTCGACGACGCCGAGCTCGATCGAGAGGATCGAGCCGTTCGACCAGCCGAACGTCCCGACCCGGTCCGGGTCGACCAGGCCCTTGGCGACGAGGAGGTCGACGCCCTTCTGGATGTCCTCGACGGGGTAGTCGTAGTAGTGGCCGCAGCAGATGGACTCGACGAACTTGAGCCCGTAATTCGAGCTGCCGTGGTAGTTCGGCTTGAGGATGAAGGCGCCGCGCTGGCAGATGAGCTGGTGGGCGTAGGCCCAGCTCTCGTCCCACGCGTCCATGTCGGCGCCGGCCGGGCCGCCGTGGGGCGCGGTGAAGAGCGGGTATCTCCTGCCGGGCTCATAGTCCTTCGGATAATAGAGGAGCCCTTCGACCTCCTCGCCGAGGGCGCCCTTCCAGAGGACGATCTCGGTCCGGGCCGGGGCCTTGGCCTTGAAGCCGGGGTTGAGGTCGGTGAGCTTCGCGGCGTTCGCGAGCTTCGCGCCGTCGAGCTTAGCCGCGTACCACTGCGTGGGCGTGCTGGCCGTCGAATACGCGTAGACGATGGTCTTGGCGTCGTCACTGACGGCGAAGTCGAGGAGGTTCTTGGCGTGCTCGCCATCGAGGTCCGTCCGCTTCCAGGCGAGCCCGGTCTTCACGTAGCGGACGGGCAGGAAACGGGTCCCGTCCGCGAGCGTCGCGAGGAAGCCGTCGGGGGTCGCCCGGAGGCCGCCGCCGAGCCCCTTGTCCCAGCCGAGGTCAACCTTGAGCGTCCGGCCGGAGGCCAGGTCGTGGAAATAGACGAGCAGGATCGAGGCCGTGAAGAACCGCGGGTCGGTCGAATAGGGCGCGGCGAAGTAGAAGCCGCTGCCGTCCCGGGCGCTCTCGACGCCCATGGGCGGGATGCGCTCCCCAACGAGGATCTCGCGACGGTGGCCATTGGCCAGGTCGTAGACGAACGTCTTCGGCAGGATCTTCTGGTCCCACTCGAAGCTGAGGTACTGGGCGTGAACGGTCAGGGCGTGCTTCCCGTCGGGCGTCACATCCCAGGACTGGATGAAGTCGGTGTTGTCCGTGAGCCGGGCGACCTTCTTGTCTTTGAGCGAAAGCCGGTAGAGCCGGACCGGCGGCTCGTGGGCGACATCGTCGACGACGCGGCTCGAGTCCTTCTTCTGCTTGAGCTCCTGCTCGTAGAGGGCCGGGGCCTCCTGGGCGCTGAAGATGAGGGTGTCGTTGTCGACCCATCGATAGGCCTGGACGCCGCGGGCGGACTCGGTCACGGGATACGGCTCGCCGCCCGGCAAGCCCATCAGCCAGAGCTGGGACCGCGCCGCGTCGGGGTTGGGCTTCGGCAGGGACCGCGAGCTGGTGAAGGCGACCGTGCCGCCGTCCGGCGACCAGCGCGGCTGACCGTTCATCTCGGTGCCTCGGGTCAGCTGGATTTCCTTCTTCGTCTCGAGGTTCGTCAGAAAGAGGTTCGAGACGCGGCCGTTCTTGTCCTTGTCCATGCGGCCTTTCACCCAGACGGCCCACTTTCCGTCGGGAGAGATCTCCCATTGGCTCGCGCTCTCGGCGAGAAGGATGTCCTCGGCCGTCCACGGCACAAGCTTCGCCGGCGCCGGCTTCGGCGCCTCGCCGACTGCGGCGGCGGGCGCGGCCGCGGCCAGGACCGAGGCCAGGACAATGAAGACCACGGCCAGGCGGGATCTTTTCATGCGTCACCTCGACGGACAGAAATCTCGGAAGACGGGATTCTTCCCTTTTTCGCCGCCCCTTGTCAAGGCGCTAGCGGGCCAGGGTGACGGTGAAGCTGAACGCGCCGTGGTCGAGGCCCGCGACCGGAGTCAGGTGGTAGCGCTGGCGGTGGTTGCGCACGACAAGGCGACCGACGAGGTGGCCGAGAACGCCGCCGACGAGGACGTCGGAGAGCCAGTGCTTGCTCTCCGTCACCCGGGACAGGGCGACTCCCGTCGCCACCGTATAGGAGAGGACCGGGACCCAGACGGTGTCGCCGTACTGCATGGCCAGGACCGTGGCCAGGCTGAAGGCCGTGATGGCGTGCCCGGACGGGAAGGAATCGTACCGGCCCAGCTGTCCCTTTTCGTACATCTTGAAGAAACCGGTTGGGCCGGACCAGTGGTCGAGGCCGTCGGCGTATTGCGGGCGCTGCCGGCCGAACAGGCCCTTCAGGACGCCGACGAGAATGGCGCTTTGAAGCATGGCGTTCGAGGCCAGGACCGCCGTTTCCGTCGACGTCTTGTTCCCGGAGACCAGGCCCACGCCGAGGAAGACCCCCGCCACGCCCCACGCGCCCCACGACCCCATCTTCGTGATGACGGGGCTCACGGCCCGGACCCAGCCGTGGTCGTCGCGGTACGTCTTGAAGCCCCGGTAAATGGACTCGTCATGGACGACGAGCAGCCCGGTGAGGGTGGCCAGGGCCGCGATCGGCACGATGTCCCGGGCCTGAATGTGGAGCGGATAGCTCCAGATCTGCCCCGCGTCCTTGAGGAAATCGCGGCTCAGGTTCCGGAGGGTATATCTTTCCGAGGAAGGCGGCGCGGCGGCGACGGAGAACGTCGACGCGGCGCGCGGTCCGATGGAGGCCAGGGAGAAGGCGGAGAACGAAGGATCCTCGGCGCCGGCGGCGGACGTGTCGCCCGGGAAGAGCGAAAAGGGAAAAACGAGCAGGACGAGAAGGAGGCCGCCGAGAACCTTGGACCTTCTCTGCGATGGCACGGGCGCGTCCGGCATTCGTTCTTCATTCATGCTAGCAGAATCGCCGGCGCTTGTTAATCCTGCCCCGGGCACATCGCCCCCCGGTCCTTGCGGCCCGGCGGACCTTGCTCCCCGCGAAAATGCGGTATAATGAACCCGTCCCCGAAAGGGAGGTAATGATGATGAAACGAGCCTTTCCCGCGCTTCTCGCCCTGGCTTTCGTTGCGGCCGGGGCTGCCGTCGCCTCCGTCGGACACGCTGGCGCGCCCTTCTCGCCTCGACCGGGCCCGGGCCAGCCGGCCCGGCCGGAGTTCTATGTCGCCCGCGTCATGTCGTCCCAGGACGTCAAGGACCCCGATGAGGTCCTGGGCAAGCCCGACGGCCGCTGCGCCGAGATCGCCCCCGGCGGCCGGATGACCCTGCTCATGGAAAAGCCGATCCTCCCCTCGCTGGGCTTCGACGACGGCCTCGTCGTCACGAAGGGCGAGGCGGACTTCGGCCTCGCGGGATGGTTCCTGGCCGGGGAGGCCAATGACGCCCCCGAGCGCGCCTGGATGCCCCTTGTCGCCGGTGTCTCGCCCGGAGGCTTCCGGCTGTCCTCCGAGAGCCTCGACCGGACTCCCGAGGGCAGCCCCGGCGTCAAGGTCCTCCGCATCTCGAACAACGGCACCAGGCCCCTGCTCCTCGACGCCGTCATCGGTTACGGCCGCCGGCCGGTCCCCTCTCCCGCCTCTTGAGTCCGAGGGCCCGGCGTGATAAAATAGCTGACTTGATACCGGACCGGAAGCCGTCGCTGTCAGCCGTTCCCCCGCCGGATGCACCCCGATGAGGCCCGTCCCGGCCCCGTGTATCGAGCGAACGGACAAAGGACGACCATGACTTTCAAGGAACTCGACCTCGACCCCCGGCTCCTCCGCAGCGTCGCCGAGAGGGGCTATACCGAATTGACGACCGTCCAGGAGCAAACCCTGGCCAGGACGCTCCATGGAGAGGACGTCGCCGTCCAGTCCCAGACTGGGACGGGCAAGACCGCGGCCTTCCTCATCACCATCCTGGAGAAGATGCTCGAGGCCGGCCCGGGCCCCCGCAAGCAGGCCCTCATCATCAGCCCGACCCGCGAGCTCGCCGTCCAGATCGAGGGCGAGGCCAACCTCCTCAACCGGCACCTTGGCTTCTCCGTCGGCGCCTTCTACGGCGGCGTCGGCTACGCCACGCAGCTCGGGCTGCTGAAGAACGGCGTCGACATCATGATCGGGACGCCGGGCCGCCTCATCGACCTCGCCGAGAGCGGCCGGCTGAGCTTCAAGGATGTCGGCTACCTCGTCATCGACGAGGCCGACCGGCTGTTCGACATGGGTTTCCTCCCCGACCTGCGCAAGATCATCCGCAAGATGCCCGAGCGGACGCGCCGGCAGAGCATGCTCTTCAGCGCGACCCTCAACCGCGTCTCCCGGCTCGTCGCCGCGGAATACCTGAACAACCCGGTCTCGATCGCCGTCACGCCCGAGCAGCTGACCGTGGACACGATCACCCAGGAGATTTACCACGTCAAGAGCCACATCAAGCTCAACCTCCTCCTCGGGCTCCTGCAGCGCAACCGCCCCCGCAACGTCCTCATCTTCGCCAACATGAGGCACGTCGCCTTCCGCCTGGCCAAGGAGCTCGAGGCCAACGGCTACCGCGCGTTCTACCTCAGCGGCGACCTGCCGCAGAAGGACCGGCTGCGGGTCATCAACGATTTCATGGCCGGCAAGTTCCCCATCCTCGTGGCCACGGACGTCGCGGCCAGGGGGCTCCACATCGAGGACCTGGAGATGGTCATCAACTACGACGTGCCGCAGGACTTCGAGAACTACGTCCACCGCATCGGCCGGACGGCGCGGGCCGGCAAGGGCGGCAGGGCCATTACCCTGGCCAGCGAGGGCACCTCGGCCCATCTCGAGGCCATCGAGCGCTTCATTGGCATGACGATCCCGGAGAAGCCCGTGACCGACGACCTCTTTGCCCGCGACCTGAGCCTGGAGAGGATGCCCAAGCAGGGCTGGGGCAGGGGGCCGCGCCCGGCCGGCGGACGGTCCGGCCGCAAGCGGAGCTCGGGGCGCGGCGGCGGTTACGGCGGCAGCCGGGGGCGCTCCGGACCCAGGCGCTGAGCCGCTCAAAGGCTACGGCAGCGCCCCCGGATCTCTATTTTCCCTCTATTTCTTTCCGGTCTCCTCTCTCATTTTCAAGAGGGGCGATCCTGTTCAGTCCCTTCGACCTCTCTGCCGAAGCTGGCGGTCGGTCGCGACCTCGAAGAGGTCGGCCATCCGGCCGAACGAGGCCTCGAGCCGGTTGCGGAACGGCCGCAGCGAGACGTCGATCTCGGCGGGCGCCCCGTCCTGCCAGGGCAGGCGATAGCGGTCGGCCTCCATGGCCTTGACCTCGGCGGCGAGCGTTTCCCGCCACTTGTCGCCGGTTCCCGCCTTCCCGGCCGGGCCGAGCTTGGCCAGCTGGCATTGGAGCATGGGCAGGACGAGCCGGTGGATGCGCATGAGGTGCATGTCCTTGCTCACGGCCAGGGCGTCCTGGTCGTCCGGGTCGGACGTGTCGCGGCCGGGCCCGAGGAATTGGAACCCGGCGCCGTCCATCGGCGTCTTCCTGAGCCAGGAATAATAGGCGATGACATAGAGATAATCATATTCCCCGCCGCCCATCCCCTTGTCCAGCAACGCCTGCGCGCGGGCCTTGAGGTATTCCGAAATCTGGGGGACCATTCCGATGCCGGTCTTCATGGCTTGGAAGACCGACCCCGGCGACCTGTCGCGGCCGCCGGCCCCGTCCCGTCTCCTCATCAGGGCCTCGAGTGATTCCTCGACCTTGGCCCGGGCGGACGCGGCCGCCTCGCGCACGGCCAGAAAGGTCTCCAGCCGGCCGGACGGAATGGCTCCGCCCGGGTCCGGGCAGTAATCCTCGGCGCGGCCGTACTTGGCCGCGACGGACTTCATCAGCTCGTCCGACTCCCGGAAGCCCTGGGTTGCGTTCCGGACGAAGAGGTAGCCGCCGATGACGAGGACGATGATGATAACGACGATGCCGCCGCAGCCGATGCCCAGGCCGACGAGCCACTTATTGGCGGACTTTTTCGGGGGTGCGTCCATGGGTTCCCTCCTAGTGCGGCAGGCCGAAGACGAAATAGACCAGGCACAGCAGTCCCAGGACGGCCGCGCCCGGCTTGACCTCCCGGACCCGCCCCGTGACGAGTTTGAAGAGCGGCCACAGGACGAGGCCGGCCGTGAGGCCGTTGGCCACGTTGTAGCTGAAGACCATGACGACGATCGTGACGAAGGCCGGAACGAGCTCCGTCATGTCGTCGAAGTCGATATTCCGGATGGACCCGACCATGAGCACGCCGACCGCGATGAGGGCCGGGCCGTAGGCGTAGCGGAGGTGCTGGAGGGGCGCGACGAGCGGGATGAAGAAGAGCGAGAGGGCGAAGAGGGCGGCCGTCGTGACCGAGGCCAAGCCGGTCCGCGCTCCTTCGCGGATGCCGGTCGCCGACTCGATGTAGGCGCCGCTCGTCGACGTGCCGAGTAGGGCGCTCACGACGCAGGTCGCGGCGTCGACCATCATCGGCCGTTCGATCTCGGAGAAGTTGCCCTTCTCGTCGAGCATCTTGCCGGCCGCTCCGACGCCGACCAGAGTGCCCAGAGTGTCGAGAAAGCCCATCAGAAAGAGCGTCAGCAGGACGGGCAGGAAGCTCAGGCGGAGGACGCCGGCGACGTCGAGCTTGAGGGCGATCGGGGCCAGACTGTAGGGGCCGGTGAAGGGCAGCGCGGCGATGGCGCGGGGCGCCTCGCCCAGGCCGAGGGCGTAACCGAGCGCCGCGGTCGCGGCGATGCCGATGAGGATGCCGCCCCGGACCCGGAAATAGAGAAGGACGCAGATGAGGATGAAGCCGAGGACGGCGAGGAGGACCTGCGGGCTCCGGAGGTCGCCGATCTTGAGGGGGACGTCGGGCGCCGAGAGGACGGAGGCGCCGCCGCGGAGGAGCGCCTGGGGAGCCATCCCGGCGACCGAGCTCGTCACGATCCCCGTCTCGTAGAGGCCGATGAAGGAGAGGAAGAGGCCGATGCCGACGGCGAAGCTGTGCTTGAGGCTCGTCGAAATTGAGTTCGCAAGCCACGAACGGACGCGGAGGAGGGTGATGAGGGCGAAGGCCAGTCCGCTCACGAACACGGCCCCGAGCCGCAGCTGCCAGCCGATGCCCATGGCGGCCAGGCCGAAGGCGATGAAGGCGTTCTCGCCCATGTAAGGCGCGACCGCGATCGGCCGGTTGGCGTAAAGGCCCATGGCGAGCGTGCCGAAGGACGCCGCGATGATGGTCGCCACCGTGCTCGGCCCCTGCGGGATGCCGGCGAAGCTGAGGATGGCCGGGTTGACGACGATGATGTAGGCCATCGTGATGAAGGTCGTCGCCCCGCCCAGGACCTCGGTCCGGACGGTCGTCCCCTTCTCGCTGAGCTTGAAGAACCGCGCGACCGGCGAATCCGCCACCTCCAGAATGTAACCGAGGCGGGAAACGGTGTCAACAAAGAGGGACGGACGGTGCGATCCGGCGGCGCGCCGCGCACCCGACCGCGAGGCGCGCTTCGCCGGGAGATCCGAGTCCTGGAAGAGGCGCAGGCGGCGCGCCAGCGTGGTATATTAGAAGGAGAGAAGGAGGTCCGCGATGGCCCGAGACGAGCGTATCCGGGGGATCGTCATCCTGAGCGCGGCCGCGGCGCTGGCCCTGACGCCGGCCTGCGCGCGCGGTCAGGGGACGTCAAAGACCCAGACCCTCGAGGTCAGGGAATACAAGGGCGAGAAGCTCGACCCGATCGGGAAGTTCGAGGAGAACTCGATCAGGGGGCCGCAGCACGTCGATATCAAGGCCTATAGGCTCAGGGTCGGCGGGCTCGTGGCGAAGCCGCTGAGCCTGGCCTACGATGAGGTCCTGGCGCGGCCGGCCGAATCCAGGGTCGCCATCATCCATTGCGTCGAAGGGTGGGACGTCAAGATCCTTTGGGAAGGCGTGCCGCTTGCTGCGCTTCTCGATGAGGCGGGCGCCAAGGCCTCCGCGAACACGGTCATCTTCCGGTCGGCCGACGGCTACTCGACCTCGCTGCCGCTCTCCTACATCCGGGAAAAGAACATCCTGCTCGCCTTCAGGATGAACGGGCTGACCCTGCCAGAGGCCCGGGGGTTTCCCTTTCAGGTCGTGGCCGAGGACAAGTGGGGCTACAAGTGGGCCAAATGGGTCACCGGGATCGATCTCTCGGGCAACCCGGACTTCAAGGGCTACTGGGAGAGCCGGGGCTATAACACCAACGGCGACCACTCCGGCCCGATGTTCGAAATAAGGAAATGAAGAGAGGGTCAAACCTACAGATTACAGTTTTTCTCTGTAATCTGTAGGTTTGACCCTCTCTGAATTAGATCTTGATCAGGATGCGCCGCCGGTAGAGCCAAAGGCATAACAGCCACAGCATGGCCCAGGCCGCGAGGCTGGTCGCGATCTCCGCGCCCAGCCCCCCCGTCCAGCCGAAGCCCGCGTGTGTCGACGGCTTGGCCAGGTGAAGCAGCCATTCCGTCGCTCCGGTCTGCGTGAAGAGATAAATGAAGAGCGAGTTCATGCCGACGATGTTGAAGAAGGTCACTCCCTTCTTAAGGCCCCTGACGTCGACGAGCCAGTAGCAGAAGGCCAGCGCCAGCAGGCAGAAGCCGCCGCTGGCGACGACGAAGGAGCTCGTGCAAATCCGCTTGATCATCGGGGAGACCGCGGTCAGGGCGAACCCGCCCGTGACGCCCGCGAGCCCCGTTAGGGCCAGGACGCGCAGCTTCTTCGCCGCCGGCCTCGCGCTCATCAGCCACTGCCCGGCCAGGACCCCCCAGATCGTGTGGGCCGTGGTCGGAATGGCGTTGAACGAAACCCAATGCCCCGCCGAGAGCTCGCCCGAGACGAGCATGTCGAACCACGAGCCGAAGTTGTGGTCGGGGACGAACGGCTGGTTGTAGCCGGCGACCCAGAAGGCTCGGTAGATGACTTCGGTGAGCAGGATCAGCCCGAAGCTCAGGGCGATCTGCTCGCGGGCCGGCCGCTTCATCATGAAGTAGGCGATGATATAGGTCACGGAGAGCTGGGCCAGGACGTTCTGGAAGCGGAAGGTGATCCGTCCCGGCTCGATACAATAGAGGGCCCAGCCGAGGACGAGGAGGAGCACGGCGCGGCGCACCGCGTGCGCGGTGATCGTCTTCCGGCTCTCCCCCTTCGCCTCGCGGTTCGCCGTGGACAGGGCCAGGGCGACGCCGACGATGAACATGAAGAACGGCTGGACGAGGTCCCAGCACCTCAGCCCCGCCCACGGATGGTGGTCGAGCTGGGTGCCGACGGCGTGGAGGACCGTCCCGGCGAGCGACGGGTCGCGCAGCCGCTCGTAAAGGAGCGTGCTCTCGCCGATGAGCATGAACATGGTAAAGCCGCGGAAAAGGTCGAGCGACCCCAACCGCGGCTTGAAGGGGCCCGCCGCGGACGCGTCGACGCTCATTCGTCACCTCCCGGGGATGGGGGTCTCCGCCCTCGGTGACCAACGATAGCCGAGGCACGCTCGGCCTGTCAAGACGCGCCTTAAGAGCGGCCCTTGAGCGCGGCCAGGCGCCGCGCCGCCTCCTCGACCGGCGCCAGGCCGGGGTCGGCGCCCTTCCAGACGGCGGCGAGCTTCTCGTACTGGACGAGGGCCTTGGCCCGCTCGCCCCGCTCCTCGTAGAGCCGGGCCAGCCGCAGCCGGCAGAAGGGGTGGAGGATCTGCTGCAGCCGCTCGCCGGGGTCCGCCGAGGTCAGCCGCTCGTATTCGGCGACGGCCTTGTCCTTCGCCCCGTCAGCAGCGAGCCCGCGCGCGGGGATATCGTTGAGGAGAGGGATGTTGTTCTGGAGGAGCGATGAGATCTGGCCGATCGTCAGAGGCGTCGGGCCCATTTTCTTGAAGGCCGCGGCGGCATCGGCCCCCTTCCCCTCTTTGAGGGCGAGCGCGCTCAGCAGGAAATGGTAGGAATTGTTCATCCAGAAGAGCGAAGGGTCCTGGGTCCCCGGGGACCGCGCCTTGTCGATCTCCGCCAGCCGGCCGCGGGCCCGGTCGACCCGCCCTTCCCGAGCGTCGTCGAGCCCGAGGTAGAACGTGTAGAGGGTCTTGTTGAAGAGCTCGGACTGGACTTTGTGCGCCGCCCGGAAATCGAAGCGTTCCTTGGCGAACTTCAGGAACAGGTCCGTCTTCCCCCAGTCGTAGCAGATCCAGATCCTGGCCCGGTAGAGGTTGTCGATGCCTTCGTTGTTGTTCTGACTGGCCAGGAGGGCCTGGGCCTTGTCGAGCTCCTCCAGGGCCAGCCGGACTTCGCCGAAGAGATAGTGATAGATGGCTTTGAGCTGGTATCCGTTGGCCCCGAGGCCGGGCGAAGGGGCGGCGGCGATGAAGCCGTCGACCCACTTCAAGGCGTCGGGGTAGTTCTCTTCGAGGGCGCAGATGTAGGAGATCCGGACCCCCGAGCCGAATTCCGGCTTGAGGCGGAGGGCTTGCTCGTACTTCGCGACGGCGTCCTGGTATCTTCCCATCCGGAAATAGAGGTCGCCCATCGAGTCGTAGGGGTTGGCGTCGCCGGGGGAGACGGCGGCGTAGCGCTCGAATTGGCGGATGGCCTCGTCGAACCTGTTCTGGTAGCCGTAGGTGTAGGCCAGGAGGTTGATGGCGGAGCCGAACTGCGGGTCGAGGGCCACGGCGCGCTCGAACTCCGCGGCCGCCTCGGGATAGTTCCCCCGCCCCAGGTAGTAGTTGCCGAGGTCGACGAAGCCGCGCTTGTCGTCGGGGTACGCCTCGACGATCTTCTTGAGGATCTCGGCGTACTTGTCCCAGTTGCCCTCGACCTCGCCGGCGATCTGGGCCCGGATGTAGAGCCCCTCCTTGCCCTTGACGCGCCCGCCCACCTCCTGGAGCTTCTTGAGCGCGGCCCGCCCGGCCGCGACGTCGTTGAGGTTGAGGTCCGCCTTCCAGAGGTAGGAATAGGCCATGGCGAACCCGGGGTCAAGCCGGACGGCCTCCTCGAGCGCGCGCCGAGCGTCGGGGTAATAGAACTTCTCGAGGGCGTCGCGGCCGCGGAGGAAGGCGTTGTAGGCGTCGAGCGAGGCCGTCGTCGCCTCCGTGATGGGGGTGGAGCCGACCCCGCCGGCCATCCAGCCGCCGCGGACGAAGCCCCGCGCGATCTCGCGGCTCAGGTCGTCGATCTGCTTCTTGAGGATGCTGTCGACGCCGTCGCCGCGGGCGCCGACGGTCTTCAGGATCTTCTTCGAAGCGACGTCGAGGAGCTTGACGTCCGTGGCAAAGACGTTGCCGGCCTTGACGAAGCTGCCGAGGACGATGGTCTGGATGCCGTCCGCTCGGCAGAGCTCGAAGCCCAGGTCGCGGTCGATGACCTTCGCCTCCGACGTGCCCAGCCGCCGGCTGAGGTCGCGCAGGCGCTCCCAGCTCGCCACGCGAAGGTATCGGGATTGCTCGAGGCTGGTGATGAGGAGGTTGGGGATGGCCTCCTGCAGGTAGTCGAGGCTCTTGTCGCCGCTTTGGTTCTCGAAGGTGATGACGGCCACGGAGGGCCGGTCCTTGAGGGCCGGCGGCGCGGGCCGCAGGAACAGGCGCCAGCCGAGGAAGGCCGCGGCGGCGATGCCCAGGACGGCCGCGGCCGGGACGAGGACCTTCCTCGGGGTGAACTTGACCGTGATCTCCCTGGAGGTGACGGGCTTCCGGCGCGGCGCGAGGCGCTCGGTCGTCGGCAGCCCGGCCTCGACGCCGGCCAAGTCGGCCAGCAGCTCTTCGGCCGAACCGTAGCGGCCGGCCTTGTCCTTCTCCAGGCAGCGCAGGATGAGGCGGCTGAGGTTCTCGGGCACCTGGGCGTTGAGCTTGCGGGGCGGCGGCGGGACCTCGTTCTTGTGCTTGAAGGCGACGGCGAGCGGCGTGTCGCCCTCGAAGGGGACGCAACCGGTGACCATCTCGTAGAGGATGACGCCCAGCGAATAGATGTCCGAGCGGCCGTCGACGTCGCGGCCGTCGACCTGCTCCGGGCTCATGTACTCGGGCGTGCCGACCATGGCCCCGTCCGCCGTGACGCCGCCCGTGGCCAGCGAGCGGGCGATCCCGAAGTCCATGATCTTGGCGTTGCCCTCGCGGTCGATCATGACGTTGCTCGGCTTGAGGTCGCGGTGGACGACGCCGAGCTTGTGGGCCTCGGCCATGCCCTCGGCCACCTGGCGGGCGACGGACACGGCCTTGCCCACGGTCAGGGTCCCCATCCGGCGGATGAGCGCCTTCAGGTCCTCGCCGCGGACATACTCCATGGTGATGTAGAGGACGCCGGCCTCCTCGTGGAGGTCGTGGAGCCGGCAGACGTTGTGGTGGGAGACGCGGCGGGCCGTCCGCAGCTCGTTGCTGAAGCGCTGGACGGTCTTCTTGTCCGCGGCGATCTCCGGCTTGAGGAACTTGAGCGCGATCTCATCGTGGATCTTCCGGTCGAAGGCGCGGTAGACGTTGCCCATGCCGCCGCGGCCGAGCTCCTCGATGACCTCGTAGCGGTCGGCGAAGACCGTGCCGCGGGTGAGCTCTCCGGACGGCGTCTCGAGCGTCCGGGTGAAAGACGGCAGGGCGCCGGGGCCGAGCCTGGTGCCGCACTCGGCGCAGAAGCGCGAGGTGTCCGCAGCCTCGACGTGGCAATTGGGACATCTCATCTCGTGCCGTCCTTGGGCGTGCGCCCCGAGCTCATCGTGCGCGCCCCGGCCCGCTCAACAAGCCGGGCCGCCGTCAGGCGGGCGCGGCCGTCATCCGGAACTTGCAGCGCCGGCCGCCCCAGAGCACGGAGTCGACGAGCTCGACCTCGACCGTCCGGCCCAGCGTCCGCTCGTGCATCTCCTTGACGTAGCCGACGGAGCAGAAGCAGTAGGTCCGGGAGAAGGCTCCCGGCTTCTGGGCCTCGGCCATCGGGCAGAGGCAGACGGCCTCGGGCGCGGCCTGCCCCGTCTCGGCGCTGCCGACGAACTCGAAGGAGATGACGTTGCCGTCGATCGAATATCCCCGGTCCTTTCCCTTGTCTTTGACCCAAGCGGTGAACTTCTTCAGGGCGTCGGTTGCGGGCTGCTTCTTCGGCGGCCCGGCGAAGGCGGCGAAACAGGCCTTGCCGTTGGCCATCAACAGCCGCCGCTTCGTTGGCTCGTCGAGCGTGGCGTCGACGGCCTCGAAGAACCGTCGCAGCCAGCCGTCGCCGAACTCCATGCGTTTGGCGGCCCGCGCGGCCGTCTTTTCGCCCGGCTTCGCGGCCTCGGGGGGCTTGGGCGGGGCCGGCGGCTGGGCCGGTTTCTGGGGGGCCGTTTGCCCGCCGAGCGCGGCGGACATGCCAGCCGCCGCGGCGCACATGCACGTTCCGACGCCGGCCTTGCCCAGGGTCGACAGGAACTCCTTCCGGTTGATGCGTTTGTAGGTCATCCTTTTCTCCCCTCTCCGCCCCATATTTAGCACATTTCGTGCCAATAATGGCCGGAAAATTACGGGCGGAAACGCCGGATTCTCGCCGGCGGCCCGAGTGAGGGGCCAAAGGAACTTTACATTCCCTAACGCCGGCTTTACGCCGCCCTGCAGCATGGGCGCCACGACCCGTCGCCTTAACGCGTCCCCGCCGCGCGTTGTCTTTCACCTCCCCCTATCGTATACTCATCACGGCAGAAATGAGGCCCGGGTGGCGGAATAGGCATACGCACGACACTTAAAATGTCGAGGCCGCAAGGCCATGCGGGTTCGAGTCCCGCCCTGGGCACTTTCATCAGCATGGCGCACCGAAGATCACGGGCCGTTCTATCGACAGAGAGTCCGCGGCGGACTTAGCTCCGCAGCCCCGACCTCGGACGTGGCAGCCGGCCCCGGCTCGCCATTCTCCTATTGACGCCAGAGTCTTCGCGCCGCGCCGAGCGGGTTGGTCGCGGTGTTGACATAGCTCTCGAGCTGCCGGTAGCCCTCGTTGACGCACTCGCAGATGCCGCCCTCCCTGAAGTCCTCGACCAGGTCGCGGAACATCCGGGCGGCGAGCTCGGGCGCGCGGCCGGACACGGCCTGCATGACCCAGCCGGAGGCAGTCCCCCAGAAGGCCCCGTTCTGATACCGGTCCTTCTCGACCGGATAGAGCTGGCGCTGCCAGTACTCGCCGCGCGGTAGGTGCCGGACCTGGCCCCGCCAGACGTAGAGGCCGTAGTTGGAGACAAGATAGTCGACGATGCGGGCTCGCCTCCCCGCGAGCGGGAAGCCGACGGCGACGGCATAGGCATTGCCCCAGATGTCCGTCTGCCGACAGTCGACCGAGGCGGCCAGGAACATGCCCGTCTTTTCATCCCAAAGCGAGCCGATCTTCTTTTCGATGGCCGCGGCGCGGGCCAGGAAATCGTCCCGGGCCTTCGGCGACCCGAATGAGTCCTCCCAGAGAGCGACCATCTTCGCGGCGCGCCAGTAAAGGACGGATTCCATGAACAGGTCGCCCGTCTTGGCGACCGTGTCGGTGAAGCCGTAGGGTGAATGCGGCGTGCGCGGGTCGTTCCAAACGAGGCCGCCCGCCCCGCGCGGGATCCAGTCCATGCCGCGGATGAGGGCCGGCGACCATCCCTTATAAAAAGAGCCCCGCCGGTCCTCGGGGATCATTTTGAGGTAGCTCGTCACCGCGAAGACGAGGAACTGGGCATTGTCGATGTTTGGCTCGCCGAGGGGCGAATCCGCCGCCCCGGCGGCATAAACCGCCCGGCCGTCGGCCTGGACCCGGTCGGGCACGAGGCCCTCCGCCGTCACGCCCTTGACGAGGCGATCGATGCATCGCCTGATGATCCCCTCGGACATGAGGTATCCGGCATTCTCCACCATAGAGGCGAAATCCCGCGTCCAGAGCGCGGCGTAATGGGCCTTGCCGTCGGGCGTGTAGAGTGGCGTCCCGTCTGAGGCCATGATAAGGCATCCGTCGAGGAGTTTTTTCGTGGTTCTCTCGAGAAAAGCGATGTTTTCTTTTATCCTGGCGTCAGGGACGACCGCGGCGGGAGAACCGGGACGGCTTGAAGGATGAACGCCGCTCTGAGACGGCCCCGCTTCTTCTCCTGGGCGAGGGCCGGTCCCCGGCTTCGGCGCCTGAGCGGCTTCGAGCGGCCGGTAGAGACGCGCCCGGAATTCCGGCTGGCGCAGCAGGACCGCCTGGAGGAAGCGGAAGCTGTCGGCGAGGTACCCCTCGTAGCCGGTGGCCTGGCCGTTCCAGCTCGTCCAGTCGATGCCCTGGCCGCCCGCGTCGCGGACGCCGTTCTCGAATCCCCCGAGGGCTTGGCGGCCGAGCATGGCCCGGAGCACACGGTCGGCCCGGTCGCCCTCGCCCAGGACATAATGGGCGGCCAGGAAGTGCAGGACCTGGCCGGCCGTGATGCCGCCGTTCATGTACCAGCCGAAGGTGTCCGTGCCGTCCTCGCGCTCCGGGATGCCGATGGCGTCGGGCTGGAGATAGTCGCTGCGATGGACGGGAACGAGCATCGGCGGGACGCCGAGGTCGAAGCGGGCGAAGCCGGCCTCCCGCATCTTCCCCCACAGGCGGTCGAGGATCTGCCGCCCGAGCGCCGGGTCGACGAGGCCGTATTCGATGGCCAGCCCGTTGAGCGTCGGCGAGGCGTAGTCGTGGAGCTCGCCGTCGGCGCTCTTCCACCAGGCGAGCCATCCGGTCTTGGGATTGAAGAGCGCCTTCGCGTAGGCGGCCTTGAGCCGGCCGGCCAGGCGCGCGAAGACTGCGGCGCGGTCGCCGCGCCCGAGCCTCGATTCGAGGTCGGCCAGCGACCGCCAGGCCCGATAGATGAGGGCGTTGGTGTAGCCGTCCTTGTAACCGCAGTTGAGTGCGTCCCACCAGGCGCAGGAGCGGTTGGGCTGGACAAGGGCGCCGCGGTTGCCGCTCTGGACGGCCTCGACGAGCCCGTCGCCGTCGATATCGCGGCGGGCGAGAAAGTCGGCGACGAGCTCCAGACGTCCGATCCTCGATGTCAGCCAGGCCGTGTCGCCCGTGGCCTCGACGTAGTCC
>DATKJS010000126.1:2500-8560 GCA_035543515.1 Terriglobales bacterium | reverse complement strand
TTCAAGCTCTTCCGGCGGAAAGCGGCCCTCGACCTTTTCTCGCGGCTCGAGACGGCGGGCTTCGCCTTCGACGTCGAGGTCCTGCTCCTGGCCCGCAAGCTCGGCTACCGGGTGGCCGAGGTGCCGGTAGTCTGGTGCGATTCCCGGCCGAGCCGGGTCAGGATGGTGCGGAGCTCCTGGGGGATGCTGAAGGAACTCCTCCGGATCCGCCGCTTACGCTGAGGGGGACACAATACTCTGTCCCTCATTTTCTGGCCTGTCGTTCGTTAACGACCTTACGCAAATGAGGGACAGAGTATTGTGTCCCCCTCTAACGTTTCCTGGGCTTGGCCACGTAAATGTTCCCGGTCATGCCCGTCCCTTCAAAGACGATCCTGTCCTTGGCGACACCGATCGTGCCGTTGCCCTTGGGGAAGTTCAGCATCAGCCGGCTTTCGACCGACGAGAAGACCTCGCGCTCCTCGCCCAGGGGTTTCTTCGTCCCGGAGACGAGCTCGCGGACGAAGAGCGAGCAGCGGCCCTTCTTTTCGGACAGGTAATAGAGCCAGCGCCCGTTGGGGGACCAGGCCGGCGAGCCGAGATAATAGTCGGCCTCGGCGACCGTCACATAGCCCTGCGGCCGTCCTTGACCTCCCTCGAGCGGGGAGACCCGGACGGCCGCGCGTCCGTCAGGCTCGCCCGCCAGCCAGGCGAGCCATTTCCCGTCGGGCGAGAGGCACATGTCCTCGATAACGTCCCGCGGGGACGAGAGGACGACGGTTCTCTGACCGGTCCGGAGGTCCATGGTCTCGGCCCCGTTGGGGTTGTCCCGGACCAGGGCGAAACGATCGTCGGGCGAGAACCCGAAGACGTCGCAACCCTCGCAGAGTTCCCTGCTCGTCACGGCCCCGGGCGCGATGATGAGCGCCTTTCTCTTCCCGTCGATGATATCGATGTAAGACAGGAACGAGCCATCAGGGCTGAGGCGCGGGAACTGGCTGACGCTGATGCCCTGGACGGGGATTTTCGTTTCTTCGCCCGTCCTCAGGTCCTTGAGCCTGACCTCGATCCTGGCCGTCTGGGCGCCGCCGAAGGCCGAGTAGGCGGCTTTCGACCCGTCACGGGAGATCGTCGGGCTGAAATTCTGCATCAGGTCCCTGGTGAGCTTCTCGGGCTTGCCCGTCACCACGGCCTCGTCAGGCCGGGCCGCGATGCTCCACGCGTTCATCCCGACCCGCATGTCGGTGAAGAAGACGCGGCCGTCGGGCATGACGGTCGGATAGAGCTTCATGCCCGCCCCGGTGGTGATGGCCGCGGCGGGTCCTGTGATAGCCCACGTCTTCGGGTCGATGGAGGCGCGGAAGAGGTTGACGCCCTCGATGGTCGTCCCCGACACATAATAGACGGCGTCCCCCAGCCATCCGACCGGGAACTGGACGATGGTTTTAAGGCCGAGATTCTCGATGGCGTGCGTCCGGACCGGCGGCCCGCCGTCGACCGGGGCGAGCCACCAGTCGGCCGTCTTTGCCCCCTGGCCCCGCGGGGCCCGCGCTAAGTAGTTCTTGCCGTCAGGCGGCAGCTCATCGGCCAGCCGGCCCCGGAACAGGAGGTTCTTGCTGTCGGGAGACCAAATGAGGGCCGCCCCATGGGTCATGAAACCGAAGTTGAAGTCGCCCAGGATCTGCCTGGCCGGCCCTCCCTTGGGCGAAACGAGATAGGTCTTGTACAGGTTGAGCTCGAGGGACGCGGGGAGGACCTGGTAGGAGATCCAGCGGCCGTCGGGCGAGAACCTGGGCAAGAAACCCCTGTCGGCGACCCGCCTCGGCTCGCCGCCCACGCCCAGGGCGTCGATGAGGTAGATGCCGCCGCCGTCCCGCTCCGAGCGGAAGACGACCTGGGACCCATCGGGCGAGAACGACGGGAACCAGTCGTCCGCCGGGTGGTTGGTCAAGCGGAGCGGCTTGCCGCCGGAGACCTGCTGGACCCAGATGTCGAGGTTCCCGTCCCCCTCCCGGTCGGAGGCGTAGGCCATGAGGTTGCCGTCGGGCGAGAGCGTCGGAAAGGCGGTCACGCCCGAATCGTAGGTCAGGGGCGTGATCTCGTATTCGATGGGCCCCGGCGGCTTGAGGACGAAAAGCCTCAGGACGACGGCCGCGGCGGCGAGGACGGCCACGGCGGCCGTGGCCATTATGAACGGCGTTCTTTTCTCCCCCCGCGGGGCCGGAACGGCCGCGGCCTCGAGCCTGCCGGATTCGGAATCCTCCTTGAGGTCCTGGAGGGCGACCTTGAGGTCGGACATCGTCTGCCAGCGCCTCTGGGGGTCCTTGCGCAGGCAGCGGACAAGGACGCGCTCGAGCTCGGCCGGCACGGCCTCGTTCACGGCGGAGGGGGGCTTCGGGTCCTCATTGAGGACCGCGGCCAGGGTCTTGATGCCGCTCTCGCGGCCGAAGGCCTTGCGGCCGGTGAGCATCTCGTAGAGGACCGCGCCGAAGGAGAAGATGTCGGAGCGGGCGTCGACCTTCTTCCCCTCCGCCTGCTCCGGGGACATGTAGGCCGCGGTGCCGACGATGAAACCCTGTTCGGTCCGGGGCTTGCCGTCCCGGCCCAGGGTCAGGGTAGGTCCGGGGCCGGAATCGGCGGTTTCCTCCATCAGCTTGGCCAGGCCGAAGTCGAGGATCTTGACCAGGCCCTCGTCCGTGACCATGATGTTCGTCGGCTTGAGATCGCGGTGCACGATGCCCGCGGCGTGGGCCTTGGCCAGGCCGTCGGCGACCTGCACGGCGTATCCGAGGGCCTCCGTCGTCTTCAGGCCTTTCCTTCCGATCACGATGTCGAGGGACTGACCTTCGACGAGCTCCATGACGATGAAATCGCGGCCCTGGTCGGAGGCGATGTCGTGGATGACGACGATGTTCGGGTGGCGGAGGGCGGAAGCCGCCTTGGCCTCCAGGACGAAGCGCTGCTTGCGCTCGGGGTCGGCGACCTTGTCCGGGGGCAGGACCTTGACGGCGACCGGCCTGTCGAGATGCGTGTCGACGGCCTTGTACACGGCCCCCATGCCGCCCTCGCCGATCTTCGCGACGATGCGGTAATGGAGGAGGTTCTGTCCGATCATGCCGCGTGCCCGGGAATTCCCCGTACCCCTCTTATAGTGCGGGACGCGGCCGGAAGTCAATAAACTCGAAGGAGGACACAACGCCGTGTCCCTCCTTTCGTCACCTGAGGCTCGGCTGGCTTCGTTCTCTAAAAATCATCGCCCGAATCACCCCGATGGGTCATTCCCGCCGGCCCGAGCGTCTATAATAGTGGAAGGGACGGGTCGGCCTGGAGACTCTCGTGACGGACAAGCGCAAGGAACGTCGTTTCAAGCAGTGGAACAAGGCCAGCATCGTCTCGGCCGCCGGGCCCCGTGCGTTCACCGACCAGGCCGGGATCAACGCCTACACGTACGATCTTTCCCTGGGCGGCGCCAAGCTTTACTCGGACGTCGACTTCCCCGTCGGAACCCTGCTCCGGATGCACGTCGACATGGTCCGGTCGGGAGATTGCATCGGCATCGACGGCGCTGTCCGCTGGTCGAAATGGAACGCGGAGGGCAACACGTTCGAGCTCGGACTCGAGTTCTCGCACCTCATCCCGAAGACGGCCGTGGTCCTGATGCAGAACCTCTACGACCAGAGCCCCGGCATCCCGACCCGGCTGACAGAGCGCCGCGACGCCTCCGGCCGCAAAAAGGGATGAGCCCGGTCGGGAAAGGCCTGTCCGCCGTCCCCTTCACCCGGCCCTCACGACCTTGACGCGCCCCGAGATGGCAACGGTGATCGTGTAGGCGCCGCGGGCGTTGGCCACGGTGATCGTGGCCAGGTTTGCGACCGTGCCCTCGGGATAGAAGGCTGGGTCGTTGTTGGCCGAGACGCTGACGCCCTCCAGGCGGGCGGCCCGGACCGTCCTCCAGGACTTCGAGGCCTCGTCGCGGACCTCTAGGGTGAACCCCGACGCGGTGAACCGGACCCGCCTGGGCGCGCCCGTCCAGGCCGCCCCGAAGCGGGCCTCGTTGAGCGCGCTCCGGACCTGCCAGACGCCCGTTTCGAGGCGGAGCTTCGGCGCGAACGCCTTGAATGAAACCGCCCCTCCGTAGAGGAAGAAACTGGCCAGGGCCAGGGCGAGCAATATTTCGACCAGCGTGAATCCCCGGGGTTTCATTCGTGCTCCCTCCAGGAGACGACCCGGAGCGCATAGAGGCAAAGCCGCGGCTCGGCCGTGACAGGGACGTTCCCGTCCAGGCCGCCGGCGGCGGCCCGCTCGTCCCGGACGATGCGCAGGGTGTTCCCGTGGCCGTCGTAGCCGGGCGCGTGGAGCGCGCCCAGGAGCTCCACAGTCTTGCCGCTCCCGCCGATCTCGACGGGCCCTCCGGCGGCCGTCAGCGAGGCCTGGAGCTTCAGCTCTTGAGGCGCGCCGGCCGCGACGCCGATGCCGCTGTCGATCTCTGCCTGGGTCATGAAGTCGCGCCCCGTGCTGAAGATGACGAGCTGCGTCTGCGGCTCCTTGATATAAGGAATGCCGTCCTGCCAGCGCACGCCCTGGAGGATGAGGTGGGAGGCCAGCGTGACCTTGCCCGAGGAAACGATCGTCAGGCCGACGCCGGAGAGGACCGAGGGGACCTCCGTGTCGCGGACGAGCGTGACCTCGCCGTCCCCGTCAACGACGCCCCCGCCGAGAGCGCCGACGCGGCCCGAGACGACGACGATGCCCAAGGGCGAGGCGTCGTATCGGGAGACCCCCGCCGGCGTCGCGAACTCCGTCCGGCTCCGGGAAGGGCTGAACCTAAGGACCCAGTCCCCGGCTGCGAGTCGGAAGGCGATGACCTGGGCGTCGCCGTCGATGGCCAGGACCATCTCGTCGAGGTCGCCCTGGACGTAGACGCCGCCCAGGCCGAGGTCGGTCCGGATAAGATAGACGCCCTCGGGGACGGGCTCGCCCGACGGCTCGAGGCCGAGGGCCTGCCTGAGCTTCGCCGGCGAGAGGTCCTGCGGCTTGAAGATGCGCACGTCGAGGGCCTTGGCCAGGAGCGGCGTCGCGTCCTTCGGGATGACGGCCCCGGCGGCGGCCGGCGCCGGGGGGGCGGCGAGGTTCCCGTCCGCCGCGACGAGGGAGATCCCGTTCGACCTCATGAAATCGCTCCGCTCGGCCGCCGACATCTCCTTGTCGATGAGGAGCGGGATGGCGGGGAGCGGCACACGCCCCGCCAGGAGCCCGAGCGTCGCCTCGAGCGATGAGCGCCTCCTCGGCCTGAGCCGGTCCAGACCGCCCGAGGATTCGAGGGCGAGCCCGGCCAGGATCCGGAAGTGCCCACCGCGATCCTCGGCGCTCCGCAGCCCGCAGGTCGAGACGCTTTTCCAGTTCGCGCCGGCCTCCGATTCCCGGAAGTCGCGCGGAAAGGCCGCTCCCAAGCCCTCCTCGAGGAGTCGGGGGAAGACCGCGGCCGGGTCCTCCCGGAACTCCTCGAGCGTCGATTCGGACAGGGGGCCGGCGCCGCCGCCCGCGCCCAGCGCGTCGACGAGGTCCTCGAGCCCACGCTTGATGCCGTTCTCCGAGGCGTAGTCGAGGAAGAGGGAGGATTTCCGGAATGCGTTCATCCTGAGATGGACCTGGGCGAGGTAGATCATGCTCAGCCCCAGCCCGGAGAAGACGAAGAACAGGAAAAGGACGATGAGGCTGACAGACCCTCTCGCCATGCGCGGCCTCCAGTCACCGCTTCCGGGAGAGGGCCGTGTTCTTGGGGAAAAGGCAGAGCTCATAATAGTCCTCTCCTTGCGGGGCGAGGCTGAAGCGGACCCGGACGAGGTTCGCCGGCCGGTCGAAGGCGAACTCCGCCAGGCCGGCGTTCTCGAGGAGCGGCTGGGGCGAGCCGGCATTGACGCGTCGCCGGAGGACGTTCCGTCGCGCGTCGAGGCTCAGGGCGACACGCTCGAGAAGCTGCAGCGACGCCGTCGACCGCGGGTAGCCCCGTCCGAGGGGCGCCGAGACGACGACCGCGCCGGCGCCGACGGAGGCGAGCGTCAGGACCTCGCCGCTCTCGGC
>DATKJS010000125.1:0-10552 GCA_035543515.1 Terriglobales bacterium | reverse complement strand
ATGCCCCGGGTCCCGACGGCTCGGCCCTCCATCCGGTCATCCGAGAGGTTCCGGATGTGGGTCATGATCTCCTGCGTTGAAACCTGGACGAGCCGGTCCCTCGACCCCTGGCAAGAAGGGATGAGGAGCGCGGCGGCGAGGACAATAAGGGAAACGGTCTTAGGCGTTCTCATGGTCCCTCGGATCAGGCCCGCGCGGGCCGCAGAGCGCTGGCGATCTTCACCGGACGCCCATGATAGCACACCGTCGCGAAAGAGGGACAGCCCCCGAATCACGCCGTCTAAGGCCTTACCGAAGGCTGATATGTCTTTCCATCTAAAATCGTACCCTGGCAGGGTTGAGATGAGGATACTCTACCTCCGTATGTCGAGGAGATCGAAGCTTGGATCTTCACAGCCGGGGGGAGCTCATGGACTCCCAATCGAAGCGTTGCCGCTAGGCCTCCAGGGCCTCCAAGACCCGGGTCCTGGACGAGGTCTGTTATGACCTCACAACCCCCGTCTGCTTAGGTAAGATCTTTAGATGGCAAGACGATGCCCGCTCGGGTAGGGTTTTTTGAATGGCTTGACAGGGCCTGCGGGAGAATTGACATCCGCGGCGGCGCGCCGGCGGGCCTGACCATCGCGCTGAGGTCAGGTCGGTGTCCGTGGCCCCATTCTCTAGGTTTCTGTCTTGGAGCCGCGGCCCCGCGTTGCCTTCCCTCCCGGCGCTGCAGTATGATGCTTCTTGAGAGTCACGGAACAGGGGAGGTGAGCTATGACTCGTCCAAGAGTCGTCTGGGCGTCCCCTCGGGGGGCGGCGGTCCTTCTTGCCTTTGTTTTTCTGATTTCGTGCGGAGTTAACATGATGCCGGCCAAGGACGTCTGGTATGCCCAACACTACTTCATCATGCAGGATTTCGAGAGGACCATGTATCGGACGCTGTCCGAGGCTGCGAAAATAGAGTTCCAGGACCTCTTCTGGTCCGCCAGGGATCCCGCTTCCAGGACGACATTCCAGGAAAGGCTGAGCTACATCATGAATGCCTTTAAAAGGGAGAATTCCCGACAGCCTTGGAACACCGACCGGGGCAGGATCTACCTTCTCAACGGCCCCCCGGCGGCCATCGACGTCGATCAGAACATCAGTTGGGGCACACAGCTCGGCCCGCCGGCCTACGTGGCGATTGACCGAAGCAATGAGGATGTCCAGGCCTACCGGACCGAGGTCTGGACGTATTCCATCCAAAATCAGTACGTCAAGTATGCATTCATTTTTGCCGCCCCCAACGAATGGAAGCTGTCGCCCGCCCTCGTCGCAGGCAGTATGTATATAGGCGAGCTCGAAAGTTACAGCAAGACGGTGACCTTCGCTATCCGCGACCCGGAAACGTACAGACAGGGCCTGGAAGCGCTCGAAAAGAAGAAATAAGCCTGCCCGTTTTCTCCAGGAGGCACCCGTTAGAAGAGGGGTGACGCCTGCTCAACATTCGGGAGGAGGAGTGTCTGCCCGTCTTCCTGGTCCGCATTCGGAGTCAAGGCAGGAAAAATGGGGGGAGGTCCGGCCGGACAGCGAGATGCAAAGACTCCAACGGGCTGGAAAAAGAAAAACCCGCCCCGGCCGGAGCCGGGGCGGGTTCGTGCTGTCGCTAGAACTGGATCAGGTCAGAAGGAGAATTTCACTCCGAGGCGAGCTTGGAACGGGGCAAAGAAGCCGCTGGGCTTCAGATACGTGCCGTCCAACGCGGCGTCAGCAGGGGGCTGCCAGGTTTTGGTAACGAGAACGTCGTCGCCGGGGAAGACATCGGTCCTGTATACGTTGGTGCCGATGAACGTGGCGGTTTGGACGTTGAAGATGTTGCTAAAGTTGACGCTGAACGCGAGGGAGTACCGGCCGCCCAGCCGCAACATATACTCAACATAGGCATCCGCGTAGTACAAGAAGGGGGTCCGGCCGAGGTCGCCGCGGCCGAAAGGGTAGTAGCCGGGGCCACTGACGTTCCACTCCGTGCTGAGCGGCGTCCCCGACATGGCCTGCATGACCGTGCCGACGGTCAAGCCCATCGGGAAGACATAGCTGCCATAGAGCTTGAACACAAGCGGCCGGTCGGTCGGGAGCGGGCCGGCGTTCGAATCTAAGTTCTTGGTTCTCGCGAACCACCACAGGTCGAAGGACCGCTCGCCGTTCGGGTTGTTGCGGCCGTTTTCGTCGGCGTTGGCCAGGCCGGAATAGTTGCCTCTCAGCCTGCTCCATGTCGCCGAGAAGCCTAGGAGCCAGTTGTGGGCCAGCCGCTTCTCGAGGCTGGCGTTAACGGCCCAGTAATTGCGTACGGCCTTGGGCGCAGGGGGCACCGCCTCGGGCATCAGGCCGGCGGCCTTGGCCTCGTCGTACTTCTCGTTGATGAAGGGGGAGCCGATATCGGTGTAGTAGTATGATTCACCGACGCCTGGAAGAACAACGCCCTGGTCATCGATGGCATAGATGACCGACTTGTTCACGACGCGAAGGGAGGCCGAGAAGTCCTCGAAGATCTTCTGGTCGACGCCGAAGGCGATTTCCCGCTGGGTAAAGGGTTTAATGTTGGGGTCGACCTGGCCGAACGACGGGGCGCGGAAATCAAGGGTCTCCAGGAACGTCCCGGGGTAATTGCCGTTGACCCCGATCGTGGTGTAATCGTAGGTGTCGAGGGTGTAATAGGCGCTTTTCCACTTGAAGCCGCCGAAGGCGTTGGCGGCGACGTCGAGCTTCATGACGTCCTGGTAGATGGCGAAGGAGCCGTAGAGCTTGGTGCTGGAGTTGCCGAAGAGATCATAGATAAAGCCAAACCTGGGTGAGATCTTCCTCTTGAAGGGGAAGTTGATGCCCTTGAGATTGGCATACAGCGGATCCTGGCTGTAGCTCGGGATGTACTCGGACTCGGTGCGGACGCCGGCATTGATCGTCAACTTGCGGGCGATTGTCCAGCTGTCCTGGATGTAAAAGGCCCACTGGTTGCTGAACGCATTATAGACGGAGCCGTAGGGGCCGCTGTCAGCGTTTCCCCGGACGCCGTACCAGCCATACGTACCGGTGTTGAATGTATCGCCGTAAAGGGTGAACGTCGGATGAACGGCAGGGTCGAGCCAGGCGAGGTAAACAATGGGTGCTTGGGCCCCCTGGTTGACGTCTTCGCCCTGGCGGATGAACTGGCCGCCGATCTTGAAGGCGTGCTCGCCGCCGAGGCTCGCGAAATATGTCAGGTCGAGGTTGACGTTGTATTTTGTCCGGAGGGTCTTGGCGATGCCCATGACGTTTCCGCGGGGAAAGTTCTGCCAGCCCGAGGCGTGCTGGAGCTCCGCGGGGATGCCCGGAAATATCGTGTCAGTGGTCGGGGCATAGCTGTAGGGCTGTTCCATACGGAAACCGTAGTACGGAGTCGTTGTCGCGCTGGGCTGCTGGTGGTTCTGATCCGTCTTCCACCAGCCGCCGCGGACGCTGACCATGAAGTTGCTGCTGACGATCCAGTCGGCGTTGGCGCTGGCGCTCATGTTCGGGTAGTTGAAATTGTAGGCGTCATAGTTCAGCGTCGGGCTCGCATCCCACTGATTAGGGAGGCCGTTAGCGCTGCCGCGCACTATCGCCTCGTTGTTGATGACGCTGGCACTCACGCGGAGGTTCTGGAAGGGTTGGGCCGAGATCTTGGCTTGACCGTTCCAGTTGATCTGATGGTTGTAGACATCCCTGTTGAGGCTGGAGCTCAGGCCCTGGACGGTATAGTCGAGATACCGGGTGGTCGTATTATAGTTGGGCATGGCCGAAAGGAAGAACCAGACCCGGTCCTTGATGATGTAGCCGCCCAGGTCGAAGCCGCCTTCGATATTGTGCCACTTCTGGTTGCCGACGTACGTTGTAAACGGGTAGTATACGGTCGACTGGTTATTTGGATGTGTAGTGTCGAACTTGTTGTAATCGAGGATATCGGGGCGCCGGCCGGTCAGTTTTTCGTCGTTGTAATAGGCCAGGACCTCGCCATGATACGCGTTCCCGCCCGACCGGGTGAGGACGTTGATCACGCCGCCCAGAGAGCCGCCGTACTCGGCGTTGTAGCCCGACGACTTGAAGTTGACCTCTTCAACGAAGTCGTAGTTGACTCCCTGGCCGCTCGTGCCGCTGATCAGGTTGGTCGTGCTGATGCCGTCGACATACCACATGTTCTCGGCACCGGAGGCACCCTCGACGGACGTGCCGGCGAGCAGGGGCTCGTTGGTCACTCCGGGCACCGTGATCAGCAGCGAGTCAAAGTTTCTGCCCTTGGGCAGGGCCGCGAAATCCTGCCTGTTCATCACCGCGCCCTTGGTCGTGCTCTTGACGTCGATGAGGGGCGACTGGCCGACGACCGTAATTTGCTCGGCGATCGCGCTCGCAGTCAAGGTGATGTCAAGAGTCAAAGTTCCTTCGGCTTGGACAATGATGTCCGTCCGGACGAGCGGCTTGAAGCCAGCCAGGGTGTAATTGATCGTATAGGTCCCTGGCGGCAGGGCCAGCAGCCGGTAGGCGCCCAGGGCGTTTGTCACCGCGCTGGCCTCGCCGACCAGGCGCGGCCCTTTCGCCACAATGGCGACGCCGGGCAGAGCCTGCCCCTGCTCGTCCAGAACTTTGCCGAAGATTTGCCCCGTGGCCTTCTGGGCCGAAAGCGTGCCCGCGAGAAGCAGCGCGCTTATGGCCAGCAGAAAAACGGGTCGCAATTTCTTCATCAATATGCTCCTTTGTTTCCCCGTCCTTATTTCCGAGGATGATTGGGATTCCTCGATAGTTCCCTGAGCGCCCCGGACCGTCCCCCCCCCCGGGCAACGGGACAGGTGCGCTCTCCCCTTGAGAAACCATAAATCCTCCCTCAGGTCATTCGTCCTCCTTGCTAAAACTCTCTTCCCGTTTAGGTAGCAAAAATCGTGCCAGGACCTTAGACCACCAGAGGGAAAGGAAATCATGGAGGTTCCCCCTGATGAGCGGGGCATATACCACATAAGTTCGCTTGCGCAGGGTCGTTTTTTAGGCTGGAAGAGGATTTTTATTCATTTGTTTGGATTAAAATCCAATAATTTGAATTCAATCGACGCCGGTCGCCATCTCACAGTCCAAGCATTTCTGATCTTTTGTTGAGCCGGTTATTTTGGGCGAAATCACCGTTTCTGTTCGCGTGGACCGCTCGTGCGCGGCAACGAGCGGGGGCCAAACTGGGTTCATTACAGAGTTGACACGGGGATAGCTTCGGATATGATAGACTATATGATACACCAAGGGCATAATGAAGGGATCATGAAGCGTTTGATCATTCTCGTCATCGGGCTTCTGCTTGTGTTATCCCTTGTCCTCTTCCTGCCGGGACCGGCTGCGGCCCAAGCCAAGAAGAAATCGTCCAAGGATCTTCCGCCCCAATTCCGCAAGTGGCTTGAGGAGGAGGTCGTCTACATCATCACGCCGAAGGAGCGCGAAGTTTTCCTTCAGCTCGACAACGACCGCGAGCGCGATATCTTCATCAATGCCTTCTGGAAGCAGCGCGATCCCACGCCAGATACGGATAAGAACGAGTTCCGCGAGGAGCACTATCGCCGTATCTCTTACGCCAACCAATGGTTCGGAAGGGGCTCTCCCGGTCCCGGGTGGCGAACCGACATGGGCCGCGTCTACATCATCCTCGGAGAACCCAAGACGATCGACCGTTTCGAGAACCTGGCTCAGGTCTTCCCGACGATCATATGGTTTTACGAGGGCTATGGCTCTGTCGGCCTTCCCAATTCTTTCAACGTCGTCTTTTTCAAGAAGGAAGGGATGGGGGACTACGTCCTTTACAGCCCGATGAAGGACGGACCACAGAAGCTCCTCAATAACTACATGGGCGATATGACGGATTACGAGAGCGCCTACCTCCAGATGATGGAAATCGAGCCGGCGATCGCCAGTGTCTCGCTGTCCCTCATCCCCGGCGAAAGCATTATTTCGCCCCGGCCGACGATGTCCTCGGATATCCTCATCGCGAGCCGCATCCCGGCCGCCCCGTTCGAGAAGGTTAAGGACGAGTATGCCGAAAAGCTCCTGCGGTACAAGGACGTCATCGAAGTCGACTATACGGCCAACTACATCGAGAACGACGCCCTCATCCGGGTTTATCAGGACCCCAGAGGGTTTGCCTTCGTCCATTACCTCATCGAACCCAAACGCCTGACGTTCGCGCCCGTCGCGGACCGTTTTCATGTGGACCTCGAGGCCGACGTCTCCGTGAAAGACCCGCAGGGCGGCGTCGTCTACCAGTTCGAAAGGTCCGTCCCTTTCGACATGACGGAGTCGCAGCTTGAAGCGATCCGCGGCAAGCTCTTCAGCTTCCAGGACCTCTTCCCGCTCGTCCCCGGCTCCTACAAGATCAGCATCCTTCTCAAGAACCGCGTTTCACGGGAGTTCACATCCGTCGAGGCCAACGTCTTGGTCCCGGCGCCCGGAGCGTTCAGCCTCTACGCGCCGGTCCTCGCGAACAGGGCCGACAAGGCTTCTCGGTTCCGCGGGCAGACCAAGCCCTTCCTCTTCGGCGGCCTTCAGCTGACACCTTCGCCACGCAACGACTTCCTCCCCGGTGAAACACTCTACGCGTTCTTCCAGCTCCAGAACGCGCCCGGGGACGTCCGGAACGGCGGCGTCGTCGCCTATACAATCCTCAAGGAAACTGAAAAGGAGCCCGTGACTGTTTACACCGTCACGAAACCCCTCGCCGATTACCCGGACCGGATGGACATCTTCGAGGAATTCTCCTTGGCGAACTACCCTGCTGCCTATTACCTCCTCCGCATCTCCGTCCAGAACGCCGCCCACACCGAGCGTATGGCCGCGGAAGAGCGCTTTCTGGTCACATCCCTTCCCGGTCTCATGCGGCCTTGGGTAGGGTGGCCCCCGCTGGCGCTGGCGCCGTCGAACGCGCCGCTGTTCCTCGACATCGTCGGGCTTCAGCATATGAACAAGAAGGAGTTCGCTGAGTCGCGGCCCCTTCTCGAGGCGGCCGTCCGGAGCGACCCGAATTCGGTCTCCTTCGCCCTCGATTACGCGCGACTCCTTCTCGAACTCAAGGAGTATGCCGGAGTAAAGGCCGCCGCCCAGCCCTTCCTCGCCGACGAGCGGAAATGGGAATTCCTCGAACCTGCGGGCCGGGCTTGTCAGGCCCTTGGCGAGTACGCGGAGGCGATCGCTCATTACAAGGATTACCTGGCCCATTTCGGGGCCAACCTGAATGTCCTCAATGCCGTCGGGGAATGCTATAGCCAGGTAGGGAACACCGCTGAGGCTCTCGCCGCCTGGGAGCACTCGCTCTTGATTGAACCGAATCAGCCAAAGCTCAAGGAGAGGGTCCAAGAACTCAAACAAAAAAAATGAGAGCCCCTGGAAGACCTCTCGGCGTCCTGGCCCTGGCGATGGCGGCTCTGGTTGCTGCCTGCGCGACCTCCCAGGCCGTCAAGGGCTTGGACGGCGAAAGCCGGGATTTCCTTTCCAAGGTCCGTTATATCATCACGAAGCAGGAACGCGAACGCTTCCTGGCCATCCCGGCCGGGGACAGGAAAGCGTTTGTGGAAGAGTTCTGGAAAAAGCGCGACCCCAACCCGGAAACCGAGGTCAACGAATTCAAGGAACAGTACTTCGTCCGCATCGCCGAAGCGAACCATCTGTTCACCGAAGCCGCCGAGCCCGGCTGGCTCCAGGACCGTGGGCGGGTCTATATCCTGCTCGGCCCGCCTACGGACCGGATCACCTATCCTCGAGGGATCACCTTCTACGGCCTGCCGACCGAGATCTGGTACTACGGGTTCTTCCCGATCGTGTTCACCGACGCATGGTGGAATGGCGACTACCAACTCGACCCGGTGAGCGTCGAACAGCTCTCGATCCTCAACCGGGCTCAAATAGAATGGCAACCCAGGATCGCGGCCGAGAAGGGGCAGATTGACTTCCGTGTCAAGGTTAAGAAAAACAAGGCCGGCCTGGCTCTGGTCGAGGTTGCCATCCCCTTCCGGGCGGTCTGGTTCGATGTCGAAGATAAGACCCTGCGGGTGACATTCATCCTGACCCTCGATCTGATAGAGATGGACGGAAAGGAGATCCGGCAATCCCGGACAGAATACCCGCTCGAAATAACGGAAGACACACTCCGGAAGTCCTATGCCAAGGATTATATCATCGATGTTCCGGTCGAGGCGCGAGCCGGCGATTTTTGGCTCAGGTTAACCCTCGAGAACGCCAACGACGGAAGCAAAGCCTACAAGCGGATCAGGCTCTCAATTTGAACCTCTCTCCTGCATGAGGCGCGCGCGTCGGTTCATTTGATCAGACAGCCGGAGCTGGGCGTCATTACCTTGATTCCGGGAAAATGATATAATGTCGCTTGTCCAGGTCGATGAACGGGATAAGAGGGGAGAGGTTAAGCCCAGAGAGAAGCTCTCCCTTCCTGGATGAGCCCAAAGACATGGATGGGATGATCATTGCTTTTGCACCGGTTGGAGGTCATGAATGAGCACCAAAACCCTTCCCACATTTTCGCTTGGTCTTCTGGTCATATTCCTTGCCGCCGTCCCGGCTTTTGCCCAAGCGGGACGCGGCACCGCCCGGCTTAGCGGAGTCGTCATAGACCAGAACGGCACGCCCATCGAAGGCGCCCAGGTCACTCTATCTTATGCGCAGGGCACGGGCGGAGCCAAACGCGAGGCTAAGACCAGCAAGAAAGGCGAGTGGTCGTTCATGGGCCTGGGAACGGGGCAATGGGAGCTTGTGGTGATCATGAAGGGCTACGAACCTTACACCCAGTCGGTCTCGGTCTCCCAGCTTACGCTCAACCCCAGACTCGAGGTCAGGATTAAGAAAGCTAGCGCGGCCGCAGGAGGAGTCATCCAGGACGAATCGTCGTTCAGCTTTCTCGACCTAGGGAACCAACTCTACAAGGACGGGAAATACGATGAGGCCATCGTCCAGTACCAGCTGTTTCTAGAGAAAAACCCCCAAGCCTACCAGGTCGAGCTCAACATCGCCGATGCGTATCGGGAAAAGGGCGAGTTCGACAAGGCGACGGAACTCTACAACAAGCTCATCGAGCTCTCGGCGAGTGACCCAACGCTGGGCAAGGAGATCGCTGGAAAGGCCTTGGCCGGCATCGGCGACATCTATCTCAAGCAGAACAAGCTCGCCGAAGCCCAGGAGTATTTCCGGAAGTCGATCGAACGCTCGCCTAAGGATGAGATCCTGGCCTACGACGTCGGCGAAATCTATTTCTCAAACCAGAATCTCGACGAGGCTCAGAAGTATTTCGAGCTGGCGACCCAGATCAAGCCGGACTGGCCCGACCCGTACCTCAAGATCGGCTACGTGTATCTCAACAAGGGCGACAACGTCAATGCCGCCAGAATGTTCGAGAAATTCCTGACGCTCGAGCCCGAGGGCGAACGGGCGGCCTTGGTCCAAAACATCCTCAAGACGATCAAGAAGTAAAGCTCGCCGCGCGGCCGTTGGCGATATCAAGCCCCCCAAGAGCGGACTGACCTTCTCGAGTATCCGACCTTCTCAGTGAACTGGTGCTAGAGTGTCAAAGAGGGCTCCGGCGGAAACAGATCTCACGATCACTATTGAGAACTTAGCGGAACATTTTGGTGACTTAAAAACGTCCGGATCAGCTAATAAAGGATAGAGTTGAGACGACGGACATGGACATTTCCTCGGACGAGGTGATATCGGGTTACTCCACGCTTATTGATTGATAGTACTTAAAAAGCGAAAGCCGGGCCAGAGAGAAAAATGAGATCAAGGCCGTTAGCCGTCATCAGATTCTGCTTGTTTCTGGCGTCGCCTGGCACAGCCGAGCGATACCTCCCTCCTTAGCCGTGACGCCCGGAGCAGGGGCTTTCCTTCCTGGCCCAAGGTGACTACGGTAGGGCCACCGATGAGCTTCGGGCGGCCTTAGAGATCAGCTCGGATTCGTCCAAAGCCCATAATTGTCTGGGGCTATGCTAACCCTCGTCTGCTTGGGTAAGACCTTTAGATGGCAAGACGATGCCCGCTCGGGTCAGGTTTCTAAATGGCTTGACAGGGCCCCGGCCAGGCTCGTGGGAGGGTGGCGCGGCACAGAGGCTCCCGGCCTCCGCAGCCTCTCGGGTCGAATAATCGATCATTTCAGATACTTCCCAGAAGTGCGGCTCCGGGTCGCTCCGCCGCACTTCTGATGGTCGTTCATGGAAAGTCGCTGCCGGCCGTAGGCGAGGATGGACGGGGACGGGCCGCGATAGGACCCTATTGAATAGCTATGGAGGGACTGTCCCTCGTTAATAAGTTGCTTTCTGGCCGGCCTTGGCCTAATTTAGGAAAGGAGGGCGCGCGCGTGGGACCGGCGGGCGGACAAGGGCTCCCGAACCTCCACCTGGGCACGTCGGGATGGAGCTACCCGGGCTGGCGCGGCCGGTTCTATCCGTCCGGCCTCGCCTCGCGGGGCTGGCTCCCCTTCTACGCCGGGGCCTTCGACACCGTCGAGGTCAACATGACCTTTTACCGGCTGCCCAAGCCGGACGACCTCAGG
>DATKJS010000124.1:0-78774 GCA_035543515.1 Terriglobales bacterium | reverse complement strand
GGCGATGACGCCGCGGCCCGTGGCCTCGGCGCGCCGGCTCGCCCTGTCGTAATACCCGAGGTCGGCATCCTTGATCGGCCCGAATTCCTGGAGGTTGTCGGCGGGGTCGAGCCGGGACTCGTCGACCGGCTCCTGGCGGATGATGGTGTCGAAAAAGAACCCGTTCCGCGGCAGGCGGCCCGAGGGCGGGACCGACCGGTCGCCCCGGGGATAGATGAGCGTGTCTCCGTCCGTGTCCCGGGTCACCTGGAAATGCTTGGAAACGAGGACTTCCCGGCCGTTGTCCATCCGCCAGAGCTTCCAGTTCTCGTTGCGGAAGCCGAAGAGAGTCTCGACGCCCCACACGCCCTCGACGTCGATGCCGAGCACGCTCTGCAGGTCCTCATCGATCCAGCCCAGCATCTGGTACGGCTCGTGGACCTTGACCAGGCGCCTGTCGAGCCCGTAGTGCTCGCGCAGCCCGATGACGCAGTCGACGTGCATGCCGGTGACGGCCGTGCCGTTGAAGTCGACGGGGATGCGGTCGGGCTCGCGGTGGTTGAGGGCGGCGTCGAGGCGTTCGCGGCTGGTCATCGGCATCGTTCCCCTCCCGGGTTTTTCCAAGCTTACTGATTTTGGCGGGGGTTTGCAATAACGGGCGAAGGGGACATGGACCTTCGGCGCGTGTCCCCGTCTATATATATAGAAGAGGGACTGCCCCCGGATGGGAAGCGCCCCCTTGTCTTGGCGGGCGGAGTCAGCCGGCCGAGGGGTGCTTGATGAACGTGCCGGCGCGGTACTCGCGGAAAGCCGTCCGAAGCTCCTCCTGGGTGTTCATGACGATCGGACCCTGCCACGCGACGGGCTCGCCGAGCGGGCGGCCCGACATGAGAAGGAAGCGGACTCCGGAGTCGGTCGTGGTCACCCTGACCCGGCCGCCGTCACCGAAGAGGACGACAGAGTGATTCCCTAAAGAGGACTTCCGCTCGAGGTCGAAATAGCTGGCCGGCTCGATATCGTATGCCGACAAACCCGCCTCATCCGAGAAAGATCCCTGGCCCTCGAAGACGTAGGCGATGACGGTGTGACCGGGCTTCGTGGGGTGGACGAACTCGGCGCCGGGCGGCATGGCCACGTCGATGTACTCGGGGTCGGTGACGATGTCCCGGACCGGGCCGCGCGCCTTGCCGACCGTGCCGCAGATGACGCGGGCCGCGACGGCTCCGGGCAGCTCGACCTCCGGGATATCGGCCTTCTTCACGTCGCGGTAGCGCGGGTCCATCATCTTCTGCGCGGCCGGGAGGTTCGCCCAGAGCTGGAAGCCGCCCATGCTGCCGTCCTTCTCGCCCTTGGGCATCTCCTGGTGGATGATGCCGCTGCCGGCCGTCATCCACTGGACGTCGCCCGGGCCGATGACGCCCTTATTCCCCATGCTGTCGCCGTGCTCGGCGGCGCCGCGGGTCATGTAGGTGATCGTTTCGATGCCGCGGTGGGGATGCCACGGGAATCCGGGCAGGTACTTGTCGGGGTCGTCCTGGCGGAAGTCGTCGAACATGAGGAAGGGATCGAACATCGGCACCTCGCGGAAGCCGAAACCGCGGCGCAGATAGACGCCGGCGCCCTCGAGGGTGGGCTGGCTGATGAGGACTTTCCTGATCTTCCGGGTTTTCTCCATGGGTCCCCCCTTTATTGGTCTCCTACGAACATTCTACCACGCCGCGGCCGGGGCCATTGGAAGAGCCTCCGGATCGTCTCCCGCCACCGCCGTTCGCGGACGGGCCGCCCGTTCTCGAGGATCCGGCGGTTTCGCGGCCGGGCGTCGCGGCTAATCCGGCATCGGGGGGATGCCCGGCCCGGAGGAAAATGGCCAGCGCCCGAACGGGTTCGCTAGGCCCGGCCCAAGCCGTTGCCGCTGTCCGCCGCCGGAGCCGGCGGCCGGCCCTCTCCGCTGACGCGGCGCATGAGCAGGAAGACCGGGAAGCCGACGGCGAAGAAAAGCGCGCTGTAAAGGGCTTCGCGGGGCTTATTGATAAGGACATTGACCGACACCGTCAGCTGGAAGGCGATGAAGACGATAGGGACGGCCGGGTAGAGAGGCACGCGGTAGCCGTCGTAGACCTCGCCCGACCGCCGGGCCTTGCGCCGGAGGACGAAGATCGTCGAGGCGACGAGGGCCACGGTGATCGTGTCGAGGAACATGACGTAGTTGATGATGTTCTCGAAGGTCCCGAGAAGGAAGAGCGAAAGGAGGATGAGCGCGCCGAGGAAGACGAGGCCGAACTCCTGCGCCTGGGTCTTCGGGTTGACCTTCTGGAAAGCGGCCGGCAGGGTCCGGTCCTCGGCCATGGCGTAGTAGGCGCGGGGGATCTGCATCAGGGTGACGTTGAGGAAGCCCATGGCCGAGAGGAAGATGGCCAGCGAGACGACGAGCCAGCCCGCCCCGCCGAAGGTCGCCCGAGCCGTCTCCGCGGCGACGAGCTTCGCGGACGCGACGCCGGGAACGCCGAGGGTCTTGACGTAAGCGACGTTGATGGCGAGATAGCAGGCGAGGACGATGAGGATGCCGAAGAAGATGGCCCGCGGGACATTGCGCCGGGCGTTCCGGACGTCGGCCCCGAAATTGATCGTGTTCTGGTACCCGCCGTAGGCGTAGAAGACCGAGATGAAGGCCGCGCCCAGGGCCAGCCACCAGGAGCGCTCGACGGGCAGGGCGCCTGTCGTGACCGGCGCCCTTGTCGAGACAAACGCCCCGGCCACGATGACGGCGATCATGCCGACCTTGAGCAGGCTCAGGACGTTCTGGGCCCAGGCGCCCATCCTGATGCCGAGGTAATTGATGGTGAGGAGGATGAACATGAGGACGGCCGCAGTGACCTGGACCTGGAGGCGGGTCGGCGTCGTCCCCGGGAAGACGATCGGGGTCAGGTACTCGGCCCCGATGAGGGCCACGGCCGCGGCCCCGGCGCCGTTGAGGACGATGACGTTGGCCCAGTTGAGCATGAAGGCCACGGCCGAGTTGTAGCTCTCGGCGACGACCTTATAGTACGAGCCCGGCTTGGGGAAGCGGCCGCCGATCTCGGCGAAGGTCAGGGCGCCGAGGAAACCGGCGACGCCGCCCAGGAGCCAGGCGAGGTAGAAGAGGGCGGGCGTCCGCGCGGCGGTGGCGACCATGGCCGGCGTGCGGAAGATGCCGATGCCGATGATGAGGCTGACGACGATCATCGTCGTGTCGAACGTCGTCAACTTCGCCTTGATGGCCATGCCGGGCTCCCTTGCGTGAGACCCCATTCTATCCAGGGCGCGGCGGAAAGCAAGGGCGGGCGCGGGCGTGATTATCCCGGCAGGGGCCTGCGCCTCTTGATCCCAGCCGGCGCCCGAATTTACGGAAAATTAACGGAAAACACCTCCAGGCTTCATCATCGGCTTGAAAGATATCCTCCGTAGGAGGCCCCTGATGAGGAGGAGCTTATGACCGACTTCGCCAAGCCTATTTCGAATCCGCTTCCCCCCATCTCGCAGGCCTGCCGTGTCCACATGACCGTCGAGGGTTTGAAGGACGATTTTGAACACCACCTGCGCTACACCCTGGCCAAAGACAGTTACAGCGCCACCGAGCGGGACTGCTATTACGCCCTGGCCCTGGCGGTCCGGGACCGCCTGATCGAGCGCTGGATGGCGACCCAGCAGACGCACCATCGCCGGAACGTCAAGCGGGTCTATTATCTGTCCCTCGAGTTCCTCATCGGCCGGCTCCTCGGCAACAACGTCATCAACCTGAAGATGGAAGACGTCTGCAGGGAGGCCCTGCAGGAGGCGGGGCTGGATTGGAACGCGCTCCGCAATCATGAGAACGACGCCGGGCTCGGCAACGGCGGCCTGGGCCGCCTGGCGGCCTGTTTCCTCGAGTCGCTGTCGACGCTCAAGTACCCCGCCATCGGCTACGGCCTTCGCTACGACTTCGGGATCTTCAATCAGCGCATCTCCAAGGGATGGCAGGTCGAGAAGCCCGACGCGTGGCTCAAGCATGGGTATCCTTGGGAGATCGCCCACCCCGAATTCTCCTTCGAGGTGATGTACGACGGCCACGCCGAGCCGGAGCCCATCGCCGACGGGGTCCGCTGGAAGTGGGTCCCGGCCAAGACCGTCGTCGGCATGCCCTTCGACCTCCCGGTCGTGGGATACGGCGGCGAAGTCGTGAACACTCTGCGGCTGTGGTCGGCGCGGGCCGCTGAGGAGTTCGACCTGGACGACTTCAACCGCGGTTCCTACGTCGACGCGGTGGCCAACAAGGTCCTGGCCGAGAACCTGACCAAGGTCCTGTATCCCAACGACAACGTCTTCGAAGGCAAGGAGCTGCGCCTGCGGCAGGAATACTTCTTCGTGTCCTGTTCCGTGCAGGACATCCTCCGGCGGTTCCGGTCCGCCGGGCCTCCCTGGAGCGAATTCCCCGACAGGGCCTTTATCCAAATGAACGACACGCATCCGGCCCTGGTCATTCCCGAGCTCATGCGGCTCCTGATGGACGAGCACGGGCTGGGTTGGGACGAGGCCTGGGAGACCACGGCGGCGTCGACCGGCTATACCAACCACACCATTCTTCCCGAAGCCTTGGAGCGCTGGCCGCAGGACATGTTCGGGCGCATCCTGCCCCGCCATCTGCAGATCGTCCACGAGATCAACGGGCGGTTTCTTCGGGCCGTCTCCTCCCGGCATCCCATGGATCGCGAGCGCCTGCGGCGCGTGAGCATCATCGAGGAGGGCGAGCCGAAGAGCGTCCGGATGGCCAACCTGGCCGTCGTCGGCTCCTGCTCGGTGAACGGCGTCGCCCGGCTGCATACGCAGCTCCTGCGCGACTCGCTCCTCAAGGACTTCGCCGATTTCTGGCCGGAAAAGTTCAGGAACATCACGAACGGAATCACCCCGCGACGCTGGCTTCTCAAGGCCAATCCGGCGCTGGCCTCCTTGATCACCGAGGCCATCGGCGAGGCCTGGATCACCGACCTCGACCAGCTGCGGCGCCTCGAGCCGCTGGCCCAAGACGCCTCCTTCCGCGAACGCTTCCGCGCCGCCAAGCAGCAGAACAAGGTCAATCTGGCCGGCTATATCCGGCACCGCACCGGCGTCGAGGTCGATCCGGATTCGGTCTTCGATATCCAGGTCAAGCGGCTGCACGAATACAAGCGGCAGCTCCTCCTGGCCCTCTACATCATTCTCCGCTACAACCGTCTCAAGGACGATCCTCGCTCCGGCCTCCTTCCTCGGACCTTCATCTTCGGCGGCAAGGCGGCGCCGGGGTATGCCACGGCCAAGCTCATCATCAAGCTCATCAATCAGGTCGCCGAGGTGGTCAACGGCGATCCCCAGGTCAAGGATCGGCTGCGCGTGGTGTTCATCCCGAACTACCGGGTTTCGCTGGCGGAACGGATCATCCCCGCCGCCAATCTGAGCGAGCAGATCTCCCTGGCCGGCACCGAGGCCTCGGGAACGGGGAACATGAAATTCCAGCTCAACGGCGCCCTCACCCTGGGGACCCTGGATGGCGCGAACATCGAGATCCTTGAGGAAGTCGGACCCGAGAACATCTTCATCTTCGGCCTGCCGTCGGGGGACGTCGCCCGGCTCCGGCCTTCCTACGACCCCCGGGAGGTCTATCGCGGGAGCGCCGAGATCCGCCGGGCCCTGCAGATGATCGAGGAGGATTTCTTCAGCCTGTTCGAGCCGGGCATCTTCCGTCCGATCCTGCGCAGTCTGCTCGAAGAAGGCGACCGCTACATGCTCCTGGCCGACCTGCCCTCCTATATCGAAGCCCAGGACCGTGTCGACGAGGCCTACCGCGATGCCGCCGGCTGGGACGGGAAGGCCATCATCAACGTAGCCCGGGCCGGCAGGTTCTCCGCGGACCGGGCCATCCGCGAGTATGCTCAGGAGATTTGGAAGCTGAGCCCATGCCCCGTTGACGGTAAAGGCGGGGCGGCGTGACCGCCCCTCGGCGCGATTCCGAGATGGCCCTGGAACGCTCCTTGACTCCAGAGCGTGGCCGATGAGAGAAGTCCGGCCAGCCGAGGTTCCTCCCATGCGCTTCGCGTCCATTGATGTCGGCTCCAACGCCGTCCGCCTGCTCCTGAGCCAGGTCCTCGAAGGCGGAGACGCCCCGGTTTTCAAGAAGGATTCCCTGGTCCGCTTTCCCCTGCGGTTGGGGGACGACGCTTTCCTCGAGCACCGCATCTCGGCGGCCAAGGCCGGGCACCTGGTCCAGGTCATGATCGCCTTCCGGCATCTCATCGACGCCTACGACCCCCTGGCCTACCGGGCTTGCGCCACCTCGGCGATGCGGGAGGCCGGGAACCGGAACGAGATCATCGGGGCGGTCCGGGAAGCCTCGGGCATCGACCTCGAGGTCATCCCCGGCAGGACCGAAGCCGAGATCATCTTCGAGAACCATTCCGAGAGGGACCTCGAGGAGAAGGCCACCTACCTCTACATCGACGTTGGCGGCGGGAGCACGCAGCTGACGCTCTTCGCCAAGGGGCGCAGCGCCGCCTCCCGCTCCTTCGACATCGGGGCCATTCGCATCCTCGAAGGCCTCGTCTCGCGGCCGCAATGGCGGGACATGCAGGGCTGGGTCACGAACGTGGCCTCCGGCCGGGACCCCGTCCTGGGCATCGGCAGCGGCGGCAACATCAACAAGATCTTCCTGCTGACGGGGAACAAGGTCGGGCGGCCCGTGTCCGCGAAGAAGCTCAAGGAGGTCAGCCGGACGTTGACCTCCCTGAGCGTCGAGGACAGGGTCCGTCAGCTCGGCCTCCGGCCCGACCGGGCCGACGTCATCGTCCCCGCCCTCCAGATCTTCCGCCGTGTCATGAAATGGGCGGGCATCCGGAAGATCCACGTCCCGTTCATCGGCCTGTCGGACGGGCTGATCCACGAGCTCTACGAGAGGCATGTCCGGGAAGGCGTCCGGACGTTGCCGGCTCCTGGCCGCGCGGTCTCCTAGCGCTCGGCGCCGGCTGGCCGGATTTTCTCTATCCACGCAACCGGGAAACCATATGTCCGTGCGTTTTTTTGCCGAAGGGACTTGACAAGATGACACATGTCATTTATATTATACATGACAGATGTCATGGATGGAGCAGCAAGAGGAGGCCGCAGTGGCTAAGAAGAGTCTTCAGAAGCTCTCGGACGCCAACCTGGAGATCATGAAATTGGCCTGGCGCAAGGGGGAAGTGACGATCAACGACGTCCTAGATACCGTCAACGCCGGCCGGAAAGACAAGGTCAAGCGGGCCACTGTCCAGGTCCAGATGAGACGGCTCGAACGGTACGGCTGGCTGAAACACCGGACGGAGAATCGGGAATTCTATTATTCCCCTCTCAGGGACGAAGCCGAGGCCAAGGTCAGCATTCTCCACAACGTCCGGGACCGCGTGTTCGGCGGGTCCTATGCCGAGCTCGTCAAGTGTCTTTTCGCAGGCGGCCGGATCCCCGAGGATGAGCTTCAGCGTATCGTCGAATTCCTCAACGCGAACGAGGGAGAGTAAGCCATGGCTCTGTATAAGGTCCTGGGAAATCTCGGCTTGGCGGCGTGGGTATTCAGCTCGTTGACCCAATCGCTCATTCTGCTCCTCATCGGGTGGGGCTTGGCCAAAACGGCGAAGCGAGTCGCGCCCCCTCTGAAAAGCGGGATCCTCTTGACCCTGATCATCCTCCTCGTCTTCCTGCCGCTCGGGATCCTCGTGCTCACGCCGGGCCAGGGTTCGCTTTACAAATTGCCGATTTCCTCCGCCGCGCGGGACCTCGGAACGAGGTCGAGCTCCGGGGATCGATTGTCCAATGGTCAAGACGTGGCGACATTGCGAACAGGGCAAGATCGGGCCGTGCCTCCCATCGAAAGTCGGGCACCCCGCGGACCTCTTGACCTCGGCTCCATCAATCCAGCCCTCGTCCTTTTGAACGGTTTCGGCCTAATCTGGCTCATAGGCTTTATCGTCTCGCTCGGTCGCCTCGTTTACGGGCTCATCTTCCTTTCGGGATTCAAGAGCAGTCTGGTCAGAGTTCCGGAGGAAGAATCGTCGAGTGCCATGGAGACGGTGAGGGCGGCCTTTCCTGGGACTCGCCTTCCTTCTACTTATTTTTCCCCGGCGGTCGACAGCCCCGTGGCCCTTGGGGTTGTCCATCCTATAATCGTCCTCCCCAAGTCCCTTTCCAAGAACCTGAGCTCAGAAGAGCTCGCTAATATCCTGATCCACGAGACGGCTCACATCCGTCACCTCGACCAGGTCAGCGGCGCGCTCCAGCGGCTTCTGACCTCGTTCTACTGGTGGAATCCGCTGGCCTACGCCCTGAGCGCGTCCTTTTCGGTGAGCAGGGAAGATGTCAGCGACAATTATGCCATCCAGAAGAGCGGCGCCCGCTCCTATGCCAAGTGCCTTGTCGCCCTGGCTGGGAAAACGAGTCTCGCCACCCGGCTCCCGGCGGCCGTTGGGATGGCAACGCCCCATATGTCTCTCGAAGATCGGGTCAAGAGCATCATGTCAAAGGAGCGAGTCATGACAACGAAAATGAAAAAGCCTCTGGTTGTTCTCCTGGTCTTTTCGGCGATCCTCTTAGTGGCCATCGTTGGCCGGTACAGCTGGACGTTAACGGTGGCCGGAGCCGACGTGAAGACTTTCGCCCTGCCGCCCGGGTGGGCAGCGTCAGAAATGGCCGTGGAAAAGGACCGGATGTACCTGGGCGAATACGATGCCAAGGGCTTTTCTCGAGATTCCGAATCCTATATCGGCGTTTACTCCCTCCCTGATTTTTCCCTTTTGGCCAAGATCGGCAAAAACGGAAAGGGCCCTGGCGAGTTCCTCTTAGGCCCAAACCGATTTTGCGTTGTTAAGGGTCAAATTTGGGCCATGGACATAAGAAAAACCATCGTTTTTGCCGGAGACGGGGTCTTCCAAAAAGAAATACCAATACCCCGCGAGATCTTCTTGTCTCTGTATCCGCTGGTGCCCGCGGGCGACAATCTCGTGACTTTTGCCAGCGATACCTTGGATATTAACGCAGGAAATGAGCGCGCGTTTGGCCGCCTCTATGATTCAGAACTTCATCAGATCAGAGAGTTCTATGGAGAAGTGCCATTTGCAGTGCCGCCGCCGCCACCTCCTCCGCCACCTCCGCTGGGCAACAAGAGGGACGCGAAGAAGGAGCAAGCTCCGATTGTCAAGAAGGATTATCAGGCTATCCCAGATTGCATCGACTTCGCCGTCGCCGAAGACAAGGTATTCGTCGCGGACACGCGTAAGGGATTCCACATTGCAGTCTTCGATTCCCTGGGACTCCCACTCTATGAGATCAATCAGAATTACGTGGCCCTCCCGGTCCCGCCGGAATACAGTTCAGCCTTGAAGAAGAAGCTCAATGAGACGCAGGGCTGGCTCAACGAGGCTGCAAACATCAAATTCCGCGATTCCTTCCCGGCTTTCTACAGTTTCAAGATCGCCGATGGCAAGATTTATGTCTCAACATATGCCGAGAAGGATGGCCTTTACGAGCTCATCGTCATGGACCTCAAGGGCGATGTTTTGAGGAGGTCGTTCTCGTTCCCCCTCGGGCCTTCCTATGATTCCATGTACGATAATTTCAATGTCGCCAAAGACCGGTACGCAATATCGGGAGACAAAATCTATTACCTGGCCAAGAGCACGAAAGACGGCTCCTATGAAGTCAGGATCCAGGAGCTGAAATAGCCGGCGCGCGATCGGAGGGCGGTGCTAATCGATGACCACGACCCCGTGGATCTTGAGCCGCGGGACCGTGACCGACAGTCGGCCGTCGGACCACGACCAGTCGAGCCGGCCGCCGTCCGGAACCCAGGTCACGGACTTTGGTCTCGCCGCGGTTTTGAATATCAGGTGAATATTTTCGAGCGGCGGGATGAAGTCCGTGAAGTTGTAACGGTCGGGGAGCGGCATGTTGGCCGTGTTGAGGAGGTGGACGCTGAGCTTCCCGTCGCGTGTCCTGCGGAGCGAGACGTCTAGGCAAGGGGGGCCTTCGACGCGCACGGCCGGGTCCGGAAAGAGCTCGGCCACGATTTCGCCGATGAACTCCCGGAGCCAGGGATGGTGCGAGCGGAAAAAGACCGAGGCGACCGGGCCGTAAACTGCCCCGACCTTTCCCTTGCCGAAGGCGTTGATCGTGGCCGCGACCTCGCCGGTTTTCCGCGTGTCGCGCGTCGGGAAGCGGTAGCCGGCCGCCCTGGCCGTCGTCAGCTTGACCTTCTGCCAATAGCCGTCGGCGTTGGTGATGCCGTTGGCCGAGGCCAGCTCCGCGATGACCTTGTCTGACCGATCCTCGAAGGTCGCGCCGAGGACAGCGGTTTCGAACAGCCGGGCGCACTTCTCGCCAAGGAGCAGGAGGTTCCCTCCTTGTCCCACATCATCCGTCAGGGCTTTTCGGAATTCCGGAGTCAGCTTGTGCGAATCGGGGACGACGACGAGCGGGAAATCGTGCAGCCGCGGCCCGAGCTGGTGCTCGGCCAGGATGTCGACGGAGTAGTGGAGGTTGAGCAGAGCGTGGAGGGTGCCCTCGAGCTCGGTGTAGGCGTCCCCCGGCGGGACGAAGACGTTGTCCGAGACCTCCCAATAGCTCTCGCTCGAAAGAAGCAGCGCCACCTGGGGCACGGAGGCGCTCTTGTGGCTGGCCTCCTGGCGCGCCCGACAGAACTCGGCCAAAGCCGCCTCCTGCCGGATGATCGGCTCGACGATGTACCCCGAGCGGGTCGGCGTGTGGTAGATCTGGAACCCGCCGCCCTGCATCAGGACGACGGCCGCCTCCTGCTCGAGGTGCTTGGCCGGCTTGAGGCTCCAGCCGAGCCCCTGGCCCTTGTCGAAACCCCAGGCCATGAGGTCCCAGGGCATTCCGGTCGAAGCGAGGTAGCGGGCCTCGACCCGGGCCCGGTCGACGGAGAGCGAGGGCGAGTAGTCGCCCGACAGGAAATCGAGCTTGGCCTCGACGGGCTTCGGGGCGAACGTGGTATACATCCAGTTCGAGGTCAGCTGAAGGGCGGGGTTTGAGCCGTGGAGGGCGTCGACCCAGTGGTTGAGGTAGCGCTCGAAGGCGCGGCGGTTGAAATTCTTCCAGGCGAGCCAGAGCCCGTCCTTCTTACTCTTGGGGGCGTACCTGTATCCGGTCTGCTCTCTCCAGGCGGCCAGCGCGGCGGGGGAGTAGTCGAGCTGGGCGGCCCAGCATTCGCCGTCGGCCCAGACGCCGTCGAGGCCGTACTTCGCCGTCACCTCCTCGAGCTGCGGGATGAGGAGCTTGTCCACGTAGGGCCCGAAGACGCTCGTCACGTTCGGGTCGCGCTTGCCGTCCGGACCGAGCCGGGCCCAGTCGGGATGCTCTTTTACCGCTTTGGTGTCCCAGACCCCCGAGTAATGGATGAACAGGCCGACGCCGAGGTCGCGGGTGGCCTTGCGCCAGACGGCCAGGCTGTCCTTGACGATGCCCGGGCTGGCCCAGCCAACCGCGGTCGGGTAGCCGGTCCAGCCGGCGTGGCCCTTGCAGTCGTACTGGACGTAATCGGGCTTGACCCGCGTCAGGAGGCCGCGGATGTTCGCCTCGGAGACGTCGGCGCCGAGCGAGGTGTCGGTCTCCTGGGGATGGAGGTCGAAGTGGAGGCCGAAGAAGGCGTCCTTGCGGGCGATGGGCGTTGAGCGCGGGAAGGCGAAGGCGGCATGAGCGCGCGCCGGCGCGGGCGGCTCGGCCTTCCGGCAGGAAAGCAGGAGCAGAGCGCAGGCCCCGGCCAGGACCAGGCACCCGGTCGTTCTCGCTCGGAACATCGGTCACCTCCCCTGAACAAGTGGACAAGCAGGTACGCGCGCGCGTCTTCGCGGGCCTGCGGGCGAGCCAAAGAAGGTGTTAGGTCTCCTGTCTTCCAACAAAACTGGAAGAAAATGGACCTGACCCCTTCCCCTAAGCCCCGTCCTATGTCACATGCGTCATCGGCCGACGCCGCAGACCGCCCGCTCGACCCGTTCGAGAGCCTCCGCCAGCACCGCCCGAGGGCAGCCGAAGTTGACGCGGACAAAGCCTTCGAGCTCCGGGCCGAAGATCGCCCCGTCCGTGAAATAGACATGGGCCTTCTTTAAAAAGAAGCCATTGAGCGCGGCCGGATCGATCCCCAGGCCCCGGCAGTCGAGGAGCGCGAGGTACGTTCCCTCCGGCCGGACAAACTTGATCTCGGGGATACGGGCGGCGAGGAACGTCTCCATGAGGTCGACATTGTCCTCGAGATAAGGCAAGAGCGCGTCGAGCCAGTCCCCGCCGTGCGCGTAGGCGGCCTCGAAGCCGACGATGCCGAAGACCTGGCCGAGCTCGAAGCCCGCGCGTTCCCTCTCGTCCTCGAACTTCTTGAGGAGGTCCGGGTTGGCGGCGACGACGGCGGCGGTCGCGAGGCCGGGGATGTTGAACGTCTTGCTCGGCGCGATGCAGGTGACCGTCTGCTGGGCCAGCTCCGGGGAGAGGGCGGCCAGGACCTGGTGACGGTGGCCGCGAAAGGCGAGGTCGTGGTGGATCTCGTCAGAGATGACGAGAAGGTCCCGCTCGACGGCGATCCGGCCGAGGGCCTCGAGTTCCTCCCGCGTCCACACGCGGCCGACGGGGTTGTGCGGGCTGCAGAGGATGAGCATCCGGCCCGGGGCGTCGATCTTGGTCCGCAGGTCGTCGAGGTCCATCGTGTAGCGGCGACCGTCGAAGCGGAGGGGGTTGCGGACGACGCGCCGGCCGTTGTTCTCGACGGCGTAATAAAACGGGTGATAAACGGGCGTCTGGATGATGACCGGGTCGTTCGGCCTGGTGAAGGCGCGGACCGCGTAGTTGAGCGCGGGGACGATGCCCGGCGTCATGGACATCCAGGCCTTCTGGACCTCCCAGCCGTGCCGGCGCTTGAGCCAGCCGATCGCTGCAGCGTAGAACGACGGCGGGACCAGGGGATAACCGAAGACGCCGTGCTCGGCCCGCCGCCGGAGGGCCTCGACCACGGCCGGCGGGGCCTCGAAGTCCATATCCGCGACCCACATCGGGATGGCGTCCTCGACCTTGAGGACCTTGCGGGGATAGACCCACTTGAGGGACTCCGTCCCCGTCCGGTCGATGACCCTGTCGAAGTCGAATTTCGGGGACACAATACTCATTTCCGAATTAGAGGAGGAACTTGCCGTCCTTGGCGACGTACCGGCCCTTGGCCCGGATCGTGACCTTGTCGATGAGCGCGTCGAAGTGGTACCGGCTCTTGTTCTTGCCGAGGCCGTAGGAGTCGCCGATGGCGAAGTGGACCGTGCCGAAGGCCTTTTCCGCCTCGAGCATGTTGGCGCAGATCCTGGCGCCCTTGTTCGTGCCGATGCCGAACTCGCCGACGATGCGGGCGGTCGGGTCCGCGCCGACGGTCTTGACGACCTCGGCGATCCCCTTGCCCAGGAAGGCGACGAGCCTGCCCCGCTTAAACTCCATGACCCCGTGGCCGAGCTTGTCGTCGATGAGGCTGATGACAAGCCGGCCCGTGAACGACTCTTCGACCGGGGCCGTGAAGCACTCGCCGGCCGGGAGGTTGCCGTGGACGCCCTTCTTGGAGATGTCGCCGATGTCGGCGTCGAAGCGCCGGCCCTTGACGCTGAAGGCGATGCGCGTCCCGGCGGGGTTCTCGATGACGACGTCGTCGGCGTCCTTCATCGCCCTCATGACCTTCCGGGTGAAGGCGGCCATCCGCGAGAAGTCGATGGCCACGAGCCGCTCCATCATGTCCCGGGTGATGCCAGGCATCATGCAGATCCGGCCGTGCTTGGCGCCCTCCGAGACCATGAAGCCCCGGAAGGGCTTCTCGGCGAAGCGGCCCTCGAGCATGTAGACGGTCACGGCCGCCGTCCGGATGAGCTCCTTGAACTGGCGCGTCGGCGCCTCGATCGGCCGAAGGGTCTCGGTCATGAGGTAGGTCGTCGTCTCGGCGCCGGCCCGCTTGGCGTGGTAGGCGAGGGCCTCGGCGATCTCGAGCTTCTGGGTGTCCGTGACCAGCAGGAACTTTTCCCCCGGCCGGATCCGCAGGGCCTGGTTGATGGCCCGGTCGGCCGCCGAGTAGAGCTTGTTGATTGCCATGTTCGGTCTCCCTCCTTCTCTGGATCCCTACTTTGTCCGCCGTGCGTCCCAGTAGACGAAGCCGCAGAGCAGGGTGAACGCGGCGAGGCTGATGACCTGACCGTACTTCGTGAACCAGGGCCACGGCGTGCCGTCGACCCAGCGCCCGTTCTCGAGGACCATGGGGACGCCGAGACTGATCAGGTGATCGACCTTGGTGAGCTTGAGGACGGCCAGGACGATGCCCATCAGGGCGCCGCCGGCGATGAACCCGGACGAGATGAGGGTGCCGCGGTTGTTCCTCCGCTCGGCCAGCTCCTTGTCCTTGGTCGATTTCTTGACCAGATGCGAGATAAACCCGCCCACGAGGAGCGGCGTCGTCAGCTGCAGGGGCAGGTACATCCCCAGGGCGAAGGCCAGGGGCGGCACTTTGGCCAGCTCCGCGACGATCGCGACGGAGGCCCCGACCGCGTAGAGGAGCCAGGTCACGGGCTCGCGGGACATCATCGACTTGATGACCGTGGCCATCAGGTTCGCCTGGGGCGCGGCCAGCGTTCCGCTCTGGAACGAGAAGGCCTTGTCGAGGATGGAAATGGCGACCCCCACCGTCAGCGCCGAGACGAGGATGCCGGCGAACTTGAGGCGCTCCTGGTTGCGCGGCGTCGCCCCGAGCCAGTAGCCGACCTTGAGGTCGGTGACGAAGCTGCCGGAGATTGAGAGCGCGGTGCAGACGACCGCGCCGATGAGCAGGGCCACCGCCATGCCCTGCTGCCCGGATAGGCCCGCCCCGAGCAGGATGACGCTCGAGAGGATGATGGTGATGAGGGTCATGCCTGAGACCGGGTTCGTGCCGACGATGGCGATGGCGTAGGCGGCGACCGTCGTGAACAGGAACGAGAGCAGGATGCAGACGAGGACGCCGATGATGGCCAGCTTGAGGTTCGAGATCCAGAGGAAGTAGAAGAAGAGGCCGGCCGCGGTGGCCAGGAGGCCGAGGATGATGGTCTTCATCTTGAGGTCGCGGTCGGTCCGGACGGCCGCGTCCGCGTCCGGCTTCTGGCCCTTGAAGAGCTCCCGGAAGCCGAGGGAGAAGGACTTGACCATGACCGGCATGGACTTGATGATGCCCAGGACGCCGGCCGTGAAGATGGCGCCGATGCCGATGTTCCGGACATAGGTGCTGAAGATCTGGGTCTCGCTCATCTGGGCGATGGGGACGGCGCCCGGATAGAGGGCGCCGGACAGGTGCTGGCCGAGGAACCAGATGAGCGGGACGAAGGCGAAGTGCGAAAGCAGCCCGCCGGCGACGATGACGGCATTGTAGCGGAGCCCGATGACGTAGCCGAGGCCGAGGAAGGCCGAGAGGGCGTCGATCTTGAAAACCATCTTCGTCTTGACGGCCAGGCTGTCCATGAAGGGCAGGAAGCGGAAGGTAATGAGCTCGTCCCACGCCCGGACGCCGATGGTCAGGAACTCGTAGACGCCGCTGACGGCGACGCCCAGGATGAGGGCCCAAGCCTGCTTGCCGCCGGACTCGCCCGAGACGAGGATCTCGGTCGTGGCCGTGGCCTCCGGGAAGGGCAGCTTGCCGTGCTGCTCGACGCAGAAGTAGCGCCGCAGCGGGATGAGGAAGAGGATGCCCAGGCAGCCGCCGAGGAAAGTCGAGAGGAAGATCTTGACGATGTCCGTTGGCAGGCCCAGGATGTAGAGCGCCGGGATGGTGAAGATGGCCCCCGCGACCAGGGCGCCCGAGGCCGCGCCGATCGACTGGATGATGACGTTCTCGAGGATGGTGCTCTTGCGCTTGTAGAGGTAGCCGATGCCGACGGCGAGGATGGCCACGGGGATGGCCGCCTCGGGGACCGTCCCGACCTTGAGCCCCAGGTAGGCGATGGAGAAGGTGAAGAACAGGGCCATGAAGAGACCCCACAGGACGGACCGCGCCGTGACCTCGGGGATGACGGACTCGGCCGGGACGAAGGGCTTATAGACCTGGCCGGGCGGGAGCTCCTGGTAGGCCTCGGGCGGCAGGGAGATCTTGGTCGTCTCCATCTCGCTCTCCTTTCAAATAAAGATCGGTTTACTTGAAGCGCGGGCGATGGGGCCGGTCACTCTCCGGCGTAGCGCGAGATGACCTGGGAATTGAGCTTGACGAAGAGGTCGTAGTTGACCCGGACCTTCCTCTCCTCCCGGGCCTGGGCCAGGACCGACTGGAGGAACTTGTTCCGCTTCTGCTCGAGGAGGGTTTCCCGCTCGGTGGCCTTGACCTTGTCGAAGTCGGCGCGCGTCGTCTCCTTCCTCTCGAGGACGCGGAAGAGGCCGTAGCCGTCCTCGACCGGAACGGGGTCGCTGACCTGCTTGAGCGGGAGCGAGAAGACGAGGGCGTCGACGGCCGGGTCGTCGCCGACGAGGCTCAGGTATTGCTCCCGCTTGTGCTCCGCGACCGTCTTGTACTCGAGCTTGAGCTTGCCCGCCTCGACGGCCCAGTCATCCTTGAGCTTCGTCCGGAGCTCGCGGAGGGTCGCCAGGGCCCGCTCCTTTTTCCAGCCGTCGAGGATCGTCTTCTCGACCTCGTCGCGAACCTCCTCGAGCTTGGCCGGCCGCTCGGGCTCGACCTTTTGGAGCTGGGCCAGGCCGGCTCCCGTGTAGGTGTAGATCGGGGCCGAGATCGCCTTCTCCTTGAGCCCGAACAGGGCGTCGCTGACGGCGCCGGCCGAGTCGAAGTCGCCCAGCGGGGCCCCCTTGCGGAGGGCGCCCGTCGCCGAGACCTTGAGCCCTTCCTTCTGGGCGGCGACGTCGAGGCTCTTCTCCTTGCGGGCCAGCTTCTCGAGCCGCCCGATCCGGTCGGAGACGATGGCCCGGGCCTTCTGGTCCTCGAGAATGCCCTTGATCGTGGCGCTGACCTCGGCCAGGGCCTTGGTCGCCGCCGGGGCCTTCTCGGTCGCCTTCAGGATGGCCGCGCCTGTGTCGGTCTCGACGACGTCGGAGACGCGGCCGGCCGCGAGCCTGGCCGCGGCCTCAGTCTCCTTGGCCGACAGGGACCGCCAGTCGGTCAGGCCCCAGTCCCCGCCGGACTTGGCCTTGTCGTCCTTCGAGAACGTCCTGGCCAGGACCGCGAAATCGGCGCCGGCCTGGGCCTTCTTCAGGATGTCGCGGGCCTGGGCCAGCACGGCCTCCTTGTCCTTCGCGGTGAAGGGCAGCCAGATCCGGCTGAGGCGCAGGCGCTCCGGCTCGCGGAACTGGGCGAGGTTGTCCTTGTAGTACTTCTCGACCTCCGCCGGCGTGACCTTGACGTCCTTCTTGGCGTCATCGGTCTTGAGGAAGACGTATTCGGCAAGGCGCTTCTCCGGGACTTTATAGGCCCCGGGGGCCTTAGCGAATCGGGCCTGGACCTCGGCCTCCGTCGGCTTGTCCTTGACCTCGACCTTGGAGGCCTCGGCGACGACGTACTCGATCTTGGCCGAGTCGTTCTGCTTCCGGTAGCCGTCCCAGACCTCGTCCTCCGTGACGATGATCCCGGCCGTGAGGTAGCCGACGGTCTTGGACATGACGACCTCCTGCCGGAGCCCCTCCTCGAAGTCCTTGAGCGGGATGTGGTAGTAGTTAAGGACCCTCTTGTAGGCGTCAAAGCCGACGAACTTGCCGTCCCGCTGGAAGACGGGGTAGGAGACGATCTTCGCCCGGACCTCGTCGTCCGTGGCCCGGATTCCCTTCTCACGGGCGATCTGGAGGAGGAGCCGCTGCTGGATGAGCTGCTCGAGCGTCTGCTGGGGGATGTTGAGCTGCTGGATGAGGTTCTCGTTGAGGCCGGGGAACTGCTTCTTCATGGCGTCGAGCCTCTGGCGGAGGTCCCGGGTGTACTCGTCTCCGGAGATCTTCTCCCGGCCGACCATGGCCAGGGTGTTCCCGCCGCCCCCCTCCCCGAGCCGGCCGGCGCCGCCCCAGATGAAGAAGATGGAGACGACGAACGTGGCCACGATGATCCACAGGATCCATTTCAGCGACTTGACGTTCTTCCGCATGGTCTTAAGCATGATGACACCTCAATGCCGGTCGCGGAGGGCCTCGCTCACCGCTCCGCCCGCTTGATCCGCTGCCTCTCTCGGTCGAACAGAGGACGCAGTCGTTCGTAGGTCGCGTCGAGGTCTTCGATGAAGACCCGGGTCCCGCCGACGAGGGGCATGAAGTTCGAGTCCCCGGTCCAGCGCGGGACGACGTGGAGATGGACATGGCCGGTGACCCCGGCCCCGGCGCTCCGCCCGAGGTTCATGCCCGTGTTGAAGCCGTGGGGCTTGTAGGCCGCGCCGAGGGCCCGGAGGGCGGCTTGGAGGAGCGCGAAGATCTCGGCGCCCTCGTCCGGCCGGACCCGGGTCAGGTCGGGCAGGTGCCGCGCGGGGGCGATCATGAGATGGCCCGGCGTGTAGGGGTAGCGGTTGAGCATGATGAAGGCCCGGCGGCCGCGGCAGAGGACGGCGGCCTCGCGGTCCTCGCCCGCCTTGATGGCGTCGCAGAAGATGCAGCCCCGGACGCTCAGGGCCTTGCGGACGTACGCCGCCCGCCAGGGTGCGGTCAGGTAGCGCATTACTTGTTGATCAGCTCCTTGAGCAGCTTGCTCGGCTTGAAATAGAGGACCTTCTTCGGCGGGACCTTGACCGGCTCGCCCGTCCGGGGGTTGCGCCCCGAGCGCGACGTCCGCTTGCGGAACCGGAAGCTCCCGAAGCCGCGGATCTCGATCTCCTCCCCTTTGAGGATGGCCTCCCGGATCGTCTCGAAGAACATGTTGACGCCCGTCTCGGCATCCTGCTTGGGGATGCTGAGCTCCTGAGAGATCTTGTTGATCAGGTCAGCTTTTATCACGCGAATCCTCCTTTTTGGTTCCCCGTTTGAGGGCGGCCAGGTTTTTCAGCTGGTCCTTCATGATATCGCCGAGCGTCATCCGGTCGTCCTGGGAGTCCATGAACTTCTGGAACTCCTGCTTCTGGAGATCGAACTGGGCCTGCTTGAAGCTGAGGGAGATCTTCTTGGCCTTCGGGTTGAGCCGGATGATCTTGGCGTTCCGCTCGTCGCCGACGGCGAACTCGTCCGAGGGCTTCTCGATCTTCTTCTCGTCGAGCTCGGAGGTGAAGACGACGCCCTCGATGCCCGGGACGATCTCGACGAAGACGCCGAAGTCCGTGATGCGGACGATCTTGACCTTGACGATGTCCCCGACCTGCTGCCGGCTGAAGAAGTCCTCCCAGATGTCCCCCTCGAGCTGCTTGATGCCGAGGGAGACCTTCTGGCGCTCGACGTCGATGGCCAGGACGAGGGCCTCGACCTCCTGGCCGACCCGGAGCTTCTCGGACGGATGCTTGGCCTTCTCCCAGGTGATGTCGGAGATGTGGACGAGCCCCTCGATCCCCTTCTCGATCTCGACGAAGGCGCCGAAATCGGTCAGGCTCGTCACGGGGCCCTTGATCCGCGACCCGACGCCGTGTTTCTGCTTGAAGACGTCGAGCGGATGGGGCGAGGCCTGCTTGAGGCCGAGCGAGATCCGCTTGGTCGTCGGGTTGACGTCGAGGATGGTCACGACGACCTCCTGGCCCGGCGACAGGATCTTCTTCGGATGGACGAGCTTGCGCGACCAGGTCAGGTCGGAGATGTGGACGAGCCCCTCGACGCCCTTCTCGAGCTCGACGAAGGCGCCGAAGTCGGTCAGGCTCGAGACCTTGCCCGTGATCTTCTGGCCGGCCTGGTACTTCTCGGCGATGTTGGCCCACGGGTCGGGGGTCAGCTGCTTGAGGCCGAGGGAGATCCGCTCGTCCTTCTCGTTGAAGTCGAGGACGACGACCTCGATCTCCTGGCCGGCCTTGAGGAGCTCGGAGGGATGGCCGATCTTGCCCCAGGACATGTCCGAGACGTGGAGGAGCCCCTCGACGCCGCCGATGTCGACGAAGGCGCCGAAGTTCGTCAGCGACCGGACGTGCCCGGGGAGCTTCTGGCCCTTGGCCAGATGGTCGAAGACCCGCCGCTTGCGCTTCTCGCGCTCGTCCTGGAGGAGGAGCCGGCGGGAGAGGACGGCGTTCTCGCTCTTGCGGTCGAACTTCATGACCCTGAACTTGAGGGTCTGGCCGATGAGGGAGGCGGGGTCCTTGACCGGCCGGATGTCCGCGTGGGATTCCGGCAGGAAGGCGGGGATGCCGACGTCGACGGCGAAGCCGCCCCGGGTCCGGTCGACGACCTTGCCGGCGACCGCCGTGTTCTGGGCGAAGGCCTTTTCCAGGAGGTCGATGGCGCGCACGCCGTCGGCCCGCCGCTTGGAGAGGATGAGGTAGCCGTCCTTGACGTCCGTCTTTTCGAGCATGGCCTCGACCTCGGAGCCCGGCCGGAGCTCGGCCAGCGCCTTGGTGTCGCTGAACTCCTCGACAGGGATGGCCCCTTCAGTCTTGAAGCCGATGTCGACGAGGACGTGGGTCGGCGTCCTCTTGATCACCCGTCCCTTGAGGATCTTGCCCATCGTGATCTCCTGCTGGTGGAACTGGTAGTGGTCCAGCAGGTGCTCGTAGTCCTCCGACGACATCTTGGGGTCGTCGCGGTCCGGGTGTTTGGTGGATTCGGTCATGGCACGTTCACTCCCTGATGGTATTCCGTTTGAAGCTCCGCTCGATGGCGCCAACGGCTTCTTGGATGGCTTCGGGCGGCGTCGAGGCGCCCCCGGAGAGTCCGATCGTCCGGGCCCCCCGGAGCATGGCCGGGGTGATCTGCCCGGCGCTCTCGATGAAGTAGGTCCGCGGCCGGAGGCGCTTGGAAATCTCGTAGAGGCGGGCGGTGTTCGAGCTCTGCCGGCCGCCGACGATGAACATCGCGTCGACCCGGCCGGCGAGCTCCGCGGTCGCCTTCTGGCGGGTCCGGGTCGAATCGCAGATGGTGTTGTGGACGACGAGCTCCCGGGTCCTGCCGACGAGGACGGCGACGACGCGCTCGAAGGCCTCGAGGCCCTGCGTCGATTGGGCCACGACGGCCCGGGACTTGCGGAGGGGAAGCCGGCGGGCCTGGCCCTCGTCCTCGACGACGACGCCCCGGCCGCGGCTGTAGCCGACGAGGCCGCGCGTCTCCGGGTGCTCGCGGTGGCCGACGATGACGATCTCGCGGCCTCGGCGGGCCAGGGCCTCGACCAGCCGCTGGATGTTCTGGACGATCGGGCAGGTCGCGTCGACGACGTCGATCTTGCGGCGGCGCAGGCGGCGCACAACCTCGGGGGCGACCCCGTGGCTGCGGATGACGACCGTCCCGGCGGGCACCCCCTCGGGGGTCCCGGCCGAGCCGATGCCCTCCGCTGCGAGGCCGGCCACGACGCGGGGGTTGTGGATGAGGTCGCCGAGGGTCGTGACGCTCCCGGCGCGGGCCCGGCGCGTGCGGCGGGCCACGGTCAGGGCGCGCCTGACGCCATAGCAGAGTCCGCTGTGTTCGGCGACGATGATTTCCATGGTCTCGCGATCGGAAATAGGCCCTATCCTATCTGAGCCGCCCCGCTTTGTCAACTCTAAGTGCTGGCGGAGACTAGACTTAGCGGCTACCCCTCGGACGCTTTCTCCTCCTGGAGGATCTTGCCGATCTCCTCCTCCGACGGCAGCTCGTCGAGCCCGTTGAGCCCGAAATATTGGAGGAAGCGCTCCGAGGTCCGGTAGACGAGGGGGTTCCCCGGCGCTTTCTTCCGCCCGACGATCTTGAGGAGCTTCTTGTCGAGAAGGGTCTTCAGCGTGTAGGTCGAATCGACGCCCCGGATGGCCGAGACCTCGGACTGGGTCACGGGCTGATGGTAGGCGATGGCCGCGAGCGTCTCCAGGGCGGCCGAGGAGAGCTTGTTCCTGCGTTCGATCTGGAGGAGCTTGCGGACCCAGCGGTCGTGGTCCGGGTGCGTCGTGAAGATATACCCGCCGCCCGTGTGGACGACCCGGATGCCCCGGCCCGCCTCGGCGTAGCCGCGGGCGAGCTCGTCGACGGCGGCCTGGATGTCCGTGGCCGCCGCGCCCTCGAGGACGGCGGCGATCCGGTCGACGCTCAAGGGGTCCTGGGAGATGAAGATCAGGGACTCGATGATGTCCCGCAGCTCGTTACTCATGGTGACCTGCCCGGCGCGTGTCTTTGCGGAGCCAGACCCGGATGGTCTGGAAGATCTCGTCCTGGGCGGCCACGGCCGTCCGCGTCTTGACGAGCTCGAGAAGACAGAAGAACGAAACGAGGGCTTCTTCGAGCGAGGCCTGGGTTTCGAAGTAGGCGAGGAAGTCGAGGACCTGGCCGTCGCGGAGGAGGCCGAGGAGCTCCTTCATCTTCTCCTCGGTCGAGACGTCCCGGCCCTTGATGATGCGCGTGTCCTCCGCCGCCCGGCGCTTCATCAGGAGGAAGAAGGATTCGGCCAGGTCGAAGAGGCTGACCTCGACGAAATCGAGCGCGCTCTCGCCGGGGAGCGGCGGGAGGAAGTTCCGCCGCCACTGGAGGATCTGGGCCTCCTCGCGGCCGCGGAGGACGGAGCAGGCGGCCTTGACCTTCTCATACTCGAGGAGGCGGTTGACGAGGACGCGGCGAGGGTCATCCTGCTCGGCCAGGTCCGTCTCCCGGGGCAGGAGCATCTGGGACTTGATGTAGATGAGGAGGGCGGCGATGAAAAGGAACTCGGCCTCGCGGTCGAGGTTGATGCGCTCCTTGCGCTCGAGGTAGCCGAGATAGTCGCGGGTGATGGTGGCGATAGGGATGTCGTGGATGTCGATCTTCTTCTTCCGGATGAGGAAGAGGAGGAGGTCGAGCGGTCCCTCGAACGCGCCGAGGCGGACCTGGTAGCCGTCGCCGGCCTCGGCCGGCGGGATGGGCGCGGCCTCTTCGGCGGGGAGGGGGTCGAGAACGTCTTCGGGCATGCTAGCGGAGGAGGCGGAGGACGAGGCTCTGGATGGGGTTGAAGATAGAGTTCAGGACGTTGGTGTAGACGAGAATGATCAGGAGGATGAATCCGTAAGGACGGAGGCGCTCGTACTGGGCCGCCGCCTGTTCGGGGAGGAGGCCGGCCAGGATCCCGCTCCCGTCGAGGGGCGGGATGGGGATGAGGTTGAAGACGGCCAAGGCCAAGTTGATCATGACGGCCATGTAGAGGAGCTGCGCCAGGCCCCCGACCGACTTGGCCCACATCGAGGCGGCGGGCATGCCCGCGGCGAGGCGCAGCGTCAGCCTCAGGAGGACGAGCGACACGGCGGCCGTGGCCAGGTTCGCGGCCGGCCCGGCAAGGGAGATCCACAGGCTGTCCTTGCGCGGGTGCCGGAGGTTATGGGGATTGACGGGGACCGGCTTGGCCCAGCCGAAGACCGGCTGGTGGGCGAGGATCAGCACCAGCGGAAGGAGGACCGTCCCGATGAGGTCGATGTGGGCCAAGGGGTTGAGGGTGACGCGGCCGGCGGCGTAGGCGGTCGGGTCGCCCATTTTCAGGGCGGCCCAGCCGTGCGCGGCCTCGTGGACCGTGATGGCGAAGAGGACCACGAAGACCTGGAGGACGATCGATAGGATATTCATGCGGCCTCGAATGGCGGATGTATGTTATAGCATACCCCGAGGGTTCCGTAAACAACGGGCGGGGGGCAGGGCTCAGCGGTCGGAAACAGCCACGTCGTAGCCCTCGCGGATGGGGGGCGCCGCGAGGAAGTTGACGACCTTGACCAGCTGCTCCTGGTAGTAACGGTTCTCCTCGTTGTCGAGGGCGTCCCTTTCGCTCTCCCAGAAGGTCACGGTGATCCCCTTGTCGGCCTGCCGGTCGGCCAGGACGTAGGACCCGCGATATCCCTTCTGGGCCTCGGCGGCGGGCAGGATGCTCATCTCATAGAGCCGGATCGCCTCCTCGGCCTTCCCTTTCTTCAATTGGAGGATCGTGACTCGGGCATACATGATAACCTCCCCTCGGCTGAGCCTCTGACGTTAACATAGCGCCTCGGGGAGCCCAAGTCAACGTTTCAGAAGGCGGGGTCGCGCCAGACTTCGCGGCCTTCGAAGAGCGTCAGCAGGACCCGGGCCTTGTGGATCTCCCACGGCGCGATCTTGAAAAGGTTCCGGTCGAGGACGATGAGGTCCGCGAGCTTTCCCGGGACCACCGCGCCCCGGAGGCCCTCCTCGTGGCTCAGGTAGGCCCCGTTCGCCGTGTAGGCGGCGATCATCGTCGGGAGGTCGACCGTCTCCTCCGGGATCCAGGCCGGACCGGCCGGTGCGTCCGGGCCGCGGCGGGTGACGGCGACCTGGATGGCCTCGAGCGGGTTGGCCGAGGACACCGGCCAGTCGCTGCCGCCGGCGATGACGGCGCCCGTCCGCGCGACGCTCCCGATCGGGTAGAGCCAGCGGGAGCGCTGCGGGCCGAGGATGGGCAGGGTCAGCTCGGTGATGTACGGGTCGGCGTAGGCCCAGAGGGACTGGAAATTGGCGACGACGCCGAGGGCCTTGAACCGCGGGATGTCGGCGGGGTCGATGAGCTCGAGGTGGGCGACGTGGTGGCGCAGGTCCTTCGGGCCGTTGGCCCTCAGGGCCGCCTCGAGAGCGTCCAGGGTCATGCGGATGGCCCGGTCGCCGATGGCGTGGACGTGAATCTGGAAGCCCTCAGCGTCGAGGGCGACGGCCAGGGCGTCGAACGCGGCCGGCTCGAGGAGCGGCAGGCCCCGGTCCTTGGGCCGGTCGAGGTAGGGCTCGAGGAGCGCGGCGGTATGGGACTCGACGACGCCGTCGGCGAAGATCTTGGCCGTCGTGGACTTCAACCGGGCGCCGTGGTACTTCTCGCGGAGGGCCCGGAGCCGGGCGACTTCGGCCGGCCCTCTGTCCGTATCGACGTGGAGAGAGGCCAGGACGCGGAGTTCCATCTCGCCGGAGCGGTCGAGGGCGGCGTAGGCGTCGAGGAGATCCTCCCGGGCGTTGGCCTCGATGATCGAGGTGATGCCGAGACGCCGGGTCATCTCCAGGCCGGTCCTCAGGCCGCGCAGGGTCTCTTCAGGGCCGGGCTCGGGGACGAGCTTTGCGACGAGGCCGGAGGCGCTCTCCCGCAGCGTCCCGGTCGGCTCGCCCGTCCTCGGGTCGCGCTCGATGCGGCCTCCGGGCGGGTCGGGGGTCTTGGCCGTGACCCCGGCGAGCTTGAGGGCCCGGGTGTTGACCCAGGCCGAATGGCCGTCGGCGGCGAAGAGGCAGGCCGGCCGGTCGGGCACGGCCTTGTCCAGGTCCTCCTTGGTCGGGTTGGCCTTGGGGAAGACGGGCAGCTCCCAGCGGCCGCCCGTGATCCAAGCCCGGTCGGGATTGTGGGCCGCGTAGTCCTTGATCGCGGCGACCACGGCCTCCGCCGTTTCGAGGCCGGCCAAGTTGCACAGGCGCGACTCGAGGCCTCCCTCGATGAGGTGGATGTGGGAATCCTGGAAAGCGGGCAGGACCATCCGGCCGCCGAGGTCGAGCGTCCGCGTCGCCGGGCCGCGGAAACGCGCGGCGCCCCCGGCGGTCCCGGCGTAGGCGATCCGGCCGCCGGCTACGGCCACGGCCTCGACCCAGGGATGCTCCCTATCGAGGGTATAGACCGCGGCGTTCGTCAGGACGAGGTCGGCCGGCGGGACCCCTGCCGCCCGCGAGCAGGCCCCGGAGGCGAGGACCGCGGCGACGGCGGTGAGGGCGGCGGCGAGCCGGACGAGCGGCGTCCGGACTCGATGGGTGAAAGCGGACGCGACGTCAGTCGTTCGGGTCACGGCGGGGCTCCTTTCCGTCCTGACAAAGGACAGCCGGCGTCATTTGCGCGAATTATATAAGGAATGTCAGAGGAAGAGCAATGATCCGCAGTGGTGGTCTAGTGCCAGACAACGCCCGGCAGGTGGCGCCGAGGCCGCCCTTATCCCCCGGCCCCGGGAACCTGTCCCGGTTCCCCCGTCGGCAAGGCAGACGGGTCCTCCTCCAAATGGGGGCTTTCGGACGGCCTCGGCGCCACCTGCGCCAGCCGCCGCTCGCTTGCCTGAGGGGCCTCGGGGATTGGTCGGAACGTCATGTGCGGTCTAGCCTCCCCGGAGCGTTTAGGACAGCGGAGGGGTGGCCGGTGCCAGTCCGCGCCCGCAGCGGAGTTCCCACGACGCGGGCTACGATGCCGTGGAACGATGGAGCTAAGCCCCTAGGAACCCAGCGGGCGCGCCACTCGAGGTTGCGGGCTACGGAGCCGATGGTCCGGATGCGGGGAGTGCGAGCCGGAGCGAGGACGGACGGGGACGCACAAGGACAGGACCCGTCCGGCCTCGGACAGTGACGCTTCGGGGAGGCGTTAAGAACCGCGCTCTTGAATGGAGGCCGTCCCCCGAGGCCTAGCTCCTCTAGAGGAACGGGAGGTAGCGCTCGACCTCGTAGTCGCTGACCTGCTTCTCGAACTCCCCCGAGACGTTCCGGCTGTACTCCTCGACCTCCTGCTTTTTGTTGGCGACGAGCTTGTCGAAGATATGGGCGCCCAGCGTCTCCCGGACGAGGTCGCTCTTTTCCATGAGCCGGACCGCCTCCTCGAGGTTCCGCGGCAGGACGTGGATGTCGAATTTCTTCTGGCGCGTGCCGCTCATGTGGTAGATGTTCTCCTCGACCGGGGCGACGAGGGCTTCCTTCTTCTTGATGCCGTCGAGGCCGGCGGCCAGCATGACGGCGAAGGCCAGATAAATATTGCAGGCCGGGTCGGCGGCGCGGAGCTCGATCCGGGTGGCCCGCTCCTTGCCCGGCTGGTACTCGGGCACCCGGATGTAGGCCGAGCGGTTCTTCTGGCCCCAGGCGATGTAGACGGGCGCCTCGTAGCCCTCGATCAGGCGCTTGTAGGAGTTGACCCACTGGCTGAGGACGGCCGAGACCTCCCGGGCGTGGGCCATGCACCCGGCGATGTAATGGCGGGCCATGTCCGAGAGGAAGTACGAGCCCTTCTTGTCGAAGAACAGGTTCTTGCCGTCCTTCCACAGGGACTGGTGGACGTGCATGCCGCTGCCGTTCTGGCCGTTGATGGGCTTGGGCATAAACGTGGCATAGAGCCCGTGCATGCGGCAGACCTTCTTGACCATGTAACGGAAGATCATGCCGACGTCGGCCATCTCGAGGGCGCCGAGGTACCGAAGGTCGATCTCGTGCTGGCCGTGGGCGACCTCGTGATGGTCGTACTCGGTCTCGACGCCCATGCGCTGCAGGAGGAGCTGGATCTCCTTGCGGAGCTCGCCGTGGCGGCCGCTGAAGAAGTAGCCTCCGGCGTCCGTCGGGACCGGCTCTTCGCTCGACGGGAAGATGAAGAACTCGAGCTCGGGGCCGCATTTGAAGTCCTCGATGCCCATGTCCTTCCGCGCCGCGGCGAGCGCCTTCTTGAGGACGCCGCGGCTGTCGCCGACGTAGGGGCGGCCGTCCGGGCTCAGGATGTCGCCGAACATGACGGCCTCCCGCCAGCGCACGCCCTCCTCGAACCCCCGGTACTGCCACGGAAGGAGCCGGAACGTCTTCGGGTCCGGCTTGATGATGAGGTCGCTCTCCTCGATCCGGACGAAGCCGGCGATCGAGGAGCCGTCGAAACCCTTGCCCTCGGAGAAGGCCTTGTCAAGCTCCGAACCCGGGATGGTGAAGTCCATCGGCCGTCCCAGGATGTCGGGGAAGACGAGGCGGATGAACTCGATGCCCGCGGCCGGGTCGAGGACGGCCCCGAGGACGTCCTTCTCATCCCTCATGCCGAACACCTTGGGTGTCGTCTCTCCTTTAAGCGCCATGTCCTTTCCTCCTTATGGCTATGATCAATATGTCACGAAAAATATATTAACGAAGAACGTTTGTCAATATAATTAATAATAATATTGACAAACGCCATCCTATCAGCAGATAATCATGACACAAGGAGGCCATGAAATGACCGATGATCTGGACCGCAGGATCGTCTGGGCTCTGAACAACAACGCCCGCAAGAGCTTTCGGGAGATCGCGAAGGAGGTCGGGACTTCGACCACGGCCGTCATCAACGCCGTCAAGAAGATGGAGGCTTGCGGGGCCATCAAGGGCTATATCCCGGTCGTCGACCTCGAGCACTTCGGCGTCAACCTCATCGCCGTCGTCGCCGTGCGCATCTCGAAGGGCAAGCTCCTCGAAACGCAGAAGCGGATCTCGCAGGACCCCCGCGCGACAGCCGTCTACGACGTCACCGGCGACTGGGACTCCTTCGTCATCGGCTATTTCAAGGACCGCGAGGACCTCAACCGCTTCGTCAAGAAGCTCCTCGGCTTTCCCTTCGTCGACCGGACGGTGACCCACATCGTCCTCAACGTCGTCAAGGAAGAGCGCCGCGTCGCCGTTTGAATCAGCGGGCGGGTCCTGTCCGGCAGGGAGCGGATTCTTAGGAGCGACCATCAGAAGTACGGCGGCGTGACTCAGAGCCGTACTTCTGGGAAGGATATAGACAAAGCGGGACGGAGCGGCTCGGAGCCTCGCTTCTAAGAAATATCCTGAACAAGTTTGAGGCCGGGGACACGTACATAGAGTACATGTCCCCATTTTTCTTGACACGCCGTCCGATTGTGCCATAATCGTTTTTTCGAGAGCGCGCAAGGAGACGGCGATGGTCAAGACCCCCCATTCCCCGATCGGCCACCACTACATTGTCGAGGCCTCGGGCTGCGACCCGAGGGTCATCGGCAGCGTCGAGAGGGTCCAGCAGATCCTGGTCAAGGCGGCCGAGATCGCGGGCGCCCACGTCTGGGCGATCTCGTTCAGCAAGTTCCCGCCGCACGGGGTGAGCGGCGTCGTCGTCATCTCGGAGTCCCACATCTCGACCCACACCTGGCCCGAGATGGGCTACGCCGCCTTGGACATCTATACCTGCGGCGCCAACGTCAAGCCCGACAAGGCCGTCGTCTACGCCGTCGAGGCCTTCAAGGCTGAGACCTCCCACATCACCGAGATCACCCGCGGCATCGACGAGGGGGACCAGGTCTATTACCACAGCTTCATCACCTGGGAAGAGCACCTCAGGCGGGGCGGGTCCGGCAAGGACAAGGAAAAAGAGAGGGATAGAGACAAAGCCCGGGACAAGGCCTGAACAGCGCCGGGTCGGGGGGGGAACGCGGGGGAGGGAGGCCATGATCGTCGAATTCAGCGTCGTGCCCATCGGCAAGGGCGAGGAGCTGGCCGGGCCGGTCGCCAAGATCATCGACATCGTCGACAAGAGCGGCCTGCCCTATCGGCTGACGGCCATGGGGACCATCGTCGAGGGCGATTGGGACGACGTCTTCGCCCTGATCAGGGAGTGCCACCGCCGGATGCGGCAGGAATCGGGCCGGGTCCTGACCCATATCGCCGTCGACGACCGGGAGCGGGCCAAGGGGCGGATCACGGGCAAGGTGGAGGATGTGGAGAAGGTCCTGGGCCGCCGGCTTAGGACATGAACAGCCTGTAAAAGTCCTTTACGCGCCGAGCTCTTCTCGGCCGCACGACCGCCGCTTCAAAGCCCCGGCCAACGCCGTCCTCGGAGGAGGGGCCAAGAACACCTCTTGGCATGAATTCCGCTCTTCAGGGTTGCGGTCGAGCGGGTCGCCTATGAAGAACGAGGTTCTTCGCGCTGGTAGAACGGCAACGGCCGCGAGAAGAGCCCTCTGGCTTGTCCTCTTCCTCGGCCTCTCTCTCGCCGCGCTGGCCGGCGCCGCGGACGCTCCGGCGGCCGCCAGGGCCGTCCGTTCGGCCGCACGACAAGCCGCCCTCCCGACGCCGGAGGCCTTTTTCGGCCAGGCCCAGGCCCTTCTCCAGAAAAAGGACCTCGAACGGTATCTGGACCTCGTCGCCCCCGCCGCCCGGGACCTCGAGCGCCGCCGCCTGGACAATTTCTTCCACGATTTCGAGATGGATTCGGTCCGGCTCCGGCTGGCGGGGAAACGGACGGACGCCGGCGGCGCGACTCACCTTTACTGCCAGGCCTACTTCGAGAACGCCACGGCCGTCATCATGGAGACCTGGCAGCTCGGCCTGGCCGTCCAAAACGGGCGCTGGGAGATCGCGGCGAACGACATCATGGGCAACGCGAGCCGCCTCTTCAAGGTCCGCATCCCCGGCGGCCCGTCCGAGCGTGTCCGCACCCTCGAGCTCAGCCACCGCGACATCCGCCTGTCGTTCACGGATGCCGTGGTCTTCCATGACAACCTGCCCGGGATCGAGACGGCCTTCGTCATCCTGGGCAAGGGGACCGTCCGCTTCTCCCCGTCGGACCCGGTCGAGCAGCACGAGATGGAGATCATCTACGGCAAGCCCTTCCTCGAGGACGGAGTCAACCAGCTCTACGTCCGCTGCTCCGACGTCTTCGCCTCCTCCCACATCAAGATCGGCCGGGAGGACGGCCTGCCGGCCGCGACGGAAGAGGAAACGGCGCGGGCGGCGGCCCTCTTCTCCAGGAATTACCCGCGATCGTTCACCATCGAGAGCTCCCTCGACCACGAATTCCTGTCCATCCTGCCGCAGGGCGACGAGGCCGTCTTCGAGTTCAAGGCCCGGCGCGCCGGCGAGCTGACCTACGTCTATTACCCTTTCTCGGAGGAGGAGGTCAACCTCTATGACCGGACCCGGGACCGGATCGTCAGCCTCTACAGCCCGGGAGAGGAGGGGAGCCTGAAGGAGAAGCGGTTCTTCGTCAGCTTCGCCGACAAGTTCGACGTCGACCGCTACCAGCTCGACCTCAGCTACGCCCCTGCCGACTCCTATCTCTCGGGCAAGGCCCGCATCTCGGTCGTGGCCCGGGCGCCCGGGCTGGACACGGTCAAGCTCCGCTTCTCCCCGGACCTCGAGATCCTCCGGGTCTTCGACCAGGAGAAGAGGGAGCTCTTCTACACGAGGGACAGGCTCCGCAAGCTCCTCTACATCTACCTCATCGCGCCGCCGGCCCCGCAGACAACGACCTTGATCGAGGTCTATTATCGCGGCCGGATGCATCCCCCTCCGCCCACGACGGACGTCATCGGCCAGTCCATGCCGCCCACCAAGCTCATCTTCCGGCCGCGCTTCGATACCTACTTCTTCTCCCAGTCCGGCCTATGGTACCCGGCCCCCCCGGAGGAGGACTATTTCCAGGCCCGGCTCAAGCTCGTCGTGCCCCCGGACTACAAGTGCGTCTCGAACGGGGACCTCGTCGAGAAGGGCCGCTGGAACGAGATGGGTGACGTCGTCGAGATCGAGAAGGCGGGCAGCGCCGTCTACACCTTCGAGACGAGATTCCCGGTCAAGTACATGTCGTTCATCGTCGGCAAGTTCGACCGGCCCAAGGAGGCGGCCGACCCGGTCCCCATCCGGGCCTTCGCCTCGACCGAGGTCATGGCGAACGACCCCAACCTCGTCGACAAGGCGCGGGGGATCCTGGACTTCTACATCCGGTCGTTCGGCCCCTATCCGTACGAGAAGCTGGGCATCGTCAGCCGGCTCTATCCCACGGCCGGAGGCCACAGCCCGGCCTCTTTCGTCGTCCTCAACGAGATCCCCTGGTTCGGCGACAACCCGTATCCCGCCGCGTCCGGCAGCCCCGTCAACCTCTCCGACTGGGACGACTATTTCCTGGCCCACGAGATCGCCCACCAATGGTGGGGGCAGGGCGTGTCCTTTCTGACCTACAAGGACCAGTGGCTGAGCGAGGGCCTGGCCCAGTTCGCCGCCGCGTCCTATCTGCGCGAGAAGTACGGCGAGAGGGCCTACGCCTCGGTCCTGGCCAAGTTCGCCAAGTGGACGGAGAAGAAGTCCGTCAAGGGCCCGATCATGCTCGGCTCGCGCCTGAGCTTCCTCGATTTCGAGGCCTACCAGGCCGTCGTCTACGACAAGGCGGCCCTCGTCCTCTTCATGCTCGAGGACCTCCTCGGCCCGGACGTCTTCCTCTCCGGCCTCAGGGAGTTCTTCGCCCGCCATAAGTACAGCGCGGCCCGAACGGAGAGTTTCATAGCCGCCATGGAGGGGGCTTCGGGGCGGGACCTCGGCGACTTTTTCCAGGGCTGGCTCCGGTCCTGGGAGCTGCCGGCGGTCCAGACCTCGTGGGCGGAGGAAACCGGGCGGTCCGGCGCCCGCCTGAGGCTCCGGGTCACCCAGACCCGGGGGCGCTTCGTCTTTCCGCTCTGGGTCGAGTGGACGAGCCGGGGGCAGGTGCATCGGGAGAGGCTCGTCATCGACAAGCCGAGCCAGGAGATCGTCTTCGACGTCGCGGGCAAGGTCGACCGCGTCGTTTTCAATCCCCTGCGCGCCGTCCCCGGGAAGTTCTCCTGACGCCTCAGTCGGGCGCGCCGTCCGTGTCGATGCGGAGGCGCTTGATCATCTCATTGAGGGTCGTCGGCTTGACGCCGAGGAGCCTGGCCGCCTGCTTCTGGACGCCGCGGCCCTTCTTGAGGGCGGTCAGGATGACCTTCCGCTGGAAGTCCTGGGTCCGCTCGCGCAGGTCAAGGGATTCCTCCGGGGAGAGGAGCCAGCCTTCGGACGCCGCCCCCCTCGCCAGCAGGAAGGGGGGCAGGGAATCTCGGGTGATGACCTTCGAGCGGGAGAAGACGACGGCCCGCTCGATGAGGTTCTCGAGCTCCCGGACGTTGCCCGGCCAGTCGTAGGCCTCGAGGATCTCGTAGACGTCCTCGCTGACACCTTCGACATCCTTGCCGTTCTCCCGGCCGTAGATCTCCGTGAAATGCTTGACGAGGAGGGGGATGTCCTCCTTCCGGCAGCGCAGGGGCGGCAGCTCGATCTTGATGACGTTCAGGCGGTAATAGAGGTCCCTGCGGAACGTCTTCTGCCCGATCATCTCCTCGATGTCCGTGTTCGTAGCGGCGATGATCCGGACGTCGACCTTGATCGTCTCCGTCCCGCCGAGCCGCATGAACTCCTTCTCCTGGAGGACGCGGAGGAGCTTGGCCTGCGTCTCGAGGTTGATGGACGAGATCTCGTCGAAGAAGATCGTGCCCTTATCGGCGGCCTCGAAGAGGCCCTTCTTCAGGGCCACGGCGCCGGTGAAGGCGCCCTTGACGTGGCCGAACAGGTGGCTCTCGAGGAGGTCGGGCGGCAGCGATCCGCTGTTGACGATGACGAACGGGCCGTCGGCGCGGTTCGAGCTCATGTGGATGGCCCGGGCGGCCAGCTCCTTGCCCGTCCCGCTCTCGCCCTGGAGGAGGATCGTGCTCCGCGTCGGCGCCGCGGCCCGGATGAGGTCGAAGACCGTCTGCATGACCGCGCTCTTGCCGATGATGTTCGAGAAGCTGAACTTCTGCCTGAGTTCGTCCTTGAGCCGGAGGTTCTCCTCCTGGAGCCGCCGCCGTTCGACGGCCCGCTCGATCGTCAGGAGGAGGTCGTCGTGCTTGAACGGCTTCTGGACGTAGTCGAGGGCGCCCATCTTCATGGCGTCGATGGCGGACTCGACGGAGCCGTAGGCGGTGACAATGATGACGGCGGCCAGGGGGTCGACCTTCCTGAGCCGCCGGAAGACCTCGATGCCGTCCAGTCCGGGCATGAGGAGGTCGAGGAGGATGACGTCGGCCGAGGCGGGCGCGTATTTCTCCAAGGCCTCCTCACCGGAGGCGGACAGCTCGACCTCGTAGCCCTCGGAGGTCAGGAGCTGGCCGAGGACGTCCCGGATGACGGGCTCGTCGTCGATGACGTGGATGATGCCTTTGCTGCTCATGGAACGTGTCCTCTATGGCGCGGGGGCCGGCCCGGGCGGCGCGTCAGGCCGCCGGGGCAGGGTGATGGTGAAGGTCGACCCCTTGCCGACCTCGCTCTGGACCTGGATCTGCCCTTCGTGCTCCTTGACGATGGCGTAGCTGATCGACAGCCCGAGGCCCGTGCCCTTGCCGATCCCCTTGGTCGTGAAAAAGGGGTCGAAGATGCGGGCCAGGTGCTCGGGCTTGATGCCGATCCCGGTGTCCGAGATGCGAATGACGGTCCCGCCGTCCGACTCGGCCAGCCGGATGCCGAGGGTCCCGCCCCTGGGCATGGCGTCGATGGCGTTGAGGATGATGTTGATGAAGACCTGCTGGAGGCGCTCGCCCTGGGCGAGCACGGGCGGGATGGGGCTGAGGTCGAGGTCGAGCCGGATGTTCATGTTCTTGAGCTTGTAGTCGATGAGGGAGAGGATCTCCTCCAGGCTCTCCTTGAGGTCGACCCTGTGGAACAAGGCGTCCGCGGGGTTGCGGGCGAAGGCCAGGAGGTTCTTGATGATCCGGGCGACCCGGTCCGTCTGGGCCTCGACCTTCCCCAGGATCTGGGCGTAATGGGAGTCCGTCAGCTTCTTCTGGAGCATCTGGATGTAGCTCGAGATGCCGGTCAGGGGCGTGTTGATCTCGTGGGCGACGCCGGCCGACAGGAGCCCGATCGAGGCCAGCTTCTCCGAGGTCAGGAGCCGCTGCTGGAGGTCGATCTTCTCGGTCACGTCCTCGAAGACGATGATCGTGCCGTACGGCCTGAGGGCATTGTCGAGGAGGGGCGTCCGGGCGATGTCGAAGACCTTCTTGCCGCCGCCGGGGACCTCGAGCGCGGTCTCGCTCAGAAGCTGGAAATCCTGCTGGGTCTCCGGCGGGAAGAGGGCGGCGTGCGTCGCCGGGCCGAGGACCTCGCCGAGCGGCCGGCGGAGGGCGGCCTCCTTGCGCAGCCCCATCTGGTCCTCGAGGACGCGGTTCCAGCCGATGACGACCCCGGCCTCGTCGACGACGGCGACGCCCACGGTCAGGCTCTCGATGATGTTGTCGCTGTAGTCCTTGAGCCGCTGCATTTCCATGGCCCGGACGGTCTCGCGGCTGTAGAGGTCGGCGTTCTCCAGGGCCAGGGCGGTCGACCCGGAGATGGCCGTCATCAGCTCCCAGTCCTCGCGGGACAGGTACGAGCCGTCCGACTTCTTGCCCATCATCAGGCAGCCGACGGTCTTGGCCTCGACCTTAAGGGGCAGGAAGTGGAAGAAGCCGTGGCGGGCGAAGCGGTCGAGGGACGGCTGGAGGGCCGTCGGGCCCCGCCGCGGGAAGGCGGAGACGTAGTCCCTTTCGGCGAGCTCGTCGGCCATCGGCTCGTCCAGGGTCACCCGCGCCGCGACCGGCTCCTCCTCGCCCCGCGCGCTGAGCACGGCGAACGACCGCGGGTCGTTCTCGTCGGCCAAGAGCAGGGCGACCGTCCGGAGGGACAAGGCGTTGGCGATGGCCTCGAGGAGCGAGTGGGCGAGCTTCTGGACGTTCCGCTCCCGGCTGAGCTCCCGGCTGATGAACATCAGGGTCTTGCGGTGCTCGTAGCTCGTTTTGTAAAGGGCCCGGTCGAGGAGGGCCTGGATGAGCTTCTTGAGCGGGGTGAAGAGCGTCGCGCCGAGGATGAGGGCGACGACGACGAGGATGGCGACCTTGAGCCGGTTCTCCGAAACGAGCTGCGTCCGGCTGATGATGAAGAAATAGAGGAAGGCGAGGACGAAGAAGGAGATGATGAGCGTCGCGGCCCTCTTGAGGAGGACTTCGACGTCGGCCAGCCGCGAGCGGGAGATGGAGTAAAAGAACGCGAGCGGGATGAAGGCCTGGAGGAGGATCGTCAGCTCCTCGCCTGTGGACGGGATGCGGCCGAGGGCGGAGGGCAGGACGTAGACCGCGAGTGAGGGCAGGACGCCAATGGCCAGGCCGGCGACGATAAACCGCTGCTGGCGCTTGACGAGGACGCCCGGGGCGCGGATCGCGCTGTGGGCGAGAATGCCGAGGGCGGCGACCTCAAAGGCGCCGAAGTGGAAGAGCTCGAGGCGCTCGAGGGCGTCGTGGAGGCCGAGGGCCGCGGCGTCGGTCCATGGGCCCGGCCAGGGGATGTGGAGGCGGATGCGCGCGAGGAGGAGGAGGGCGGCCGGGGCGTACGCCAGGGCGACGGCGCCGGCGTGCTCCTTGAGGAACCTCTGGCGCGTGGGGAAGATCATGAAGAAGTGGAGGAGGAGCGGCGGGAAGGCCAGGAAGGCGACCTTGTCGATCCAGTAAAAGAGGAGGTCGAGGCCGTCGAGCTGGCCGGTCGGGGAAAAGACATTGAAGGACGCGAACGACAGCGCGAGGAGATAGAACGAGATGTAATGCGGGGCCAGGGACTGGCCCGAGTTGAAAAAGACGACCAAGCTCGTAACGAGCGTTGTCAGGCCGATCAGGGCGAGGTAGAAATAGATGAGGTTAGGGCCCTTCCTCTGGGGGTAGAACGGACGGTAGGTCTGCATCCCCTCGGTGTTGATCTCGTAGATGACGGCCTGGTCCGAGCTCGAGGCCATCCAGAGGTTCTTGAGGACGTCGGTCCGGGTTCGGACCGGGTTCTTGTTGATGGCCGAGAGGACGTCGCCCTTGCGGATGCCGGCCCGGAGGAAGGCCTCGCTCCTCGGGTCGACCTTGACCGCCGTCAGCCCGTTGGCCGTTTCCTTCCAGGTGACGCCGTCGGTCCATTCGACCCAGGTCGCCTTCCGGTAGATATTGACGGCGCCCAGCGTGAGAACGACGAGCGCGACGCCGATGATGGGGATGGCGCCTCTTTTCACGGTCTCAGGCCCCCTTCGCCCCCGGGCCCGGCGAATCCAAAAAAATGAATCCAGTTCATAAAAAAAAACGCCTAGTCGAGCACCTGCCGGAAGCCGGCCCGGATGGCCCACCGGACGGCTCCCTGGTCAAGCATGGTTTTGAGGGCCGGGTCCTCCTTGAGCCCGAGGGGCCGGGTGCTCCGGGAGCGGAACGCGCTCATGTAATCATACTTGGGCGGTTGGACGTCCTGGACGACGGCCTGGGGGGCGCCCGGCCCGCCGACGGTTTTAGCGGGGAGGGACGCCCGGGAGGCGGCGAGCAGGCTGAACAGGATGGCTCCAACGGCAACGCCAGCCGCTTTTTTCACGTTTCAAGGGTAAGTCTTTCCGCGCCCTTTGTCAATCAGGCCGCCGCCCGTTTGACAAAAGAGAGTGGCGTAGACTAGATTGGGAGATGTGCCGCTGACGATTTTTGTCCAGGGATAGCTGATTCCAATGCCGATTTTCACCTGCCGGGCCGCCGGCGAAAGCGGGCGCCCCGTCGTCCGGAACGTGCTCGCGGCCTCGGCCGAGGAATGCCGCAAATCCCTCGAGGCGGAGGGCCTTCTCGTCCTCTCCGTCCGCCGGGATTGGAGGGCCCTCGACGTCCAGGGCTTCCGCTTCGGCCGCAAGATCAAGGACAAGGACTTCATCCTCTTCAACCAGGAGCTCGTGGCCCTCATCCGGTCGGGCTACCCCATCCTCCGCAGCCTGGAGGCGATCTCCGGCCGGCTCAAGAACCTCTACCTCAGGGAGCTCCTGACCAAAGTGGCCGACGAGGTCAGGCTCGGCAAGGCCCTCTCGGAGGCCTTCCTGCCCTATGAGAAGATGTTCGGCACGGTCTACACGGCCAGCCTGCTGGCCGGCGAGCGGAGCGGCAACCTGCCCGGGGCCCTAACCCGCTACGTCCAGTACGCCAAGGTCATCTCCCAGACCAGGGCCCGGGTCCGCTCTGCCCTGGCCTATCCGACCATCCTCATCATCTTCGCCTTCATCCTCTTCGGCATCCTCGTCAACTTCATCCTGCCCCGCTTCGCCGGCTTCTACCAGGACTTCCAGGCCCAGCTGCCGGGCATCACCCGGGCCCTCATGTCCGTATCCATGGCCGTAAACGCGCGCTGGTACGTCATCCCGGCCCTCCTGGCCGTCCTCGTCCTCGTCTATCTCAGCCAGAGGAAGAGGCCGGACTTCCGCCTCCGGCTGGACGGCCTGAAGCTTCGCGTCCCGTACGGGAAGGGGATCTGGCTCGAGTCGAGCGTTGCCGTCTTCTGCCGGACGCTCGGCCTCCTCCTCGAGGCGGGCATCACCCTCCTCCAGAGCATCGGCATCGCCATCCAGGCCGTTCCCAACGCGTCGCTGGGCCGGCGGATGGCGACCGTCCCCGATTCCATCAAGAACGGCGAGGGGCTGTCCGAATCCCTGGCCAAGGCGGAAGCCCTGCCGGCCCTGGCGTTGGACATGATCCGGGTGGGCGAGACCTCGGCCAACCTTCAGGGGATGCTGGGCGACGTGGCCGACTTCTATGACGAGCGCATCCGTGTTAAAATCGATACGCTGGTGTCCCTGATCGAGCCGATCGTCATCATCTTCATGGGGCTGGTCGTCGCCGGCATGCTGCTGGCCATCTATCTCCCCATCTTCAACGTCATCAGGATCACGAGATGAAGGGGTCGCGGGAGTAGCGGAATGACCAAGGAAGACATCGCCGACATCCGGGAGGAGGAGCGGGCGGCGCGCAAGCTCGCCGAGCGCTACCACGTCCCGACGATCGACCTGGAGCGCCAGGCCCTCGACCGGGGCCTCGTCCAGAGCATCCCGGTCGAGTTCCTCCACCGCCTGAACTTCGTCCCCTTCGAGGACGCCGGGGACGTCATGAAGATCGCCGTGGCCGACCCCTCCGACATCGCCGGCATCGACGCCATCGAGGCCTTCCTGGGGAAGAAGGTCCAGGTCTACGCCGCCTCCAAGCGGGCCATCCAGGAGGCCCTGCGCAAGAGCGAGACCGCCATGCAGGTCCTCAAGGACGCGACCGAGGGCTTCATCACCCAGGTCGTGGAGCGGGAGAGCGGCGAGGAGGAGGACGTCATCTCCATCGAGAAGCTGGCCGACCAGGACGGTTCGATCATCAAGCTCGTCCACACGATCATCCTCACGGCCGTCCAGAAGCGGGCCAGCGACATCCACATCGAGAGCAAGGACGACGACGTCAAGATCAAATACCGCATCGACGGCGTCCTCGGCGAGGCCATGGAGGCTATCGACAAGCGCTTCCAGTCGCCGATCATCTCCCGCATCAAGGTCATGTCCGACCTCGACATCGCCGAGCGCCGGGTCCCCCAGGACGGCCGCTTCCGGCTGAAGATCAAGGACAAAACGATCGACTTCCGCGTCTCCATCATGCCCTGCATCTACGGCGAGGACGCGGTCATCCGCATCCTGGACAAGGAGATGATCACCGAGGCCATCCGGGAGCTGCGTCTGGACCTCCTCGGCTTCTCCGACGCCCTTCAGAAGAAGTTCCGTAAGTACATCACCCAGCCCTACGGCATGATCCTTGTCACCGGCCCGACCGGGAGCGGCAAGACGACGACGCTCTACGCCGCCCTGACCGAGATCAAGTCGCCCGAGGACAAGATCGTGACCATCGAGGACCCGGTCGAGTACCAGATCGACGGCATCACCCAGATCCCGGTCAACGAGAAGAAGGGCCTGACCTTCGCCCGGGGCCTGCGCTCCATCCTCCGGCACGACCCGGACAAGATCATGGTCGGCGAGATCCGCGACCCCGAGACGGCCCAGATCGCCATCCAGTCGGCCCTGACCGGCCACCTCGTCTTCACGACTGTCCACGCCAACAACGTCTTCGACGTCATCGGCCGGTTCCTGCATATGCAGGTCGACCCGTACAGCTTCATCTCGGCCCTCAACTGCATCCTGGCCCAGCGGCTTGTTCGCGTCCTCTGTCCGCGGTGCAAGGCGCCCGTCGACTACACGGCCGCCCAGCTCTTCGAGTCGGGCGTCGACCTGGCCTCGAGCGTCGGCCGGACCTTCTACGAGCCTAAGGGCTGCCCCGAGTGCCACCAGACCGGCTACAAGGGGCGGACGGCCATCGCCGAGATCCTGGAGCTCTCGGACCCGATCCGGGAGCTCATCCTGGAGAAGAAGCCCCTTTCCGAGGTCAAGAAACGGGCCAAGGCGGAGGGCATGGTCTTCATCCGGGAGGTCGGGCTGGAGAAGGTCTTCGATGGGGTCACCAGCCTGCGGGAGCTGAACAAGGTGACGTTCGTGGAGTGATGCCGGTGCCGATCCTCGAGAGCCTCGGGACCGCCTTCCTCGGGCGGCCCCTGCCCGACGCCGCCTTCGAGCTCGAGCCGGGCCGGCTGACCGGGCTGCGCCCCTCGGGCCGAGGCCGCCCCCCCCGGGGCCGCTGCGTCCGGCCCCTGACCTCGGGCGCCCTGGCCCCCTCCTTTGACCGCCCGAACTTGGCGGATGCGCCCGCGGTCCGGGCCGCCATCGACCGGGCCAAGGACGAGCTCAAGCTCCGGAGCGGGACCGCCGCCCTGCTCATCCCCGAACCGTGCGTCAGGAACTTCATCCTGGCCGTCGAGGGCATGCCCGCCTCGGGGGTCGAGCGCCAGGCCTTCCTGCGCTGGCGGGTCGGCAAGCTGATGCCGCTCCTGCCCGGCGACCTCCGCCTCGCCTCCGACGCCCCGGCCGGCGCCGCGGCGGGCAGGGTCATGGTCTCCGCCGCGCGGGAGGCCGTCATCCGGGAATACGAGGGCTTGTTCGAGGCGGCCGGGATGCGCGTCGGCGCGGTCACCGTGCCCTCCCTGAGCCTGGTCAACCTCGTCGGCGTCCGGCCGCCGGCGAACGGCCTGGTCCTCGACATCGAGCCGGATTGCCTGAGCTTTCTCGCCTTCATGGACGCCGCCTGGACGCTCTATCGGCAGAAGGCGTTCGGGCCGGACCTCTCGGCCGAGGCCCGGGCCGACCTCGTCGTCAACGAGGTCGAGAACACCGTCCATTTCCTCGAGGACAGGGAGCGACGGAAGGTCGAGCGGGTCTGGGTCCGCTCGGGGACCGCGGATGAGGGCCCCGACGTCGTCTCGCGGCTGAACGAGGCCCTGCCGCTCGCCGCGGAGGTCATCGACTACGACGCGCCCGGGGACTGGGATGCGCGGGAGAAGGCGGCTCTGGCGCCGCTCATGGGGCTCATCGCATGAGCGCGAACGGGACGCTCCTGCTGAACCTGGCCACGCGGCCCGTCCGGAACCGGAGGTTCTATCTCCTGGCCCGGGCCGTGCTGGCCGCGGCCTGCGCCCTTCTCCTCGGACTGACGGCCTTCACTTTGGTCAAGTACGGGCTGGAGGCGCGGCGGCTGCGGGTCTCGCTGGCCGAGGCGAGCGCCCGCCGGGATGCCGCCGCCAAGGAGGAACGCCGGCTCAAGGCCGAGGTCCGGAAGGCCGAGCAGGCCGACAAGGCCGAGGTCGAGGTCGTCAATCGGATCATCTTCCAGAAGACCTTCTCCTGGGCACGGTTCTTCTCGGAGCTCGAGGCGGCGCTGCCCGACTCCGCCTACATCACCTCCCTGACGCCGAACTTCTCGGGGGAGCAGACGGTCACCCTCAGGGTCAAGGTCATATCGGCCGGCCTCGACGACCTCCTCGTCTTCCTCAACAACCTCAACGCCCGCAAGTTCACCAGCCGCGTCGAGAGCGACTCCCGGGACGAGGAGGGACGGCTGGTCTCGGAGATCTCGCTGAGCTATGAACGCGTTATTTAGCCGCATGGACGACCGGGAGCGCAGGACGCTCGAGCGTCTCGCCGCGGCCGTCGTCCTGTCCGCCGCGCTCTTCTTCGTCCTGGCCGTGGGGCAGCGGACGCGGGTGTTCGAGGCCCGGGACACGCTCGCGGAGCTCCGGGCGGGCGCCCGGCGGGCCGACGCCTCCCAGGCCGAGGCCAAGGCCGAATGGCTCCGCTGGCAGCAGGCGCGGAGCGACCTGGACTCCCTCCGCGGCAAGTCCTTCTACGACGGGGCAAGCGTTTACCAATCCCTCAGGCGCGACCTCCAGCAGATCTTCGCGCGGGGAGGCATGGACGTCCCGGACATCGGCTACCGGTATTCCGACATCGCGAAGGTCCCCATCAAGAAGGTCGTCGTCACCTTCGGCTATAGCGGGAGCTATGCCGACCTGAAAAGGTTCCTGGGGATGGTCGAGAAGTTCCCGAAATTCCTGGCCGTGGAGAAGATCGATTTCCAGAAGACCGATACGGAGACCGGGCTCCTCAATCTGCGGCTGACGCTGGCGGGGTACTATGAGAACTGAGCGGCCGGCGGTCGCCCTCGTCGTCCTCGGGCTATTGGCTGCCCTGGCCGCCGCGCCCCAGCCGGCCCGGACGAAAAAGGCGCCCGCGGCCGCTCCGGCGACGCCCCTCGTCCGCAAGGACCTCCTCGCCGCGGTGCCGGAGGGGGTCCCCGCGCCGCGCCGCGACATCTTCCGGCCGCAGTCGCCGCGCCTGCCCGCCGCCCCGCCGGCCGCGCGGGGCCAGGCGCCGAAGGCCAGGGGGGCGGCGGCGTCCGAAGCCCCGTCCTTCGCCCTGGACCTCGTCTACGTCGGTTCGATCAAGTCCGGCGGGACGACGACCGCCCTGGTCATGCGGAACGGCCAGACGACGCCCTTGGCCGTCGGCGACGAGATCATCCCGGGCTACAAGGTCCTCCGCATCACCCCCGACGAGATCGAGGTCGAGGGGCCGAAGTCCGAACGCAGGACGTTCACTCGACAAGGAGACCGGCCATGAAAAAGATCGGCGCCATGCTCGTCGTCGCGATGGCGGTCGCGGCCTGCGCGACCGTCAGCCCGTATTATCGGCAGGGCGCGAGAGCCGAGCTCAACAGCGACTTCGACTCTGCGATCCAGTCCTATGAGAAGGCCATGGCTCAGGACCCGAAGGAACCCGTCTACCGCCTGGCCCTGGCCCGGGCCAAGGGGTCCGCGGCCCTCTTCCACCTGCGCCAGGCCCGGGCGCTGGCGGCCCACGGGAAGAAGAAGGAAGCCCTGGCGGAGTACGCGATGGTCCTCTCCTACGAGCCCCAGAACGGGGTCGCGGCCGCGGAGGTCAGGGCCCTCGAGGCGCCCGCGCCGAAGCCGGTGAAGCCGGCGGGGGTCGTGCCCGAGTCCCCGGTCAAGCTCAAGACCAGCGGCGAGAAGCTCAACATCAACTTCCGCACCCCCGTCTCGCTCAAGTCGATCCTCGACACCCTGGCCCGGACGTCGGGAGTGACGTTCATCTACGACGAGACCTACCGGGACATGAACCTGGCCGTCGACCTGACCGGCAAGGACCTGGAGCAGGCCGTCAATTACCTCTGCGTCGCCAGCAAGAACTTCTCCCGCGTCGTCGACGACAAGACGGTCATCATCGCCCCGGACAACTTCACGATGCGGCAGAAGTACGAGCTCCTCGTCATCCGGACCTTCTACCTGTCGAACATCAACGCCCAGGACGTTCAGCTCGCCCTCGTCAACATGATCAAGACGCAAACGAAGATCCCGACCGTCCAGGTCGACAAGAACCTGAACTCGATCACCATCCGCGACACCCCGCAGGCCGTGGCCCAGGCCGAGAGGCTCCTTCGGGCCTGGGACAAGGCCCAGCCGGAGGTCCTCATCGACGTCGAGATCATGGAGGTCGAGCGGAGCCTGCTGCGGCAGCTCGGCATCGACTTCAGCAAGACGGCCCTCTCCGTCGAGCTCAACCCCGAGATCAGCCCCGGCAGTGATTCGGGCTGGGTCAATCTCAGCGGCCTCAAGCTCGGCCGGCTGAGCAGCTACCAATTCACCAACCCGGCGGCGGCCCTCCAGTTCCTCGAGGGGGATTCCCACACGAAGATCATCGCCCAGCCCAAGATCCGGGGGGTGACCGGGGAGGACATGAAATACCTTGTCGGCGACAAGGTCCCCATCCTGACCGCGTCGTACACCCCGATCACGGGAGGGACGACGACTTCCCAGGCCATCACCCAGTTCACGCAGCAGGACGTTGGCATCGACCTCAAGCTGAAGCCCCGGATCCACCTGGAGAGAGAGGTCACGATCGAGGCCGAGATCAAGGTCTCCGCGATCTCCGGCTACAACAGCTATGGTTATCCGACGATCGCCACGCGGGAGATCAAGAACACGATCCGCCTCAAGGACGGGGAGACGAGCCTGCTGGCCGGCCTCCTCAAGGACCAGGAGCAGAAGCAGGTCACGGGGATCACGGGCCTGAAGAGCCTGCCGATCATCGGGAGCATCTTCTCGTACACCAGGACGATGATCGACCAGACCGACCTCATCCTGACCATCACCCCACACATCATCCGCCCGTTGGCGCTTTCGGAGGAGGACGCCAAGCCCGTCTGGGTCGACCCCAACAACATCAGGACGGGCCTGCCGTCCGGACAGGCGGCCGGGGTCGAGCAAATGGTGGAGCAGGCCGCCCTCGCGGAGAACCAGCCCGAGGAGCCCGGGGAGGAGGCGGCCAACGCGCTTTACCTGACCCCCGCCAGCTTCGAGATCCCTAAGGACCGGGAGTTCCGCGTCAACGTCGAGCTCGCGTCGGAGAAGGAGATCGGCGTGATGACGATCAACATCGGCTTCAACCCGCAGGTCGTCAAGCTCAAGGAGGTCGTCGAGGGCGGTATCGCGAAGCAGATGGGAGGACAGGCCAGGTTCACGAGCTACTCCTCGGAATCGAGCTGCACGCTGGGCGTCACCGGCCCCATGGGCCAGGGGTTCAAGGGCCAGGGCATCGTCGCCGCCCTTGTCTTCACGGCCGCGGGCCCCGGCGAGACCGCGGTCACCATCGGCAGCTATTCAGCCTATGGCACGACCGGCCAGTCCATCGTCCTCTCGACCGGCGACTCGAAAATCCTTATTCGCTAGGGGGAGCACGGGACCGGACCGGGCCATGATCATCATCCTCTCGGGAGGCGTCCACGGCGGGAAGACGACCCTCATCCAGAAGTCGCTCTCCCGCTGGGCCTCCCGCGGTTTCCGCTTCTGCGGCTTCCTGAGCCTGTGCGTGCGCCGGCCGGCCGGCGCCCCGGAATACGATTTCCTGGACCTCGCCGACGGCAGGCGCCTGCCCTTTCTGCGCCGCTCGGGCGAGCCCGATTGGGATCGCATCGGGCCGTACTTCTTCGTGCCGGCGACGCTCGAGGCGGCCCGGGCCGTCATCCGGGGCGCGGCCGCGGGCGAGGTCCTCATCGTCGACGAGGTCGGCCCCCTCGAGCTGGCCCATGGCGGGCTCTGGCCCGCCCTGAGCGAGGTCCTCTTCGAGCCCGGCCACAAGACACTGCTCGTGGCCCGGGAGGACATCCTCGAGGATCTCTTCCGGCTCCTCGGGACGACCGTGCCCCTGATCGTCGACGTGGCCGACCCCAACGCCCCGCGCCTCCTCGACCAGAGCCTCTTCGGACCGGCCAAGCCCCATGACGATCAAGGCTAAGTTCTTCGCCCATTTCCGGGACCTCTTCGGCGGAAGGGAGAAGGAGGTCGACCTCGGCCGTGGACGGACCGTCCGCGACGCCCTCGAGCTCCTCTGCGACACGCCGGCGCGGAAGACGGAGGTCTTCGAGGGCGGCGGCCTCAAGCCCCATCTCGTGGTCATGGTCAACGGCGTCCACATCAACTCCCGCCAGGGCCTCGACACGGCGCTCGCCGAGGGCGACACCCTCGCCGTCTTCCCCTTTCTCGTCGGCGGATAAGTCCATAGGGGCTTTTTCCTTTCCTCCCGGACGGGTCCTGTCCGCGTGCGTCCCCGTCCATTCTCGCTCCGGCTCACACTCCCCGCACTCAGATCGGAGGTTCAATAGCCCGCTGCCTCGGGTGGCGCGACCATTTGCTCCCGCCGGGCTCTGCCATGGCGCTTCACACCACCGTACCCTGCGTTCTTGGGAACTCCGCTGCGAGTGGGCGGGGACTGGCACCGGCCATCCCTCCAACAGGGAGCGACGCTTCGGGGGGCGACCCGCCGGAAGCGTAGCGGAGTTTCCCGGAGCTTCTGGGAAATCTCTGGATTAGTCTATATTTCTCCCAGAACCGCGGCTCCGAGAAACCCCGCCGCGGTTCTGATGGTCGCTTCCAAGAGTCCGCTCCCTGCCGGAGGGGGACCCGGCGGGCTTTCCGACGGGGGAACCGGGACAGGTTCCCGGGGCCGGGGGATAAGGGCGGCCTCGACGCCACCGCACCCGTCGACGCGTCCGGACAGGATCCGTCGGAGCTTGTTTAGCCAACAGCCTTCGGATATATTAGGCGCATGCCCGATTTCCCGGTCGCCGGATTCCACGGCCGGGTCCTCGAGATCGACCTCGCCGCCGGGACGGCCCGAACGGTCCCGCTGGACCCGGAGAAGGCCCTCGACTACCTCGGCGGCCGCGGCTTGGCGACGCGGCTCCTCTATGACGCGATCGACCCCGCCTGCGACCCCCTCGGCCCGGACAACGCCTTTGTCGTTGCCGCCTCGCCGCTGGTCGGGACGAACGCGCCCACCGCGGGCCGCGGCCACATGGCCTTCAAGTCGCCGCTCACCGGGGTCATCGGCACCTCGAACTCCGGCGGGACCTGGGGCGCGGCCTTCAAGTCGACGGGCTATGACGCTCTCGTCGTCAAGGGCGCCTCGGGCTCCCCGGTCATGATCGACATCGCCCCCGGCCGGGTCGAGGTCCTGCCCGCCGGCCACGTCTGGGGGAAGTCGACCCACGAGACGAACGACATCCTGGCCGCCGGCTCGGAGCCGGGCCGGCCGGTCCGGGTCCTCTGCATCGGGCCAGCGGGCGAGAACCTTGTCCGCCTGGCTTCCGTGGCCAACGACCGGGACCGCGTCTACGGGCGCTGCGGCCCCGGCGCCGTCTGGGGCAGCAAGAAGCTCAAGGCCGTGCGCGTCCGCGGCCGGGAGAGGGCCGCGATCGCCGACAGGGAGAAATTCCAGGCCGGGCTCGACCAGGCCCTCTACCTGATGAGGCAGGCGCCCGTGACGAAGCGGATCATGCGCGAGCTCGGCACGGCCGGGCTCGTCGAGCTCATCAACGTCATCAGCATGCTCCCCCACCGGAATTTCCGGGATTGCCTCCACCGCGACGAAGACGTCGAGCGGATCTCGGGCGAAACCCTGGCCCGGACCCTGCTCGACAAGGCCGGCGCCTGTTACCTCTGCCCCATCGGCTGCCAGCGTCATACCCATGCCCCAGGACCGGACGGAACGGCCGAGGCGGGGGAGGGGCCCGAATACGAGACGACCGTCCTCATGGGCCCCGTCTGCGATATCTACGACCTCCCCGCCATCACACGGGCCAACTACCGCTGCAACGAGTACGGCATCGACACCATCAGCTACGGCGGGACCGTCGCCTGCGCCATGGAGCTCTTCGAGCGCGGCCTGCTCACGACGGCGGAGACCGGCGGCCTCGCCCTTCCGTTCGGCGCCGCCGGGGCGCTCGAGGCCCTCGTGCCGCTCACGGCCCGCCGCGAAGGCTTCGGCGGCCGGCTGGCCGAGGGCTCGTTCCGCCTGGCTGCTTCAAGCGGCCACCCGGAGCTCTCGATGTCCGTGAAGAAGCTCGAGATCCCGGGCTACGACCCGCGCGCTTCCTACACGCAGGCCCTCGGCTACATGACCTCGCCGACCGGGGCCTGCCATCTTCGCGGCGGCTACGCCGTGTCGCTCGCGTTCTTCGGCGGCACGAAGGAGATCCCGCGCTTCAGCCTCCTCCAGTCCCCGATCGCCATCCGCAACATGCAGAACACGGGCATCCTCCAGGACAGCCTGGGCGTCTGCCGCTTCACGGGCTACGCCTTCTCGTCCGACCCCTGGGCACGAATGGTCAGCGGCGTCACCGGCCGCGACTTCTCCGTGGCCCGGCTCGAGGAGATCGAGAACCGGGTTGCGGCGCTGGAGCGGCTGTTCAATCTCGAGGCTGGGGCGACGGCCGCGGACGACGCCCTCCCGCCGCGCTTCGCCGAGGTCCCCATTTCGGCCGAGGGCGGGGAGCGGCGCGTTTCAGAGGCGGACCAGGACCGCATGCGGCGCGGCTATTACCGGGTCCGCGGCTGGGACGGGCGGGGGAGGCCGACGCCGGAACTCCTGCGCGCCCTGCGCGTCGAAGGGAGGGGCCGATGAGCCCCCGCAACTGGCGGGCGGGCGAGGACCTCTTCCGCCTCTTCCAGGCCGTCGGGCGGGCCTCGCTCCTCTACGACATCCAGGACAGCCACAGCGGCAACATGGCCGTCCGCTGGACCGACGAGCACGGGGCGGAGGAGATCGTCATCACCGCGACCGGCTCGCAGAAGGGCGACCTCGAGCCGAGCCAGATCTGCTTTCTCTCGCCGACCGCGACCGACGCCGGCTATTACAAGGCCTCCTCGGAGACCGACATCCACGCCCGCATCCTCGCCCTGCCCGGCGTGCGGGCCTCGATGCATGCGCACGTCAAGGAGCTGATCATGGCCACGCTCGACGACGCGCCGAAGCCGGCCCGGCCGCCGGCCTTCGCGCCCGTCGACCCGCTGGCCCGCCATTTCCTCGGCCCGGCCCTCCCCGTGGACTGGTTCGCCGTGCCGAGCGGCTCCCCGGAGATGGCCCGGACCGTTCCGGAGCGGCTGGCCTCCCATCCGCTGACCATCATCTTCGGCCACGGCGCCATGGCCAAGGGGGGCTCGCTCAAGGAGGCCTTCTTCCGCCTGTGCCTGGCCAACGAGGCCGGAGCCGTCGTCCGGCACCTCTGGCGGCTCGGCGTCGACGTCGGGGCGCTCAGGCGGCGCATTGCGGCGGACCCGGCCGCCGCCTTCGCCGCCCCGCCGCCGGCCTTCGCGGACTCCCTTGACGGGCGCTGCGACTTCCCTGAGGAGGAGGAGATCCTCAAGGAATTCCTGAAGGCGGGCCACCGGATCTTTGAGTCGCGGCTCTCGCCGTTCCACACGGGCTCGATGTCGCTCCGGGGAGTCGACGTCATGCTCTACGCACCCAAGGCCTCCATGCCGCGCGACCTGCCCGGCCCCCTCCTCGAGGTGCCGCTCGCCCCGGACCCGGCCGACGAGGCCGAGATACGGCTCCACAAGGCGGTCTACGCGGAGAGCGATTTCCAGACCGTCATGCACTGCTACGTGCCCGAGGCCGAGGCCGCCGCCAATTACATCTATCCGGGCGAGAGCGCGGCCGCGGACCGCGTCATCCCCATCGACGCCGAAGGCAGCTTCCTCTACCTCGTCGTCCCCGTCCTGCCCCCGGGCTTCGACCCGGCCAAGCTCATCCGCCTCCTCCACGAGTACAAGGTCGTCATTGTCCGGGGCGGCGGGGTCTGGGCCGTGGGCAGCCAATCGCTATCCGAGGTCCTCCACCACCCCTCCTCCCTCCGCGAGATCTGCCTCTATCGGATCGCCGCCGTCGAGCGCGGCCTGGACCTCCGGAAGATGGAGCCCGAGAAGGCCCGCCGATGGTGAGCCGGGATCTTGTCGGGCGCTTCGCCGCTGGCGCCGTCGCCGCCGGGGCCGAGGTCGTCCGGGCCCCGGACCTCGCCGCGGCCCTCGCCGTCGCAGCCCGGCTTTTCGCGGAGGCGAAGGTCGCGCGGGCGCTCGCCTCGCGCCCGGTCCAGGCCGAGGCAGTGGCGTCCGGCCTCGCCGTCGCGCTGCCCGAGGACGTCGAGGCCATCGCGGCGGCCGACGCGGCCCTGGTCAGCGCGGACTTCGGCGCCGCCGAGACCGGCACGCTGGTCCGGCTGGACGAGGGGGACGAGGAAAAGCTGGCCTGGACACTCCCGCCGCTCTGCGTCTGCCTCCTCGATTGCGGCCGGATCGTACCCGACCTCCAGTCCCTGGCCGGGACGATGGCCGACCACCTCGCGCGGCCGGGCATCCCCGGCCCCCAGGTCTCGCTCGTCACGGGGCCCAGCCGGACGGCCGACATCGAGAACCAGCTGACGATCGGGGTCCAGGGACCGGCCCGGCTGGTCGTCGTCCTCGTCGGCGGAAAGGGGGGATGGCGGCCATGAAGGTCCAGGCCCCTGACCCCAGGCTCAAGGCGACCCTCCAGGCCTTCTACGAGGGCTGGGCGGCGAAGAGGGAAGCCTGCTTCAGAGGCCTCGATTTCGAGGCCCTGCGTGAGACGCTGGCCGAGATCAAGGACGACGCCATCGCCAAGCAGGACGCCCTCCTGGCTCGCTTCACGGAGCGGGCGGAGGGCCACGGCAGCCGCGTCCTGCGGGCCGCGGACGGGGACGAGGCGAACCGGCTCATCCTCGACATCCTGAAGAGGCACGGCGCTAAGACGGTCGTCAAGAGCAAGTCCATGGTCAGCGAGGAAACGCGCCTCAACGTCTTCCTCGCCGGCCGCGGCGTCGAGCCGCGGGAGACCGACCTCGGCGAGTGGATCGTCCAGATCGCGGCCGAGGCGCCCACCCACATGGTCATGCCCGCCATCCACCTGACGCGCCAGGGCGTCGCCCGGATTTTCGCCGGCCATCTGGGCCGCGAGGTCCCAGACGACATCCCGGCCCTGGTCCGCGTCGCCCGGGAGGAGCTGCGGCGGGAAATCCTGGCCGCTCCGGCCGGGCTGACCGGCGCGAACGCCCTCATCGCCGAGACCGGCGCCGTCATGATCGTGACGAACGAGGGCAACGGCCGGCTCGTGTCCACGGTTCCCCCCGTTCACATCGTCCTCGCCAGCACGGAGAAGGTCCTGCCCGATACGGCCGACGCCCTGCTCCTGCTCAAGATCCTGACCAAGAACGCCACGGGGCAGCCCATCTCGAGCTACGTGTCGTTCATCGCCGGACCGCACCGCGGCCCGCAGTACATCATCCTCCTCGACAACCACCGCTCCGAGCTCCGGGCCGACGCCAAGTTCCGCGACGTCCTGCGCTGCATCAAGTGCTCGGCCTGCCTCAACGTCTGCCCCGCCTACCAGGTCGTCGGCGGCGGCGCGTTCTCCCACGTCTACATGGGCGGCATCGGCAGCCTCCTCACGGCCTGGATCCACGGCCTGGAGGCATCGAAGGAGCTGGCGGAGCTTTGCCTGGGCTGCCACCGCTGCGACACCGTCTGCTCGACGAAGATCCCCATCGGCGACCTCATCGCGGCCCTCAAGGAAAGGCTCGCCCGCGAGACCGGCAAGACCGTCTGGAAGCGACTTGCCCTCGACGGCGTCATGGGACACCCGGCGCTCGAGCGAGGCGCCTTCATGGCCGGGCGGGCGGCCCGGCCCTTCATCCAGAAGAAGGGCTACGCGCGGAGCCTGCCGTCCTGGATGTCCCGCTATGACCGGTTCCGGGCCCTGCCCGCGCCCGCGCCGAGGCCCCTGTCGACGCTCTTCCGCAGGGCGAAGAGGAAGCTCGCCAAGGTGGCGGCGCCCGTCAAGGGCCCCGTGACGCTCTTCCCGGGCTGCCTCGTCCAGCACGTTTATCCGCGTGTCGGCCTGGCCGCGCTCCGGGTGCTGTCCCGGCTCGGCTACGATGTCGTCCTCGGCCCGACGGGCTGCTGCGGCTTCCCGCCCTGGAACTCGGGCCACGCGGCGGCGGCTCGGCGAGCCTTCCGCCATGTCCTCAAGCGGATGCCGGCCGAGGGCCCGGTCATCACCCTCTGCCCGACCTGCACGACCATGCTGGCCCGGGCCGGGCCGGACCTGATCCTTGGGCGGCTCGGGGCGAAGGCGCGGCCGGAGGCGGAGGACGGCGCCGGGGAGGGCATCCGGGCCTTCGCCGGCCGGGTCGTGACCCTCAGCCAGTTCCTGGCCAGGCGCGAACGGGAAGCCCTGCGCCGGCTCCTGCCCGAAGGGCGCCCGGCGCCCCGCGTTGCCTACCACGATTCCTGCCATCACCGGCACGCTCTCAAGGCCTCCGAGGATTCGCTGGATCTCCTCCGAATGGCCATCGGGACCGGCCTGGTCGAGATGGCCGGCTCCGCCGGCTGCTGCGGCTTCGCCGGCGCCTACTCCGTCGACCACCCCGAAGTGGCCGAGGCGCTCCTGGCCGAGAAGCTCGAGGCCGTCGCCGCTTCGGGGGCCGAGGTCGTGGCCCTCGATTGCCCCGGCTGCCTCCTCCAGATCAGGGGCGGGTGCCGGAGGAGCGGCCGGGCGACCGAGGTCCGCCACACCGCCGAGGTCCTGGACGCGGCCCTGGCCCGGGACTAGGCCCTCCCCGGCCGCAAGGTGAGCCCGGCCGCCCTCCCCCTCTTTCAGGGTGATTTCTCACCCCGCGAAATCACCCCCAAAGGGCATTGCCCGGCCCGCCGCCTCCGCTAATCTGTGAAGGAATCCTGCGAGACCCGTTGAACGAGATGAGCCGCAATATTCTGGACGTCAAGGCCGCGAGCCCCGCCCCGGCCTCGGCCGGCCCCGACCGGTCCGGCCTCATGTCGAGGATCGGTCCCAAGAAGGTCCGGACCAAGATCTTCCTCGTCTCGACCCTGCTCGCGCTGACCGCCGCGTTCTTCCTCATCACCTACACCCGGAACCGCTTCGAGCGACGCCTGTCGATGGAGATCGCGAGCACGGTCTCCGCCGTCTCGACGACGACCTCGCTGGGCATCGTCGCCGAGCTCAAGGCGAATGACAAGCCGGCCCTGGACCGGGTCCTCACGGACACCTGCTCCCTGATGGACCGGGTCGTTTACGCCGTCCTCGAGGATGACAGCGGGCTCATCCTGTCCTCCGCGAACCGGGATGTCGCCGAACAGGACCTCTATCGCGACACCGACGCCCTTGCACCGCCCATCATGCATCGCAACGTCTACCGGACGAAGGTCCCGGTCACGGCCGACGACCGGACGCTGGGGTCCCTTTATCTCGGCTTCTCCTTCAAGGACCTGCTGGCCGAAACGGCCAGGGAGAAGGCCGTCGTCATGACGGCCTGCCTGTCCGCGGTCTGCATCAGCATGGTCCTCGTCTTCCTCATCGGCGGGCTCGTCACGCGCCCCCTCGTCCAGGTGACGCGGACGGCGGAGAAGATCGCCAAGGGCGACCTCAGCCAGCGGGCCAAGGCCTTCTCCCGCGATGAGGCCGGCACCCTCGCCCGGACCTTCAACGCCATGGTCGACGGCCTCGAGAAGTCCTATCGCGAGATGGAGGGGATCAACCGCTCCCTGGAGGAGATCAACCGCGCCCGGTCCATGGAGCTCGAGAAGGAGGTCGCCGAGCGGCGGCGGGTCGAGAAGGAGCTTCGGCTGGTCCGGGACGAGCTCGAGCACAAGGTCGTCAAGCGGACCGAGGAGCTGTCCAAGGTCAACGAGGAGCTCAGCGGCCGGGTCATGGAGACACGCCGGGCCGAGGACCAGCTCCAGACGACTCTCGAGAGGCTGGAGAAGGCCCTCGAGGGCACGGTCCGGGCCATGTCGCTGACAATCGAGATGCGGGACCTCTACACCGCCGGCCACCAGCGCCGGGTCTCGAGCCTGGCCGTGGCCATCGCCGAGGAGCTTCACCTCCCCCAGGACAAGATCGAGGGGCTGCGGCTGGCCGGGGTCATCCACGACATCGGCAAGATCGCCATGCCCGCCGAGATCCTGACCAAGCCGACCCGGCTGACGAAGACCGAGTTCCAGCTGATGAAGGACCATCCGCGGATCGGCTACGACATCCTGAAGAACATCCAGTTCCCCTGGCCCGTGGCCCACATCATCCTCCAGCACCACGAGCGCATGGACGGCTCGGGCTATCCCGACGGGCTGCTCGGCGACGCCATCCTCATGGAGGCGCGCATCCTGGCCGTGGCCGACGTCGTCGAGGCCCTCTCCTCGCACCGCCCCTACCGGCCCGCCCTGGGCATGGAGAAGGCCCTCGAGGAGATCCGCCGGGGCCGCGGGGTCCGCTACGACATGCGCGTCGTCGACGCCTGCATGAAGCTCTTCAAGGACAACCGCTACAGCTTCAAAAAAGAGAACACCGGCGCCCTCTTCCAGTGAGGCCGCGCCCGTCCCGCCGTTCGTTGACTTGGCCCGGCGATTCCGCTAGAATCTTCCTCACCCTGCCGGCGTAGCTCAGTTGGTCAGAGCATGCGGCTCATATCCGCAGTGTCGGGGGTTCAAATCCCTCCGCCGGCATTTCAACGTTCCATGCCCAAGACGACCCGGAGCCCGATCGAGCGCGAGTTCCGGGCGGCCGTCGGTCGCCACGGCCTCGTCGCCCCCGGCGACCGCGTCCTTGCCGCCTGCTCCGGCGGCCCCGATTCCGTCGCCCTCGTCGAACTCCTCCTCGGCCTCCGCGAGGAGATGCCGCTCGAGGTCGTCGTGGCTCATTTCGACCACCGGCTCCGGCCGGAGTCGGCCGCCGACGCGGCCTTTGTCGAGGGGCTCGCCCGGCGCTGGGTCCTGCCCTTCAGAGGCGGCTCGGGGGATGTCCGGAGCGAAGCGCGGCGCCGCAAGCTCAACCTCGAGGAGGCCGCCCGCGAGCTCCGCTACGCCTTCCTGCGTGACGCGGCGCGCCGGGCCGGGGCGACGAAGATCGCCACGGGCCACACCATGGACGACCAGGCCGAGACGTTCCTGATGCGGCTCTTCCGCGGCACCGGGCTGACCGGCCTGGCCGCGATCGGGCCGCTGTCCGGTCCGGCCGACTGCCCCGTCATCAGGCCGCTCCTTGGCGCCCGCCGCGCGGCCGTCGAGGCCTACCTCAGGGCGCGGGGGCTCCCGTTCCGGACGGACGCCTCGAACCTCGACCGCAAATTCCTGAGGAACCGCGTTCGGCTCGACCTCCTGCCTGAGCTCGAGCGTGGATACGCGCCGCGCTTGGTCGAGCACCTGGCCGCGCTGGCCTCCCTCGCCCGCGAAGAGGACGACCTCCTGGCCGCCTTCGTCCGCGAGTTCGCTGACGAGTTCATCGCCCGGGCCCGGGGGGAGACGGCCCTCGACGTCCGGACCCTCGCCCTCGTCCCGCCCGCCCTGGCCCGGCGCGTGGCGCGCGAGTTCGTCCGCGAAGTCAAGGGCGACCTGCGGTCCGTGACCTCGGCCGACATCGCCTCGCTCCTCGACCTCAAGGAGGGCCGGCAGCGGACCTTCAAGAAGGGCCTCGTCCTGCGCCGGGAGGGCGGCCGGCTTCTCCGCGTCCGGCGGACGCCGGCGGCGGCGCGTGCCTTCGAGGTCCGCTGGGACGGCAGGGGAGAGGTTCGGGCGGCCGGCATGGCCTTCCGCGGCCGGATGCTGGCGCGGACGGATGGGATGCCCCTCGCCGGCGACGACGCCCGCCGCGCCCTCCTCGACCGGGCGAAGCTCCGCTTCCCGCTCGTCGTCCGCAACCGCCGGCCTGGCGACCTCTACCGGCCGCTTGGCGCGCCGGGCCGGAAGAAGCTCAAGGAGGTCCTGAGGGCCAGGGGCATCCCGCTCGGCGAGCGCGACCGGCGGCCCGTCTTCCTTTCGGCCGGCGAGATCGTCTGGGTCCCCGGCTGTCCCGTGGCCGAGAAGTTCAAGGTGGGTGCGGCCACGGACCGGCTCTTTCTCATAGAGAGAAAAGGCCGAGGGGGCCGGGCTAGCGGCGAAAAAGGCCGAGGTAGGCGCTGACGATCCGGTCGCCCCACAGCGCGGCGACGAAGGCCGCGGGCGCGAGGAACGTCCCGAAGGGCAGGGCGAACTGGAGGTCCTTCTTCCGGCGGACGACGAAATACACGCCGAAGAGGGAGCCGACGAACGAGCCCAGGATCAGGGTCAGGAGCGTCCGGCCGAGGCCGAGATAGGCCCCGATCATCAGGAGCATCGTCACGTCCCCCATCCCCAGCCCCTCCTTTTTCCGGATAAGCCGGTAGGCGCCGTAGACGAGGAGCAGGAAGCCCGCCCCGGCCACGGCCCCGACGAGGGCGCCGCGGAAGCTCAGGTCGTCGCGGAAGAACGAGTAGGCGAGCGCCAGGACGAGGCAGGGCATGGTGATCTCGTCGGGCAGGACCTGGTGAAAGTAATCGATGAAGCCGAGGGCGATGAGGGCGCTGGCGAAAAGACAGCCGGCGAAAAAGGGCAGGCCGAGCCGGCGCCCCGAGTTGATGTAGACGAGGATGAAGGCCAGGACGGTGAGAGCCTCGACGGCCGGATAGACGGGGGAAATGCGCCGGCCGCAGCGCCGGCACTTGCCGCGAAGGATGAGGTAGGACAGGACCGGAACGTTATCATAGGGCTTGATCCGCGCCCCGCATCCCGGGCAGGTCGAGGGCGGCCGCAGAAGGCTCATGCCCCGGGGGACGCGGTAGATGACGACGTTGAGGAAGCTCCCCCAGACGAGGCCGAAGATGGCGATGAGGATGAGGGTCATCGCTTCCATGGGCTCGTCGCCGCCTTGACGTCGCCGGTCTCGGGGTCGTAAACGTAGTCCCCGCCGTCCAGGTCCTTGGGGAGCTTGTCGACGAGGCCGGCCCGGACGAGGTCGGCCAGCTCGCCGGGCAGGCGGTGGTAGCGCTCCCGGAATTTCCCCACGGCTTCCTTGAGACGGCCGGTGTCGATCGCGCTCTTGACCTGGTAGAGGTGGTTCGAGGCGATTCTCTTTGTCCGCTCGTCCGGGGCGGTGTTGTAGATGTCGAGCCAGGTCCGCCAGGACGTCTCGAGGTCGCCGCGCTTGTAGAGGGCGTTGGCATAGAGACGCCGGGTGAAGTCGGGCGCTCCGGGGATCTTCATGCACTGTCCGAAGTACTTTTCGGCCAGGTCGAAGTCTTTGAGGCTCATCATGGCGATGTGGCCGGCGTCGAAAAGATAGATCCACTGGTCGGGGTTATTGGCCGCCCCGCGGTCGAGAATGGCGAAGGCCGCCTGGAAGAGCGACCGGGCGTATTCGGCTCGGCCTCGTCCGCGGCTGAGATCGGGGACGGCCGAAACGACTTCCCGGGCCCCGTCGACCGCGATCATGGCCCCGACCTCGTAGGGATCCTGGTAGCGCGGGTCCAGTTCGTTGATGATGGAGAAGACGTGGTCGAGGTGGTCGAAGCGGTCGTCGATCGTCGGCGTGCTGTAATACTGGATAGCCCAGAGGTAGATGAGGTCGGCGGCGAGCGAGGAATAGCCGAACGTGGCGTAGCGAAGGAACTTGCCCGAAGGGATGTAGATGATGGACGACCCCGGGACCTTCTTCCGCACGATGGTGTCGGTCCGCGTCTTGAGGGCCATGAACGACGCGCACGTCCCGAGAAGGATGAGGACCAGGAGGAACGTCGCCGATCCCCTGGCCGCCGCGGGTCTTCTCTCCATGTGGGTCGTCCGGCCTCCCCGCGTCAGATGAAATCCCGCCGCCGGAAGATGAGGATGGCGAGGCCGAGGATGAAGGCGGTGTAGAAGACGCCGTAGAGAAAGGACGACAGATAGATCCCGGCCGGGATGGGCAGGCCGTGGACGACCTCCGTCTTGAAGTTGAAGTTCTCGAGGTCGGGGAGGAAGGTGTAAAGGGCCTGGGCCGCGGCCCGCCCCGCCCCGGCCTTCATCTTCTTGATGAGGACCTCGAGGCCCCAGGAGAGGTGGCCGATGAGATAGAAGGCGAGCGAGAAGATCGAGCTCAGGATCGGCGTCGAGAACGAGGAGAAGAGGATGGCCACGGCGGTAATGAGGAGAACCTCGAGGACGATGTAGGCGATGGCGATGAGCATCGTCCACTCGATGCGAAAGGTGTGGAGATAGACGACGGCCAGGAAGATCAGGCTCATCCCCGCCGTCATGACGAGGAGGGTCAGGGCGAGGCCGAGGAACTTGCCCAGGATGAACTCGGCCCGGCGGAGCGGCTTCGAGAGCAGGGTGAAGATCGTCTTCTTGTCGATCTCCTTGTAGACCAGGCTCGTGCCGATGAGGACGGCCATGAGGACGCCGAAGACCTGGATCGAGGCCAGCCCGACGTCCTTGATGATCTTGACCCGGTCGCCGACGGTCAGGATGGCCAGGACCCGGGAGGCGATGATGGCCAGGGCGGCGAAGAAGAAGAGGAGGTAGAGGATGCGGTCCCGCTTCGCCTCCTTGAAGGTGATCCCGGCGATGGCCCAGACCCTCTTCATTTCCCGGTCACCGTTTCGACGAAGATGTCCTCGAGCGTTTCGGTCCGCGGGCTGAGGGAGACGACCCGGCCGCGGCGCTCGCGGACGAGGGCCAGAACCTCCTCGACGCGCGTCTCCTCGAGGATCCTGAGGAAGACCCGGTCGCCGCGGGCCGAGACGCCCTCGCCCAGGCCGCGGAAGGCCTCGGGCGCGACCCCCAAGACCGTGACCTCGGTGAAGAGGACGCGCTCCGAGACGAGGTCCTGGAGCGGCCCCTGCTTCACGACGCGGCCGCCGACGACGATGGCGACGTGGTCGCAGATCATCTCGATGTCCTGGAGGATGTGGGAGGTGAAGAAGACGGTCTTGCCCTCGTCCTTGAAGCGGAGGATGATGTCGCGGATCTCCTTGCGGCCGAGCGGGTCCATGCCGCCGAGGGGCTCGTCCAGGATGACGAGCTTCGGGTCGTTGATGAGGGCCTGGGCCAGCCCGACCCGCTGGAGCATGCCCCGCGAGAACTTCCGCAGGCGGAGCGAGGCGGCCCGCTCGAGCCCGACGAGCTTGAGGAGCCGGGCGATCCGCTCGTCCCGCTCCGGCCGGTCCAGGCCGAAGAGGTCGGCGGTGAAGGCCAGGAACTCGGCGGCCGTGAGGTAGTCGTAGAAGTAGGGGTTCTCGGGCAGGAAGCCCAGGGACTGGCGGGCCCGCGCCGAGAGGTGGGATTGGCCGAAGACCTCGATCGTCCCGGCGTCGGGGAAGATCAGGCCGAGGAGGCACTTGATCGTCGTCGTCTTCCCGGCGCCGTTCGGGCCGAGGTAGCCGAAGATCTCGCCCTCCCTCACGGAGAGGGAGATGCCCTTGAGGATCTCGCGCGTCTTGGGGATGAAGCCCAGTCGGAAGGACTTCTTCAGGCTGTCGATGCGGATCGCGTCGGCCATGGCTTTCCTCGAATCATTCTAGCGAAAGCCCGTCCGAAGTCAACCCGGCCCGCCCAAGGGGGCGGCTAGCCGTCCCCGATGAGAAAAACCGCGCCATCTCACTCCCGGAACCACCGCCGGAGGCGATTGACCCTCCGGAGGGCCAATGGGATTCTGGGCCCGGTCGCAGCCTTTTGGCACAGCGATTGCCCCGCAAGGGGCGGCGCCAAGGTTGTGAAAAGGGAGAGGGAGGATCTCTCTCCCGTCTTTTTTTCCCCCGCCTTTCGCTTCTTCATCGATCGGCACCGGCCCGGAACCCTCCCGGCCGGACTGCGGCGCGCGACCCCCTCCCTCGCCTCCGCGCGTCCGTTAGACGCCGGCAAAGGGATCGGATATAATCGACGCGGCGACCCGGCGTCGGACCGGGAGGCGCAGTCGGTGAGGAGGTCCCTGATGTCGGATTTCGGCGGAGCCCTCAAGCCCCTGGCGGAGCATCCGGACTACCAGCTGGCCGTCCTGGGCGTTCCCTTCGACGAGAAGTCGAGCTACCTCCGCGGCGCCGCGGCCGGGCCGGCGGCGATCCGGGCCGTCTCGACCGGGAAGTGCTACTGCGCCTGTACCGAGCTCGGCGTCAACCTCGAGGAGGACGCGGTCATGGTCGACCTCGGCGACGTCGATACCTCCGGCGACCCGGACAAGTCCTTCGCCCTCACCGAGAAGGCCGTGGCCGGGGTCCTGGCCAAGGGGGCCGTCCCCCTCATCCTCGGCGGAGACCACTCTATCACCTATCCGGTCCTCAAGGCCTTCGCGGCGAATTTCAAGGCGCTCGACATCCTCCATTTCGACGCCCATCCCGACCTCTACGACGACCTCTACGGCGACCGGCTGTCCCACGCCTGCCCCATGGCCCGGGTCCTCGAGGACGGATTGGCCGAGAACCTCGTCCAGGTCGGCGTCCGGGCCATCACCGCGTCCCACCGGGCCAGGGCCCTCAAGCACGACGCCCGGATGGTCGAGATGAAGGACATCGGCGAGCCGCTCTTCCTCAAGTTCCGGAACCCGGTCTACATCTCCTTCGACCTCGACGCCCTGGACCCCGCCTTCGCCCCCGGCGTCTCGCACCACGAGCCGGGCGGCCTCTCGACGCGCCAGGCCCTGCAGGTCATCCAGGCCCTGAAGGGCCGAATCGTCGGCCTCGACGTCGTCGAGCTCAACCCCTCGCGTGACGTCTCCGGCATCACCGCCGCGGCCGCGTTCAAGGTCATCAAGGAAGTCGCCGGCCGCATCGTCAGGCCGTAGAGAATCACCCGCCTTCGGCCCGGTTTCAAGCCGGAGGGGTTCTGTCCCGGCGCGTCATCAAGTGAGGTGGCGCCAAGGCCGTCCTTATCCCCCGGCCCCGGGAACCTGTCCCGGTTCCTCCGTCGCAAGGCCGACGGGGACGCAGACTCGCGGGACCGATCCGACAACGATGATATTTCAGATACCGGATATGAGGAAGAGGTGCGGGCTGTGTCAGCAAAAGGGGGGTTGATGATGGGAACCAAAAAGGTGGGGGCTTTCTCCAGCCCGCCCAAGAAAGCCAATGTTATTATAGCACCGCGAAATCAAAAGTAAAGGGAAATTTTCGTTTCCGCAAAAAAAACCGGGGCCCGCGGCTCGATTTGCTTTCCGCCCCCGCTTCGGTCACAATAGGCCCACCCCGTTCGAGGAGGGACCATGGACGAGAAGAAGCTGGAGATCAAGGTCGACGAGCCCGTCGCCCTGGGGCAATACGCGAACCTGGCCGCTATCCGCCACTCCCGGGAAGAGTTCATCTTCGATTTCGCCTTTCTCTTTCCCGACGGCCCCTATGGCAAGCTCGTCTCGCGGGTCATCCTCAGCCCGGCCCACGCCAAGCGCTTCGTGGAAGCCCTTCAGGCCAACATCAAGCGGTACGAGGACAACTTCGGGACGATCGTCCCCGCCGACATCCCGCCGACGGTCAATTTCCTCCAATAGGGCCGGCGGCCGCGGCGGCGACGTCCGGCCTTGACAAGGGGGGGCATTTTCTATAATAGTTGGACCAGGGCAGAGGAGCCGAGACTGAACGCCGTCGATTGATGCGTCCGGCGATCCGACACGATGGAACAACGCCAGGAGGTTTGCATGAAGACGAAGCCGATTCTGGTTGCGCTCGCCGTCCTGCTCGTCGCGGCCGCGCCCGCGGCGCGCGGCGCGGGATTCCTCATCTACGAGCACGGCGCCGCCGCCATGGCCATGGGCGGGGCCTTCACCGCCGTGGCCAACAACCCCACGGCCATCTGGCACAACCCGGCCGGGCTGGCCTGGGTCGACGGCACGCAGCTCATGCTGGGCGCCACCTTCATCATCCCGTCGGGCTCGGTCGCGATGCCCTATTATCCTGGCGCGCCGACCATCAAGCAGGTCAGCCAGGTCTTCACCCCCCCGAACGTCTACTTCACTCACAAGTTCTCAGACCGCATCACCGCCGGCATCGGCTTCATGGCCCCGTTCGGCCTGGGCACGAAGTGGCAGAAGACGAACGACTCGCCGCCGGCCTTCCCGCTGGCCTACCTGGGCTACTTCAACGACATGAAGACGTTCTTCGTCAACCCGGCCGTCGCCATCAAGCTCCTCGACAACCTCTCGCTCGGCCTGGGCTGCTCCTACATCTTCTCGACCCTCAAGCTCGACCTCTACCAGAGCATCACCCTGCCGCCCGGGGAAGGGGAGCCGTACGACGTCCCGACAGCCCTGAAGGCCAACGGGAGCTCGTTCAACTTCAACGCCGGCCTGCTCTACAAGGGCAAGGGCTTCTCGCTCGGGGCGAGCTACCGGAGCCATTTCAACATCAAGTACTCCGGGACGGTCGCCCTGGACAGCGAGTTCGTCCCGGCGCCCCTCCAGCCTTATGTCCCGACGTCCGGGGACGTCAAGACGACCTTCAAGTTCCCGGACGTCCTGACCCTCGGACTGGCCATCAACATCACGCCGAAGCTCCTCTGGTCCTTCGACGTCCACACCTATTTCTGGAAGCGCTACGATTCGTACACCGCCGACATCACCTTCCCGTCGCCCTATCCGGCCCAGAGCCTGACCGCGCCCCAGCTCTGGAAGAACTCCCAATGCTACCGGATGGGCTTCGCGTACCAGGCGACGAAGAAGCTGGCCCTCCGGCTCGGCGGCTTCTTCGACGAGACGCCCCAGCCGACCTCGACCATGGACCCGAACCTGCCGGACAGCGACCGGTGGGCGATCCAGGGCGGGCTCGGCTACACGATCGGCAAATTCACCATCGACCTCGGCGCCCACTTCGAGCACTTCATGGCCCGGACGAGCGAGAACGGCGACATCTTCGGCCTGTTCGGTCCCATCAACCCGGCCCAGGGCCTGTACAAGATGCAGGCCCTCCTGCTGGGCATCAACTTCGGCTACAAGTTTTAAGCCAAAATACTAGGAGGTATCACTCATGGCTTTTCAATTCAAGAATTCCAAGGGGGTCGGGTACTATCTGCACTCCAAGGACGTCAACCTGAAGGGCGGCCGGAAGCAGACGATCTACTACTTCGCCCGCGACATCCGGCCCGGGGCCCTGGATGCCGTCCCCGCTGGCTACAAGGTCATGGAGACGGCCAAGACCGGGATGCCCATCCTGAAAAAGGCCTGACGCCTTTCGTTCCGGACCGACAACGGGGACGACCGTCCCCGTCTTCGAAGGGGAACCGCCTTGCCGGGAAAGCCCCGGCGGAGGGGGTTCCCCTTTTTTTCCTTTCTCCCCGCCCACCGTTCCGTCCCCGCCCCGCCGGGCTTTGACGGGCCGTCCTCATCTGAGTATACTCTGGCCATGAACGCGAAATCGCTCCGCATCCTCACGGCCGCCCTCTGCCTGGCGCTCCTGGCCCCGGCCTGCGGCCGCAAGGGCCCCGGATCCCCGGCGGCCCGGGCGGCCAAGAAGCTCCAGATCGCCGTCATCCCCAAGGGCACGACCCACGAGTTCTGGAAGTCGATCCACGCCGGGGCTGTCCAGGCCGAACGGGAGCTCGGCGTCGAGGTCATCTGGAAGGGCCCCCAGAAGGAGGACGACCGGGCCCAGCAGATCACCGTCGTCGAGGACTTCATTAGCCGGGGCGTCGACGGCATCGTCCTCGCCCCGCTCGACGACCGGGCGCTCATGCGGCCGGTCCAGGACGCCGTACTGGAGAAAATCCCGGTCGTCATCATCGACTCCGGCCTCCAGGGGAGCGATTACGTGAGCTACGTTGCGACCGACAATTACCAGGGCGGCGTCCTCGGCGCCCGCCGGCTCGGCGGCCTGATGGGCGGCAAGGGCCGGATCTTCCTCATCCGCTACCAGGAGGGATCGGCCAGCACGACCCAGCGCGAGGCGGGCTTCCTCGACACGGTGAAAAAGGAGTTCTCCGGCCTGTCGCTCCTCGTCCAGGACCAGTACGCCGGGGCGACGACCGAGACGGCCTACCAGCTGGCCGAGAACCTCCTCAGCCGCTTCCCGGACGTCGAAGGCATTTTCGCCCCGAACGAGTCGAGCACGTTCGGCGTCCTGCGGGCCCTGCAGGAGGCCCGGCTGGCCGGCAAGGTCAAGTTCGTGGGCTTTGACAGCTCCCCCAAGCTCGTCCAGGGGCTGCGCGACGGCGATATCCTCGGGCTCGTCCTCCAGAACCCGATGAAGATGGGCTACCTCGGCGTCAAGACCATGGTCGCCCATCTCCGCGGTCAGGCCGTCCCCAAGGTCATCGACACGGGCGTCGTCCTGGTCACGGCCGAGAACATGGGCAGCCCGGAGGTCAAGGCCCTTCTCGAGCCCGACTTCTCGAAATACCTCGGCCGCTGATGTCCGACCCGAGCGCCCCGCCGGTCCTCCGTATGGAGCGGGTTTCGAAGGCCTACGGGGCCACGCGAGCCCTCGGTGACGTGAGCTTCGACCTGCGGCGCGGCGAGGTCCATGCCCTCATCGGCGAGAACGGCGCCGGCAAGAGTACGATGATGAAGGTCCTGAGCGGCGCCGTTCCCCCCGATTCCGGCCGGATGACCCTCGAGGGCCGCCCCTACGCCCCGTCCGGCCCGCTCGACGGGCTGCGGTGCGGCATCTCCATGATCTACCAGGAGCTCAACCTCGCCCCCCACCTCACGGTCGAGGAGAACATCATGCTCGGCCGCGAGGTCAACACCGGGGGCTGGCTCGACCGCCGGACGATGCGGGCCCGGGTCCGCGAGACGCTGGAGTTTGTCCGTCACCCGGAGATCGCCCCCGACGTCCCGGTCCGCAAGCTCGGCGTCGGCGCCCGCCAGGTCGTCGAGATCGCCCGGGCCCTGCTGGCCCGCTCGCGGATCCTGGTCATGGACGAGCCGACGAGCTCGCTTTCCCAGGAGGACAGCCTGCGGCTGTTCGAGATCGTCCGCCGGCTCAAGGAGCAGGACGTCAGCGTCATCTACATCAGCCATTTCCTGGAGGAGGTCCAGAAGGTCGCCGACCGCTACACGGTCCTGCGGGACGGCCGCAACGTCGGCTCCGGGACGATGGAGGGGACCGGTCTCGACGCCCTCATCCGGCTCATGGTCGGCCAGGAGGTCAAGGAGATGTTTCCGCGCGTCCCCCACGGCCGGGGCGAGACGGTCGTCGCCCTCTACGGGCTGAAAGGGACACGCATGGCGGCGCCGGTCAGCCTGGCCCTGGACCGGGGCGAGATCCTGGGCATCGCCGGCCTCGTCGGCTCCGGCCGGACGGAGATGCTGCGGACCGTGTTCGGCCTCGACGAGCTCGAGGGCGGCGCCCTCGTCGTCTCCGGCGTCGAGACGGGGAAGGCCGCGCCCTGGGTCCGCATCGGCCAGGGCTTCGGCCTCCTCAGCGAGGATCGCACGGGCGAGGGGCTGGCCCTGTCGCTGTCCCTCGCCGACAACATCACCCTCAGCCGCTACGCGCCCTACCTGCGCTTCGGGCTCCTCCGGCTCGGCCGGCAGGAGAAGGCGGCCGGCGACTGGATCGCCCGGCTCAAGATCAAGGCCCGCGGCCCGCTCCAGAAGGTCCTCGGCCTGTCGGGCGGGAACCAGCAGAAGGTGGCCCTGGCCCGGCTCCTCCACCAGCAGGCCGAAGTCCTCCTCCTCGACGAACCGACCCGGGGCATCGACGTCGTCAGCAAGGCCCAGATCTACGAGTGGATCGGCGAGCTCGCCCGGGACGGCAAGTCCGTCCTCTTCGTCAGCTCCTATTTCCCCGAGCTGCTCGGCGTCTGCGACCGGATCGCCGTCTTTCATCGAGGCGCTCTCATCGACGTGCGGGAGACGCGGGACTGGGACCCGGCCGCGCTGATGGCGGCGGCGACGGTCGGCCGGGCGGGTAATGGGTGAGAATTCGGGATAAAGGACAACGGCGATGAGCGGACGACCCAAAGCGAACCTCCAAAAGGCCCTCAACGTCCTCGGCCCCTTCATCGGGCTCCTCTTCGTCATCGCCATCTTCGCCTTCATCCCCGAGGTCCAGGGCCGCTTCCTGCGGGCGGCGAACTTCAAGAGCGTGGCCACGCAGTCGGTCATCGTCGCCCTGGGGGCCCTGGGCATGACCTTGATCATCATCAGCGGCGGCATCGACCTCTCGGCGGCGTCGAACATCGCCCTGGCCAGCGTCATCGCCGCCTACGCCATCAACGCCGGCGCGCCCCCCGCGGTCGGGCTCGTCCTCGGGGTCGTCGTCGGCGGTCTGGTCGGCCTCGTCAACGGCACGCTCATCACCCGGCTGCGGCTCGTGCCCTTCATCGTTACCCTGGGCATGATGGGCATCGCCCGGGGCCTGGCCAAATGGATCGCCGGCAACCAGAAGATCGATGCCCCCATGACCTGGGTCAATGAGCTCATGGCCAAGAGCCCGCGGCCGGGCTGGCTCCTGATGGCTCCCGGCATCTGGGTCGTCATCGTCTTCGCCGTGGTCATGGCCATCCTCCTCCGCTACACCGTCTTCGGCCGCCATGTCTTCGCCATCGGCTCGAACGAGTCCACGGCCCGGCTCTGCGGCATCCGGACCAACGGCACGAAGATCCTCATCTACTCGGTGGCCGGGCTCTTCTGCGGCTTGGCCGGGGTCATGGAGTTCTCGCGGCTGACCGTCGGCGACCCGACCGTCGCCGTCGGGCTCGAGCTCGACATCATCGCCGCGGTCGTCATCGGCGGCGGCAGCCTGAGCGGCGGGGAGGGAAGCATCCTGGGGAGCATGATCGGCGTCTTGATCATGTCCTTCCTCCGCAACGGCTGCACGATGATGGGCTGGCCGAACTACATCCAGGAGATCATCATCGGCGTCATCATCATCGTGGCCGTGACCCTGGATCGGCTACGCCACCGCCAGGAAAGCTGAGGCCGCCCGCCCCGCCGCAAAGGTTTTCCCGGGCGCCGCTGTCTAAGAGAGTGTCGCAGAGAACAAGGAGTGACACCATGAACAAGACGCACGTCAAAGGGCTCGGGGCCCTTGTCCTGGCGGCCGCGTTCGTCGCCGCCCTCTGGCCCGCCGCAGCCGGGGCCCAGGAACAGCCGGCCCCCCAGGATCAGCCACAGGCCCAGCCCGGAGCCCAGGTCCCCGCGAGACCGCGGGACATGATCAGGGACCTCGGCATCACCCCGGACCAGGAGAAGCAGATCCGCGAGTTCCGGGAGGCGCGGATGAAGGACCGACAGGCCTTTCGCGACCAGATGGTGAAGATGCGGGCGGAAATGCGGGACCTAGCCAAGGACCCCAAGGCCAACGCGGCCAGGATTGACGAATTCATCGACTCGATATCGAAGCTCCGCGCCGACCACGAAAAGGCGGCCTTCCGCGCCCGCGGCGACTTCGAGAGGATCTTCACCCCCGAGCAGCTGCAGAAGATGAAGGCCTTCCGGGGGACTTTTGCGGGGCGCGCCGGCTCCTTCCGTCCCGGCATGGGCCGCATCATGGGACTCAGGGGCGGCTGGGGGATGGGGCCGGGCTTTCGCGCGAGGGCGGCCTGGGGCTGGCGGACGCGCGCCGGCGCCTGGCGCTGGCGGCATCCCTTTTTCTGGTATCGCTTCTGAGCAAATTGTTACTACGGGAGCCGTAAGTATATTACATGATCCTTACTGCTTCCTGAATACCGGCCGGGCGATAGAAAAATCCGAAGACAGTTATTTTCTGCCCGGCTTAGTAAGAGAGACTGCCCCCGGAGGGCACTGTCCCTCTTTCTTTCTTTTATAGGGGAGCCGTCCTCTTTTTGGGACGGTTCTGCTGTTCCTTCAGGGAAGACCAAGATGGCACGGGAGTTGCAATGGAGGGGAGCGGAAGGAGAACGAAGATGAAGAAAGCAGCGATCCTGGCGATGGCTTTCCTCGTATCCATTCCGCTCGGACTTGCGGCCCAGTCCCCGGACGACACTCCGGGCGCCCCGAACTCGTATTACGCCGCGAGTTACGCCCGGGTGACCTACGTCCAGGGCGATGTCTTCGTTCAGAGGACGGCGGGCCTCGGCACCGAAAAAGTCGAGGTGAACCTGGCCCTCGTCCAAGGGGACACGCTCGGCACGGGCGCCGGCCAGGCCGAGGTCGACTTCGGGCGCCGGAACTTCCTCCGGCTGGCCGAGAACACCAAGGTCGAATTCGCCGTCCTGCCCACCGAGGGGGACGACCATGTTAAGATCCATGTCCTCGAGGGCAGCGCCTACCTGCGCGTGAGCAGCCTCTCGGGCGAGAAGGCCTTCGAGGTCCATTCCCCCGACATGTCCTGCTACGTCCTTGATGACGGCCTCTACCGCATCAACGTCGTCGCCAACGGCCAGACCGAGGTCCGCGTCTCCGAGGGCAGTCTCGAAGCCGCCGGCGAGGCGGGCTCCGTCGTCGTCCACGCCCGGGAATCCCTGGCCGCCGAGGACGGGCGCCTGCTCGGCGAGCCGGCCTATTCCACCACCCGCAACGACGCCTTCGACCAGTGGAACGCCTCCCGGGACGCCCTCTTCGCGCAGAGGAGCACGACGAGCCGTCTTCCCTCCCAGATCGACGAATACCAGGAAGAGCTCGACCAGAACGGACAATGGACTTATGAACAGCCCTACGGCTACGTGTGGAGCCCCTACGGCGTGGGCGACGGTTGGCGGCCCTACATGTACGGCCGCTGGGACTGGTACCCGGGCCTCGGCTGGAACTGGATCTCCTCCGAGCCCTGGGGCTGGTCCGTCTACCACTACGGCCGATGGCAGTGGCGCTTCGGCCTCGGCTGGTACTGGATCCCCCACTGGGACTTCGGCCCGGCCTGGGTCAACTGGTGGTGGGACAACGATTACATCGGCTGGTGTCCGCTGACCTGGTACAACCGGCCCGCGGTCATCTGGGGCGGCAGGTTCTACGACCGCTACCGCGAACCCTTCTACCCGCATGACAACCGGGCCATGAACATCATCCGCAGGGACCGGCTCCAGGACTCGAACCTGGGGCACAACATGCTCCGCGGCGGCGAACTCGGCCGCCTCGACCGGGTCTCCCTCCAGGACCGGCAGCCCGGCTTCCGGCCGGGCGTTGGACGCTCGACTCTCCAATCCCCCGAAGTGCAGAGGATTTTCGCCAACCACGCCGGCATCCGGGGCGAGGCCAAGAATTTCGCTCCCGGCGGCGGCGTCTCCGCCTCGCGGCTGAGGCAGAGCGACGCGGGCTCGCCGTCCAGAAGCATGAACGGCGCCCGCTCCCTCGATCGGAACAGCGTCGCCCCCAGCCGGTCTCAGGCCAACGGCTCGGCCGCTCGGCCCGGCCAATCCTCGGAGCGGTCGATCCGCGTCTATCCGGGACGCTCGACCTCGCCGGCCTCCGGCCAGGGATCGGGCGCGCGATCGGCCGGCGCCAGGCAGGGCGACTCGTCCGCCCGGGTCAGCCCGTCCACGCGCGGCGCCGCGCCCTCCCCGAGCGCCGCTCCTCCCCGGGCCGTCGAGCGCTCGGGCGGCAGCGCGTCCAAGCCGTCCGGCACCGAGGCCAAGCCCGCCGAGAAGGTCAGGCACTACGCCTCTGCGGCGGGCCGTGAGGCTCCGTCCGTGAGCCCCCGGTCCTCATCCGCGTCGTCGGGCCGGGAGTTCCGACCGGACGCCTCGCTCTACGCCCGAACGTACCCCTCGCGGATCAGCGCCGGGGCCGGCTCCGGCTCGCGGACGGTCAGGGAATACTCGAGCAGCCAGCCGCGCCAGTCCTATTCGACGGGCTCGAGAAGCACCACCTTGCCTTCGACCTCCCCCTCCCGGTCGTACAGCCAGGCGCCGAGGTATGACGCCCGCTCCTACTCCTATTCCCGGCCGAGCACGTCGCCCTCTTCAGGACCGAACTATTCGTCCGGCCGGTCCTACGGCGTCCCCCGCTCCTATTCCTCCCCCTTTCAATCCCGAGGCTCCTATTCTTACTCGGCGCCGTCACGCTCCAATTCCTCATCCGGCCGGTCCTACGCCGCGCCGCGGTCGGGCGGCTCTTCCGGGCGGTCCTACAGCGCTCCCCGGTCGAGCGGCTCCTCGGGTTCGCACTCTTCGGCCTCCTCCAGGTCGTCCTCATCCTCCGGGCATTCGAGCGTCCGCCGGAAAGGCTGAAACCGATTAGATCACGAGGGACTGTCCCCCTCCTTGGGGACAGTCCTCTTTTTCCACCCCCTTTCTTGCGCCCTTCCGACGCTTTCCCGCCGACAGTGCGACGCGGCGGAAACCGGATCCTCCGAAGGGATCATCCCCCCTCTTTTTCGCTTTACTTTTTCCGGCGGCGGTGGTATAAACTGATACTTGCCCGGGAAGGTTTTTCCCGGCCGCAGGAGCGCTTTCCTCCTCCGAGAGTGGAGCGATGTCCGAGCAACGCATGGAGGGACGAGTCATGAGTTCCGCGAGAAAGATCGGCATTGTCATTTTGAGCTTCGGTCTCGTCGTCACGGTGGCCGCGACGACGGCCTGCCGGAAGAAAGTCGAGAAGGCCGCGGCCGTCGAGACCCAGAAGGCGGCCAACGAGTTCGAGGGGACGGTCAAGACGGCCGTCGGGAAATACCTCTACCTGCCCACGGCCCAGGGCTTCGATATCGTCCTCCAGGGCTATGACGCCTCGAGCCTGATCGGCAAGGACATCCGGGTCAAGGGCGAGCTCCTGGCCGACAAGCCCTCGATCTTCCGGGCCGACACGGTCGAGGTCAAGACGGCCGGCGCGTATTCGACGGTCTACACCCGGAGCCAGGAGGTGACCTTCGAGGACTTCGTCGACGTCAAGGCCCGCGACGCCTACGCCCCCCTGACCATCACCGGCACCAACAAGATCGATGAGTGGGAGGGAAAGGGCAAGGCCAAGGTCTACGGCAAGCTCCAGGAGACGACGGTCAAGGAGGGCGGCGCGGAGAAGCCCATCACCTACATCCTCCTCGCCGACGAAAAGGGCAAGGACGTGGGCAAGATCATCGTCGAGAAGATGACCGACTACGCCAAGTACTACCTGAAGAAGCTGCGCCTTTTCGACAAGTTCTGGTTCTACGTGACGGTCAAGGACACCGTGGACAAGAACGTCCGGTTCCGAACCAAAGAGCTCTTCCACGCCGACGTCGCTTTTGCCGGCCTGTTCTGAAGCTGCGACAACCGAAATGCCAGGGACGGTCCCCGCGGGGCCGTCCCTTTTTTGTATCCTTGAAAATTCCGGCCGGACGGAGGAAGATACGTCTTTCGGGCAGGACATCCGGAGACGCATTCGAGGAGGTCATGATGAAACGGACGATCGTGAGCCTGGGACTGACGCTGGCGCTGCTGGCGGCCTTCGGGCTGGCCCTAACCCCGCAGCAGGCCGCGCCCAAGCCGGACCTGGCCAAGGTCCTCGGGACCTGGAGCCTGGACATCGACACGGGCGGCATGGTCATTACCCTGACCCTCGTCCTCGAGGCGCCCGAGGGCAAGCTGGCCGGCAAGATCAGCGAGCCGAACGGCATGTTCACGGACTCGCCCCTGGCCAACATCGAGTTCGACGGCGACAACCTCGCCTACGACATCTCGGTGGCCAGCCCGCCCGACGGCGCGGTCAAGACCTGGAAGACCCAGCTCAAGGTCGCGGCCGATACGGCCGAGGGCGCCATCGCCAACGCCGACACCGGCATGACGGCCAACGTCTCCGGCAAGCGCGTCCAGAAGTAGCCGGAGGGGACCGACGAGCATGACGGACGGCACGGCGACGGCGGCGGAGGGTCCGGTCGGCTTCTTCCACCCCACCCGGCCCATCTACCGGTTCACGAACCTCCTCTTCATCTCCTCCCTGACCTTCGGGAGCTACTTCGCCTACGACATCATCGGGGCCATCGCCCCCTCCCTCGTCGAGGGCCTCCACGCGGGGCGGAAGACGGTCGGCGCGTTCAACACGATGTACTCGATCGCCGCCATCCTCGTCCTGCTTTTCGCCGGGATGCTCATCGACCGGCTGGGGACGCGGAAGGCGGGCATCATGTTCTCCCTCCTCGTGTTCGCCGGCGCCGCGGTCGTTTGGCAGGCCAGGACGATCCCGTTGATGTTCCTCGGCCGGTTTGTCTTCGGCGCGGGCGCCGAGCCCCTGGTCGTCGCCCAGAGCGCCATGCTGGCCCGCTGGTTCAAGCGGAAGGAGCTGGCACTCTCCTTCGGTATCGCCCTGACCATGAGCCGGCTCGGCTCGCTCTTCGCCTTCAATAACGGCGAGCTCATCACGAAATACTTCGGGAACTTCCGCAACGCCCTGCTGGCCGCGGTCGGCGCCTGCGCCCTGTCCCTCATCGGCAACATCTGCTACATCGTCATGGACAAGCGTGGCGAGAAGATCCTCGCCCTCCGCGACGAGAGCGCCGGCGACAAGATCGTCTTCAAGGACATCAGGGAATTCAAGGCGACGTTCTGGTACGTGACGTTCCTCTGCCTGACCTTCTACGCCGCCGTCTTCCCCTTCCAGAGCCTGTCGACGGACTTCTTCCACACGAAGTGGGGCATCCGCCTGACGGCGCCGTCGTCGGGCAGCTTCCTGGCCCAGGTCTTCAACAACTTCCTCCACATCTTCAGCACGGCCGGGGGGATCTCGAGCATCATCATCTTCGCCTCGATGATCCTGGCCCCGTTCGCCGGGCGGCTCGTCGACCGGGTGGGAAAGCGGGCCACGTTCATGATCGCCGGATCGCTTCTCATGATCCCCTGCCACCTGGCCATGGGCTTGACCATGATGTCCCCGGTCTACCCGATGATCCTCCTCGGCTTCGCCTTCGTCCTCGTCCCGGCCGCGATGTGGCCGTCGGTGCCGCTCATCGTCCGGTCGGAGAGGGTGGGCACGGCCTTCGGACTGATGACGGCCATCCAGAACATCGGACTCGGGCTTTTCCCGCTCCTCAACGGCCTGCTCCGGGACAAGACCGGCAACTACGTCGCGAGCGAGTTCATGTTCGCGAGCCTGGGCGTGATCGGACTGGTCTTCGCGCTCCTGCTCAAGCGGGCGGACCGTCGGGAGAACCGGGGCCTCGAGGCGCCGCAGAAGGCCGGGGCCTGAGGGCCGGGGGCGGGCCTCCTGGATCCGTGAAGGGGTTCCCCATCGACACGGGCAAGTTCTTGAAGGCCAGTCCTTCCTGATCGGTCCGCAGGCCTCGGGGGCCTTTTTCCGAGGGGGATGTGCGCGCTTGGAATGTCCCAGGGTCCAGGTTTGATTTTCTCCCCCGCCGGTGATATCTTTCCGGCCAGCGGGAGAGAGGGAATCGATGCCCGTCGAGTGCCCGAAATGCCATTCCGAGAATAACGACGGCTCCCGGTTCTGCAGCAACTGCGCGGAGCCGCTGACCCACGCCGGCTCGCCCACGGTCTCCATGACGAAGACCATCGAAACGGCCGCCTATGCCGTTTCCAAGGGCAGCCTTATCGCCGGGAAATACAAGGTCATCGAGGAGCTCGGCCAGGGGGGCATGGGCATCGTCTACAAGGCCGAGGACCTCAAGCTTAAACGGTTCGTGGCCCTGAAGTTCCTGCCGCCCCACCTCATGAGCTCGCCTGAGCTCAAGGAACGCTTCCTCATCGAGGCCCAGGCCGCCGCGGCGCTTTCCCATCCGAACATCTGCGTCATCTACGAGGTCGGGGAAAACAGCGAGCACCCCTACATCGCCATGGAATACGTCGAAGGGGAGACGCTCAAGGACAAGATCAGGAAGGGGCCGCTGAACGCCTCTGAGGCCCTGACGATCGTGGGCCAGGTCGCCGCCGGCCTGGCCGAGGCCCATCGCAAAGGTATCATCCATCGCGACATCAAGAGCGCCAACATCATGGTCACGGACAAGGGCCAGGCCAAGGTCATGGACTTCGGGCTGGCCAAGCTCCAGGGCGGAAGCTCGATCACGAAGAGCCAGACGACGCTCGGCACGGTGGCCTACATGTCGCCGGAGCAGGCCCGGGGCGGGGAGTTGGACGCCCGCACGGACATCTGGTCGCTCGGCGTTGCGCTCTACGAAACGCTGGCCGGGAAGATGCCTTTCCGGGGCGCCCACGAACAGGCCGTGATCTACTCCATTCTCCATAGTGAGCCGGAAGCCTTGAAAAAGGCCCGGCCCGACACACCTCCCGGGCTGGACGAGATCGTCGGCCAGGCCCTGGCCAAGAAGCCGGCCGACCGCTATCAGACGATGGATGAATTCCGGGAGGATGTCGACGCCGTTGCCGATGGCCTCAAGCCGCTGAAAGCCAGGCCGCGGCGGGCGGCCCGGAAGATCCTGGGACTGAGGACGGCTTATGTCTGTTCCGTCCTCGGGGTCGCGATCGCGCTCGCCCTCGGGCTCAATCTCGGCGGGCTTCGCGGCAGGATCCTCGGGAGGACGGGGGCCTCGGCCCGCGCGGTCCGATTGGCCGTCCTGCCATTCACCAACCTGACCGGCGACCCGCAGCAGGAGTTCTTCAGCGACGGCTTGACCCAGCAGATGAACGCCCAGCTCGGCGGCGTCAATCCCCAGGCCCTGAGCGTCATCGGGAACGCTTCGGTGGCCCGCTACAAGAAGAGCAACATAGCCATCGACCAGATCGGGCGGGAGCTCGGCGTCGAGTACGTGCTCGAGGGCGGCGCCCAGCGCGAAGGAGCGCGGGTCCGGATCACGGCCGAGCTGATCAAAGCCCGGGACCAGACCCAGGTCTGGGCGGAAACGTTCGACAAGGACGCCTCGAGCCTGCTGGCCTTGCAGAGCGAGGTAGCGCAGAAGGTGGCCGAGGCTCTGGCCCTCAAGCTCCTGCCGGCCGAGCAGGCCCGCCTGGCGAAGTCGCGGACGATCGACCCGGCGGCCTACGAAGCCTATCTCAAGGGCTCCCAATATTGGATCAAGATGACGCCGGGGGACCTGGACACGGCCGAGAACTACTTCAGTGTGGCCCTGCAGAAGCAGCCGGATTACGCGGCCGCCTACACCGGCCTGGCCTGGGTCTGGGCCTGCCGCAACCAGATGACGATCTCGCCGTCGAGCGAAGCCGTGCCCAAGGCCAAGGCCGCGGCCTTGAAGGCCGTCGAGCTGGACGACTCGTTGGCCGAGGCGCACTATGTGCTGGCGTCCGTCACGACCTGGCATGATTGGGACATGCCCAAGGCCGACGCCGAATGGAAACGGGCCGTCGCGCTCAATCCGAGCTACGCCGACGGCCTGGCCATGTACTCGCATTACCTCATGATCGTCGGCCGGAACGACGAGGCCATGGCCATGATCAAGAAGGCCCTGGACCTCGACCCGTTCAACGTCACCATCCACAGCTTCTATGTGGTCGACCTCGATTTCGCCCGCCGGTACGACGACGCGATCGCCGAGGGCCGGGCCACCCTGGCCATGCAGCCGGACAACCCGGTGGCGACGACCGGGCTCGGCCTCGCCTATATCCTCAAGGGGATGGATAAAGAGGCCTTCGCCTGGCTCAAGCAAAATTACCCTTCTCCCGAAATGCAAGCCGCGCTCGACAAGGGCTTTGCCGAGGCCGGTTTCAAAGGAGCCGCGAGGCGCCTGGCCGTCCTGGAGGAATCTCTTGCGGGCCGGAGCTCCGGCCGAGGCGAGACGACCTACGCGACCGGCGGGGGGAATATCTCGCCCTACGATGTGGCGTTGAACTACTCCTATGTCCAGGACAAGGAACAGGCCCTGAAATGGCTCCAGCGATGCTATGAAGTGAAAGAGCCGAACCTGCCCTATCTCCGTTGGCCGATCTTCGACTTCCTGCGTCCTGACCCGCGGTTCCAGGCCCTGATGCGCCGGATGGGCCTCCTGGAGAGCGCAAGGAAATGAGGCGAGGGCCGATGCCGGTCGAATGCCCGAAATGCCATTCCGAGAATAACGATAGCTCCCGGTTCTGCAGCAACTGCGCGGCGTCGCTGGGCCCCGCCGGGGCCACGCTGACGCGGACGCTCGAGGCCCCCGTCCAGGTCATGAAGCCGGGGAGCCTCATCGCCGGCAAGTACAGGATCATCGAGGAGCTCGGCCAGGGGGGCATGGGCATCGTCTACAAGGCCGAGGACCTCAAGCTCAGGCGCTTTGTGGCCCTGAAGTTCTTGCCGCCCCACCTCATGAGCTCGCCCGAGCTCCGGGAGCGGTTCCTGGTCGAGGCCCAGGCCGCCGCCGCCCTGAACCACCCGAACATTTGCATCATCCACGAGGTCGGGGAAAGCAGCGAGCACCCCTACATCGCCATGGAATACGTCGAAGGGGAGACGCTTAAGGACAAGATCAGGAAGGGGCCGCTGAACGCCTCTGAGGCGCTGGCCATCGTGGGCCAGGTCGCCGCCGGCCTGGCCGAGGCCCATCGCAAAGGTATCATCCACCGCGACATCAAGAGCGCCAACATCATGGTCACGGACAAGGGCCAGGCCAAGGTCATGGACTTCGGGCTGGCCAAGTTGCGGGGCGGTTCGTCGCTGACCAAGAGCCAGACGACGCTGGGCACCGTGGCTTACATGTCGCCGGAGCAGGCCCGCGGCGACGATCTGGACAAGCGAACCGACCTCTGGTCGCTCGGGGTCGTCCTCTACGAGATGCTGACCGGCGAGGTCCCGTTCAAGGGCGACCGGGACGTCTCGATCATCTATTCCATCGTCCACGAGGAGCCGAAGTCGCTCAGGGTCCGCAAGCCGCCGGTGCCCGAGGAGCTGCAGCGGGTCATCGCCCGGGCCCTCAAGAAGAACCGGGACGCCCGCTATGGATCGGCCGACGACTTGCTGAAGGACCTCAAGGCCTATCAGACCGCGCTCCAGATGGAGGGGTCCGGCGTCCTCAATCTGAAGACGCTCGGCCGGCGCCTCCGCAAGCCCCGGGTCGCCGTTCCCGCGGTCGCCGCGCTCGCCCTCCTGGTCTTGGCCGGCGCCGGCTTCCTGAAGCACCAAGCCAAGGTCCGCTGGGCGAGGAACGTGGCCCTTCCGGAGATCGAACGGATGATCGAGGAAAACAACGTCTGGCGCGACCTCGTCGCCGTTTACAGGCTCGCGGAGGAGGCGGAGAAGACCATCCCGACGGACGCCAAGCTGGCCAAGCTCATCTCCGAGTGCTCGCTGAAGATCAATATCCGGACCGACCCGCCCGGCGCGAAGGTCTCTTATAAGGATTATGTCGCGCCCGAGGGGGAATGGGTCCCTCTCGGGGTGACGCCGGTCGAGAAGGTCCGGCTGCCCATCGGCATCTTCCGCTGGAAGTTCGAGAAGGACGGCTATGAAACGGTCCTGGCCGCGGCCTCCACCTGGCTGCCGGCTTCCGGCGCGCACGATATTCTGGGTCCCAACGACATCTCGAGGGTGCTGGACAAGACAGGAACCATCCCCCCGGGCATGGTCCGGGTCAAGGGGGAAGACACGCCGCTGGGGAAGCTGCCGGATTTCTTCATCGACCGGTGCGAGGTCACCAACCGGAGATTCAAGGAGTTCGTCGCGGCCGGCGGCTACCGGGACAGGAAGTACTGGACACAGGCGTTTGCAGTGGACGGCCGGGACGTGAGCTGGGAGGAGGCCGTCAAGAGGTTCGTCGACCAGACGGGCCTGCCCGGGCCGTCGACCTGGCAGGCGGGGGACTACCCCGAAGGCCAGGCCGACTATCCGGTCTCGGGGGTCAGCTGGTACGAGGCCTCGGCGTACGCGGAGTTCGCCGGCAAGAGCCTGCCGACCGGCGCGCATTGGGGGATAGCCAGGGGGGAGTACACAACGCTCATCCTGGTCCCCCAGCTCGGCGGCTTCGCCATCCTGGCCCCCTTCAGCAACTTCCGCGGCAAGGGCCCGGTCGCCGCGGGGAGCCTGCCGGGCCTGACGGCGTACGGGGCCCTGGACATGGCCGGGAACGTCCGGGAATGGTGCTGGAACGGGACCGCGAAAGGACGCTTGATCAGGGGCGGGGCCTGGGACGACAATCCCTATATTTTCAGCAGCCTGAGCCAGGCCCCGGCCATGGAGCGCCTGCCCAAGGACGGATTCCGCTGCGCGGTCTATCCCGACCCGAAGAGCGTCCCCCAGGCCACGTTCCTGCCGATGAAACCCGTCGAGGCCAAGGACCTTTACAAGGAGAAACCCGTGCCGGATCCGGTCTTCCAGGTCTACAAGGAACAATTCTCCTATGACAAGACGGACCTGAAGGCCCGGGTCGAGTCCCGCCAGGAGCGCCCGGACTGGGTCCACGAAACGGTCTCCTTCGACGCGGCCTACGGCGGCGAGCGGGTCCTGGCCCACCTCTTCCTTCCCAAGAACGCGGCCCCCCCTTATCAGGCCGTCGTCTATTTTCCCGGAGGGGAGTCCGTCAACCAGAAGTCCAGCCGGGACATCGAGACCTATTACGAATTCCCCATGTTCCTTTCCTTCGTCGTCAAGAACGGCCGGGCGGCCCTCTATCCCGTTTACAAAGGGACCTTCGAACGCGGCAGTGATTCGCTGGCCGCGATCCTGAACGGCAACGATCTGAACTCCCATCAGTTCGTGGACTTGTTCGTCCAGGACGTCAAGGATCTCCGGAGATGCCTGGATTATCTCGAAACGCGCCCGGACATCGACGGCCGCAGGATCGCTTATTACGGGATGAGCTGGGGCGGAGGGATGGGGGTTTATATCGAGGCCGTCGAGGAGAGGTTCAAAACCGGCATATTGCTGGGCGGGAGCATCTTCGGCGTGGGACGCCCTGAGGTCAATGACATCAACTATGTCGGCCGCGTCAGGATGCCGACCCTGGTGATGAACGGGATCTACGATACCCTCCAGAGCTATGAGGCGAACATCAAGCCGATGTTCGACCTCCTGGGAACTCCGGCCGAGAACAAGAAGCTCTTCACGACCGAAACCGACCACGTCCCGCCTGTCAACGAGTTCATCAAGGAGACCCTGGCCTGGCTGGACAAGTACCTGGGGCCGGTCAAGAGATAGCTGCGCCCTCAGCCGGGCGCGCTTCGGGGGCCGGCGACCGCCTTCCGCTGGGGCGTGGAGCGCGGATTTGCCCCGTCCCGCCGTTTCTGCTATAACTTCCTTCCATTTTCGACCTGAAAGCGAGCCCGGAACTTCCATGATCCGCACCGTCATCTCCGACCTGGGACGCGTCGTTCTCTGGTTCGACAACAACGTCTTTTTGCACAAGCTGGCCGCTCATGCCGCCCGGCCCTTCGACGAGGTCAAGGCCGCGGTCCACGGCGACCTCGAGCTCTGGCGGCGCTTCGACCAGGGCACGGTCACACCCGAGGATTTCCGGCGGGCTGTCTGCGCGGCGGTCGGCGCGGACCTCGGCCACGAGGCCTTCTACGCGATCTACAACGACATCTTCACCCTGAACCCGCCCGTCGCCGCGCTCCTCAGGCGCGTCAAGGGCGCGGGCTACCGGACGGCTCTCCTCTCGAACACCGACCCGGAGAGGTTCGGATTCGTCCGGAGGCGGTTTCCGGAGATTCTCCTCTTCGACGACTTCGTCCTGTCCTACGAGCTGCGGCTGACGAAGCCCGACCCGGCCATCTACCTCGAGGCGGCGCGCCGCGCCGGCTGCCGGCCGGACGAATGCGTCTTCATCGACGATATGGAGGAGAACGTCAAGGGCGCGCTGGCGGCCGGGCTGCGCGGCATCCACTACCGGCCCGAGACCGACCTCGAGGCCGAGCTCAAGAAGCTTGGACTCTTGTTTTAGGGCGGCGACCATGACCGCCCGAGAGACCCCGTTGTGGAGGGGGGCCCAGCGGCGCAGCCGGTGGGGGGAACCGCGAAGACTGGCTCCCGGGGGGATAAGGGCGGTCATGATCGCCGCCCCTATTCAGACGATCTTGACCCAGACCTTTCGCGTCCGCGGGCCGTCGAATTCGCAGAGGCAGACCCCCTGCCAGGTGCCGAGCCGCAGCCGGCCG